>JAICIG010000023.1 GCA_025924495.1 Pirellulales bacterium | reverse complement strand
GCATTCAAGATCGGTATCAATTGGCAGGGCAACCCGCGGTATCGAGGCGACCGGCATCGCTCGATTCCTTTGGAGAAATTCGCCACGCTGGCCAAAGTCGCCGGAGTGCGGCTGATCAGTCTGCAAAGAGGTTTCGGGACGGAGCAAATTCCCAAAGCACTGGAGCAGTTTTCGCTGACCGAGCTCCCGGCTCACTGTGACACAGCGGCTGGCTCGTTCATGGATACGGCGGCGATCTTGATGAACTTGGACCTGGTGATCTCTTCCGACACGTCGCTGGTGCACTTGGCCGGCGGGATGGGCGTGCCGGTTTGGGTGGCGCTGCCCAAAGCGGCCGATTGGCGCTGGCTTTTAAACCGCCAAGACTGCCCTTGGTATTCCACGATGCGGCTGTTTCGCCAACGCGAACTGGGAAACTGGGAAGAAGTGTTTGAACGCATGGCTTGGCAAGTGTGGGAACAAGCCAGGCATAAGCGACAAACATTGCCGACCGCGATGTCTGCGGGCGAATTGTTGGATCGGGTCGCAGCCCTCGAGTGCCAGCTTCAACATGGCGCTAACGGCCACGTGCCAGCAGATGTGCAACTCAAGCTGAGCCAGCTTCGCCGGGTCTGCCGCGATCGAGTCCCCGAAAACGGCGAACTTGAACGGCTGCAGGCTGAGCTGAAAGCGATCAATGAGAAACTTTGTCGGTGTGAACATGACGTGAAGAAGTGTGAAGACGGGGACGGCTCCAGCCCGCAGCTCGCCGAACTACTGGTATCCCTGCGGCGGCTGAACCGAGAACGCACTGCCCTTAAGCAGGCGATTGACGAAGCCGCCGACCGGGCCGCGGAAGAAACATCTCGTGCCGTGCTGTCAGAGAGAATCCTACGAGCGAAACAGCGGGCAAAGAACCCGGCTCACTCACGCGATCGAATGTATGATGCGGTGAAAAATCCTGCCGATCCGGCGCCCGAGAGTGCCGAAGGCAATTCGAACGGCCATCGACCTGCCGGCGATGCGTCTGATCCGTTCGCCGTGTTTGATCGTCTCTATCGCAACGGTGGTTGGTGCGGCAAGGGAAGCGGTCCCGGTTCGGCGCCCGGCGCGAGCAAGGGTTACATCGCGCTCGTCAATCGGCTGATCAATCAGACCCCGAGCATCCAGTCGATCCTGGACATCGGCTGTGGCGATTGGCAAATCATGCGTCACGTGGATTTGTCCCGGAAGCGGTATCTGGGCGTGGACGTGGCCGCTTCCGTAATCGACGCGAACGTCCGGCGGTTTGGTAAAGAAAACATTCGCTTCCAAGTGCTCAACCCATACCTGGAAGACATCCCGGACGCAGACCTGATTATCATGAAAGACGTCGCTCAGCACTTGCCAACGGCATGTGTGCAAAAAATCCTAGAGCGCATCGCCATGCGTTGTCGCTATGCACTAATCACCAACGATTTCATCGAGAACAATTCAGCACGCGACATCTCGATCGGCGGCTGGCGGCCCGTCAACGTCTTGGCGTCGCCATACAAGCTGCCCGGTGCGACGCTGGGAGTTTGGAACGGCAAGCACGTTACGTTAAGCACATTTGCTCGTTGAACTCAGTTAGAGCAAGCCTATTCCCAGGACGAGCAGGTGAAGCCGGAGTTTACTTTAGGAAAGGCGAAGAAATGTCGCGCGACGAGCGATCGTGGGCAATGGAGCGGTTGAAGGCCGGCGAGAAGTTCGTCGCCATGCTGGAAGTCTGCGGCTTCAATGAATGGTTGATTCGGATGCTGCGCGACTACCGCTGCCACAAGGTGATCCTGATCCAACCGGAGCAGAGGACGAAACGCAAGACGGATCGACGCGACGCCGCCGCGCTGAGCGAACTGTTGTGGTCAACCGGAAACGCCTGCTGGAAGGCAAGGCGATCCGCGGCTTGCGGCAAGTCGGAATTGCCTCTACGACGGATCAGGAGAACCGGCGACTGACGACGCTCCGCAAGGAAGCCGGTCAAACGCGGACTCGCATCGTGAATCGAATCAGGCACGGGTTGTCTTATTGCCTGGCTGCAGCGCGGGCGATCAGCAGCGATGAGGCGGCCGCGGAGAAACAGTACGACGCTTGGGCGGAAAAAATCTGGCAGGACGGCGCCGAACAAGTGATTGATGAATTGATCGCCTATGGCGCGAAGTTCGGCAAGCCACCCCGGATGCTCGGAGCGACGATCCCGCCGCCCATCGGGGTTTGACTAAGCAGATGGACGTTGAAGGCCAGCGTGGCGGCCAATATTGCGGGCCACAGATTCGTTCGTCGACGATTGGTTCGACCCAGCCGGCGAGTGATCGACCGTGGTACTGGCCGGAGACGTCGTAACAGCGGTGGCGCCCGACTGAATCCGGTCCGCTTCGGCGGCCGAATGAGAACTTGGGCAGGCGGCAGCGCGCCAGAAATACTCGTACACAAACTGCGGATCGATCCGCTCCGCCGCCTCCACTAGCGCGTCGACAATCATCACCGCATTCTGTCGGTGCCAGGGTAGGCGGTGTTCCATTCGGAAACCATGCGCACCAACATTCCGAGGGCCTCATCAGACAGCGCCGCACCTGCGCACTGTGCGCCGCACTGAAGGACTGCGCCATCAATCCCGACGCGTACGCTCTACAAACTCGCTGCGTAGGCGTTGCAGACGTTTCCCTCGGTCGCCCTTCATGCGGCGGCGGTTGGCATACACGGCGGATCGCTGTTCTGGCGTCTTGTCGGTCCAGCGCCGGGTACCTCGCCGTGTCGGTTCGGGAAAGCGACTGCGAACTACGTACGTCTCTCCCCCGCGCAAAAACAAAGTATCGCGCCAGACGTTCATCGGCGTGCTATTCCCATCGGCGTCAGTGCGCATCATGACCTCAAACGGGTTGACGTGGATGTGGAACGGATGATTGTCGGCGATCGCCCTAACTCGCCATTCTTCCGCAGTGCCCAGTCGAATTTGAACTGGCGACGCGTATTGCGAGAAGGCGTGAGCTGATCCAGCGATGGCGACGGTCGTCGTCCCATTGCCGGCTCTCCGCTCTCGAGAAGGAAACACCTCCTCGCAGCTTACGCCGCGCCACGGACGGTTAGATCGAACGCTTACTCATCCGCTACGTTGCTCCCGTTGCAGCAACTACTAGATGTTACGGGGTTTCTGCGTTTCGTCAAGCGACGAATGATTGCCTCAATTGACCAGTTTTTCCGAGCTGCGCGGCATAAAAAGCGCCACAAACTTTTTGGCAAGTTTGCGGTTTAGCTATCGTAATGTGCTCATGCCTTCTGAGTCAGAGGCCCTATTCGGTAAATATTGCTCCCGACAGCTTACTTACGTGCCCCGAAGTGCTGGACGTATGATATTCCGGTGCCTGGTATTCCTAGAGAGAGATAAGGACGGCCATCACTGGAGCGCCCGACCCGTAGCCCCGGTATGCCCCAATTCACTCCAACTCCTCGCTTGCCAAGTGAGGCGCGGATCGGTCCGATTTTGAAGCTTTAGCGAAATCGCCACGCCATCGCGTCTTCCTGTTTGTACAGCGCTACCGGCCCACAAACGTTCCACCTGTCATTTCCGCTATTCGGAGCAAGAACTGCGATAGTTCGGGTTTAAAGTAGTCACCGAGACCAACTGCATTTATCGGAATGTCAGGTCGCGACTTACAAAGCGAATAGATTCTCTCAGCCACCTTTGGATCGAAAACCGACCCATGTCCATCATTCGGCGCGCCGTCGGTGAACAGCAAAATAGCATCCAGGTCGGCGTAGGCATATGCCTTTTGGAGCGCGGCCAATGTGTTGGTTCCACCCTCCGGTTCCACCCCTTCCAAAAAACGACATAACTCGTCACGGTTCTTTATTGAACCGGATCCCGTCAGCGACAAGAGAGACCCATCCGACGGATAACTTGCGACGCCCGTACTGAACACCACTAAGGCGCCACTTCCAATGTCGAGCCATTTGAGCCACTCTTCCATTACCAATCGCGCCTTTTCCCATCGGCCTCCTTGCTTCATGCTTAGAGAGGCATCGAAAACGATTACCACCCGGTTGAGCTTGCCATCACGGCCCTTTAGACCAATCAGTTCCCTCCGGACTCGATTCTCGCTGGATTCGGCTTGCTGGAGTCGTGATTCAGTTTCGAGATAGGCAGCCAGAATTACAACGTTCTCTTCTGCGAACAGGTTGGCTTGCCTCCGAAGGTCATCCGCCTGTTCGGTGAGCGCCTTCAGCTCGGCAAGATGCTCTTTGTTCGATTCCTTTTCAGCTTTGTATTTTTCTTGGAGTTCATGATAGCCTTTTGAACCGTTCGAGAGACGTTGCTGGAGCGCTTTCTCTATCTTCTTGAGGTCGTCGTTCTCGCTGCAGAGCACTGCAAGCGTTGTCTCGAGCCGGGCTTGTTCCGCTAACAGCACCTTAAGACGTTCGGCGGCAGCCTCTGCGTCTCGTTGCCAATTCGCACCCCTGGCTCTCGTCGCTTCTAGGTCGCTGACGGCGGTCGCCAAGCGCCTTTCCACCTCTTCTAACTTAGCCGTAATTGCCGCCAACTGTCTTTCCCATTCGGCATCCGCACTCGGCCGCAGCCGGTGCTTTGCATCAAGGAATACGGCCACGACAAAGAACACAACCATGCCAAACATCACGGCATCTGTATTTGAGATCCAGCCAACGGAACTCTGATCTTGTGAACGCCGTGTAGGATGATCGAGCGGCATATTGATTGCACTCTCTAATGGACAGACAGGTTGCGCTATCGACTGCTACGAAATGGATTCCACCACGGCGACTTACCATTCTCACCGACTGGCTGGCGCAGTCTCTTTTCTAACTCGCTAACAGCCAACGTCAGGGCATCAATCGGCGGACTCATACATCGCGTTACTTCTCGTGGCAGGGCGTTAAGAGCCAACGCAACCTCAGCTGCCTTGGAAATTCCGTCCAGAAAATGTGACGCCTCTCTTCCCAGGGCACCCAATGGACGGATATCATTGAGCAAAGCATTCAATGACGCAATCGTCTGATCCAACTGCTTTAGTCGTTGGGTGGCCGGAGACACTCCTTTCTCGATGAAGCCGGCCAACATTTCAGCCGAGCGGTGCAACGAATTTGCCGCAGCGTGCACTTCTTTTTGTGCTGGAAGCACGTCGCCAGCAACTGCGCCCCGCAACGAATCCACGAGCTGGGTCAAATCGACTGCTGCAGCCCGCACGGCATCGCACGCAGGCTGAAAAGCATTGGCCGCACTAGCTTGACCGTCAACGATTCTGGTTAGCTCGGCCGTTGCTCCCAGTAGCCCAGCTACCAGATTATTGAAACCGTCTACGCCGCCGCCAATCCTTTCAACGACCTCCGCATGAAGCTGCGCGGCCGGTTTAAACTGCCCAGTGACGACATCGCGAAAGTCAGAGACGGCGTTTGGCATTTCATTGAACGCCTGCTTCGCTAATGGCAGCAACGCATTGAGGCTCGTGGCGGCGCCGCCCAATGAGGAACGCAGCCGATCGACGTGTTCGGCGAGCTCTTCAGCGATGTTGTCGAAATGCGTCGCGGCGCGAGTTAATAAAGCATGCGCCGGCGTAAGGTTGGAATCGACGCACTTGGTCAATTCGCGACTCGCCGCCGCCTGGTCCAGCGCCGCAGTGCCAAGCGAGCCGCAGGCATCCAGGAGCTTTTCCACTGACTTCTCTGTTCGGTCGGCCGTTGAGGCAATCCCCGCCAAGACCGCGCGGTGCAGTTGGGCGGCCGGTTCGAACTGCGTCTCAACCGCTCCCTGGAGGTTCCCGGCTGCTGTAGCAAACTGCTGGAAGCTGGAGTCTGCAGCCGCGAACAAACCAGCCGATTGACCGACAAACTGGGTTAGCGATCTATCTAACGCTTCCATTGTGGATAATAATCCGCTCGTGAGTGAGTCGATGCGCTGTAGCGCCTCAAGCACTAGCTGCTGATGTGGGATGATGCAGTTGTCGATCGACTGATGGAATTGATGGGCCGCCTCCTGCTGCAAGCGGCTGTTGATCTCGATGGCGGAGGCCGCTTGCTCCATCTTGAGTATCACGTCATGTGTTCGCGTGGCTGCATGGACCAATCGGCTGCTTGCTTCTTCTTGTTGCTTCACCACGTTAGAGAAGCCGGCATCGATGGTTTCTTTAAACTGCAATACAGCCCGTTCGAAAAGTGCGCCGAGCTGAGTCCCCGCTGGCACTAGCTGCTTGAATGCCGCCGTAGTCGCATCACTGGCGCTCTTGAAAAGAGTCAGCGACGACGGCAATGGCTCGACTTTGGACGAAAAGTCGGCAAGGCATCGTTCGAGCGCGCTGCCCGTTTTCGCGAGAATATTTGCCGCGGATTCCACCGCCCGGAATTGGTGGCTCAACTCATCGGCGAGGTTGCGCATCGAATCGCCCAAGCGGTCTTCATCCGCTTCGTTCCCGTGTGGGAGCCAAACCATTTCGTCAAACCAAGCCCGCGCCTGCGATCGCAGATCGTCGATACTTCGCTCGCTCCGATACAGCAAGAATTGATTTAGCAACGCCAGAACGGCTCCGTATGCGACGCCCAGAATCAACGGCGTCACCGCGGTGAATATCTCACTGAGCGTCTCCGTCTGGGTGATCGCAGGAGGATTAAGAAACCCAAACGCAGTGATTAACACGCCAATGAGCGGTGCGCCAACCGCGAGACGCTGAAGCCGTGCGTAGTCCAACTCATCCGCTAATCGCCGATCACATTCCTTCAGCGCGTCTTCCCGCGATAGAACCGGGGCGCGGTCCGGCGGAAAGCTGCGCGAGGCCCAATGAAACCAACTACGCTCGTAAAGTACGGCATCAGCAATAGCGCCGCGGCAACGTAGCGACTCGGCGATGGCAATTTGCCGGCGGAGGCAACGCTTCAGCCTTATGGCGGTGTAAAATTGAAGACCAGCAAATGAGCCGGCAATCCCTAACGCGATGGGGTGGCTCAAAATTGCGGTAAGGATCATCCACATGCGAGCAACGCTGCCCTTTCTTGGAACCGGTTATCGCGGCGACATCGCACCGTCGACGATTTTAGTTGCCTGCAGTTCGCTTGAGAACACAAATTGTCGCGAGAGGGATCAGCAAAAGGGCATGCACGGAGCACAGTTCCCCCAATGAATGCGTGCGCCGGCCTAAGAACTGTGACTGTCGGTTTCTTCCCAGCCGATACTGACAAGTACATGTTTTATGCTCTTCAGAATGCCGAGCATGGCCCGCTTGCTTATGCCCGTGCCGCGTAAGTCAAGAATGTCGCCGCGCCCGAGTTGTAGTTCTTGAAGACTGTGTGAGGAGAACTCGCGCCTCGGAAACTCCGCGTAGGGTACGCTGGCGGAGCCTGGTCGCGAACTGATTGGGGGATTTCGGAAATAAACTCGTTCGGCGCCGAAAATGACACCAGACTCGTCGGGCTCGAAAAGCTGTCCATCAATGACCGCTAAGATGTTTTCGGCAAGCGGCATGGAGACAATCCGACGAAGCCGGTCGGCTTTCTTAACTGGCACATTGGGCTCAATGGTAAGACCAGCTTCTTCCCCGGCGCCGCGCAAGATACCGAGGATCAGCGGCTCACAATTGCTGAGCTTCGGCCCAGAGATCTCCAAAAGATCGGCTGCAATATCCGGCAGTACCGCTAGCGTCCGTTGGAAGTCAAGTTGGTTCGCCTTTTCGTGAGGTGTGAGGGAGTCATTGGCAAGAACTCGTTGGATCGCCTCGGCGAGCCGAATTCCGTGGATTGAGTCCGGTTGCTCCTCATCGACTACCATCCACCAGTTCACTCGGGATGGAACGACCGTGCTCGATGGAGCACTGAGGATCGACGCGCCACCATTCTCCGCGACTGCGATTTGTGATTTGCAAGCGGGACACACCACTACCCGTCCTCGCCAATGCGACGCCCCGCGCGTTTCTGATGCGCACTTTGGACATGAAAAAGGAAAAGAGAGCTCAAACTCGCTAATGTCACCCAAAGCAAGAGCCCACGTCTCGGCCGCCCACAGCGCAAGCGCGTGGTCTATACCGAATTTCTTAAATAGCAACTCCGCAACTCGGTTGATATGACCTTTCACCGCAACAGCCGGGTCGGATTTTAAGACTTGTGCCTCCCGAGCGGCGGTGACTAAGGCGTTGATTTCGCGCCCTGCCCGCCGGCACTTATCTTGCAGCAGCCCTTGGCACTTTCTCCACTCCTCTCCAAATAACTGTGGGCCGTAGGTCGCAACTATTTCAACGAGCGCCTTCCGTGCCTGGTCGTTCATATCGATCTTCACTCTAAGCAGCCCTTGACGAACATCGTGCAGCGGATCCAGAGGAACGTACAGTTGGAAAACCTTCTTGCGGAGCGCGTCGCTATTTTACCTCAGCGCCGCTCATGAGACAGAGCTCCGCTTGTCCCATTGCTTGGCCCACGCCCTGACTCTACACGCTCGATATGATTAATCCCGTACTGCCGCGATCGCGATGATATGGCTTGTCGCACAGTTACGGCCCGAAGCGAGCGATGATCTCAATCACTTTCTGGCATGGGATGTCTTCCATCTCATTTCCCCGTGCAATTAACTGTCGATTTCAGCGAAAAGCCTGCTTTACGTCTGAATTGTTCAGAACTGTAAGCGACCAGATCCCAATCGGAAGACCAAATACGCAGCAGGCAGAGCATGGCAACATTGCAAGAATGCTTCCTGCAAATGCGGCTTGGCGATTCCTCAGATTCTTCATCTGGAACCCAGCGAAGGCAACGAAGCACTGAACAAGGCTTCCCAAAAAATAAACAGCGACGATCGGCGCTTTGCTTGAACCAGCAGTGGACCTGGGGGTCTCGGCGACCATAGCGCCTAATGTTCCCACCGCGCAGAGAAGAGCGCCTAGAATTCCGATGACAATTAGTCCAAGCGACGGAGCGCTAACACGTTGTTGGATTTCCGACTTCAGCGTGGTCCGTGGCTGTGACACTACGGCAAAGGGAATTGTCGAAACGGGTGACGCAACGGAAATGGCTTGTGGGGAAGGGCTCTGTACGGGAACTGTCGTCGCAACAGGAACGCTCTTGGGCACAGATTCAGCTTTAATCTGAGCGAAGATTTGCTGGGCCTCTTTAGAAGAAATCCCGAGCGACTCGCGCAGATTCTGAATCTGCACTTTTTCCACCTCCGTTATCACCCCGTCGGCCATAATCTGGCGAAGCGCCTGCCGAAGCTGCCCGCGGGGGTCGGTCGCCTCGGCAAACGGGTCGTGCAACTGCGACGTGCCGATAACTGTGGCTGCAGAAGTTGCGTCGGCAATACTCTTGGTTTCCAGGGCGAATTGGCGGCCATCGTCAGAGACCCGCACCCTCGCTTTGCATTTGGGACACTTGATGGATTTGCCAGCGATTGGCATAGCGCTGTTCCCGGCCGCACCACAAGACGGGCAGCGGAAGAGATTCGTCAGTTCGTTCGGCGTAAGCACGCCTAAGGCCAAGGCCCACGTTTCGACGCTCCAACGTGCCAGGTGGGGAACCACTCCGACGTTGCTTCGCAGCCGCTGCGCGCAGCGTTCTAGCAGCACGTCATGGGGAATCGTGCCTTGCGACCCCCTGAGTTCGAAAGTCACCCCTTCACGAATGGCAGCCACGAGGATGGTGATTTCCCGGTTGTGCTCGCCGCAGTAGTCTCGAAGCAGCCCCTCGCAGCGTTTTGGATCATCGCATAGTTGCGGACCAAAACGAGCGATGATCTCAACCAATTTTTGGCGCGGGATGTCCTGCATTTCATATTCTCGAGATCCTACATTACTCTTACCGGTCGCCTCCGCCATCCATGCTCGTAGCTTGCCCGCTCACTTCGCCGCATTCGCCGCACCAAGGGCACGTCACTTGTCCGCGCTCAGCCTTCATGCAGGAAAGTCTCCCGCACGCACAAACGAAGAAGTGGTGGGTCGCACAATGCGGGCAGCCCGGAAAACAGTCGTCGAACGAAAACCGGCCCTCCATGCGCGTCTTCTCATAGCCTTCTTTCTTCGCGACGGCGTCTTTTATTGCGAAGGCCCACGTCGCACCCCAGTGGTCTGAGCCGTGGCGCTCAAAACGGATGCCAAACGGTCGTTTCGACTGGCTGCATCGGCCCATTACGATCACGATATTCCGCATGACCACGGGTCTCTCAGTTCATCAATTGTTCGTTCGCGACATATTAGTAACGGATTTCGCCTTCGACTTTGCCAAAGTTGACTTTCGCCTTATCGGCGAGCCGGACGCTACGCCCTGGCTCGATGTCCTTCACGCTATTATCCGGCATAGTGGCCACCCACTTCTCTCCGCTACAGTTCTTCAAACCCCAAATGCTCGGGTCTGAAGGATGAGCCGTGACTTCCGCCCAAGGCTTTGTAAAGTCAAAGTCTTTCGATGGATCGAGGTGGTGTGGGAAAAGCTTGCCCTCATGCGTCAACATAACGATCGACTTGCCGAGACGAATTCGAAACGGCAAGCGCAGTTCCTTTTTACAAGACCAGCATTTCCCCGATTGTCCGCTGGAGGTCTTGATGACAATAGGGTCGTAGAAATTCTCAGCTCCGCACGATGCACAATAAAAGATCGAGTCGCGAAGCTGAGACAGTACCCTACGCCACTCACCCTCTGTGACTCGTCCGTGCTCAGGATCTCTGAGCCCCACGGTAAACGTATGCGTGAATGTGTCGCGAAGGAGTTGTGGAAAAATGGGCCAGTAGACTAGCGCATTTGCGCCGGCCTCTCCGAGTGCATCCACCGACCGATTCACGGCCTCGTTTGACTTGTCATGTGGATCGAAAATGAATAACGGATCCGTACCGAGCAGTTTTGTACGTGATGCTAGATCCCAACTTTTGATCGCCAGGATCCTCTTGCCGACCAGAGGATGTTGAATGTGGAAGATATAAAACAATAGGACCGCTAACGAGTACAAGTCCGTCTGTCTACTCGGCAGCGCTTCGCGACGAACAATTTCTGGCGCCATGAAGTCGGGCGTGCCGAGGACGCTAACCTTCGGCGAACGATTTTCCGTGACGTTGTCGTTGTCGCAGATCAGCACTTCTCCGGTGTTCGGATCAAAGAAAGCGTTTCCAAACGAAATGTCGCGATAGCACAAACCCTTCGCATGCAGTTTGTAGAAGTTGTCAGCAAGAGCCAGTCCCACCGTTACTAATTCGCGGAATTTAGGATCGATTCGATTAGTGACCAAATCCAGCAACCCCTTATAACGCGGCTCTCGCAACCGCATGATGTAACCGAACCCAGGCACGCCGTTAGCGTACGCCATATCAAGCGGCCACAGGAATGCATTGCTTGGAGGAGATTCCTTTACAAGCGCTTCGAGCGCCTCTCGCTGGTCTTCGGTAGCAGTGTTTAGGAAATACCACTTCAGCGCAAAAGAAGTGCCGGACCATTTCGCACCATAGACTTCCCCCTGGCCACCGCCACCGAGAAACTTCTCAACCTGGCAGGGCTGGCCAGAGAACTTAGTCTGTACAACTTGGCCAGGCTTTAGCAGTTCATTCACGGAACCATCCTCACGGGAACGTGTGACCCGCCTCCGGTGCGTTCACAGCAATACTGGTCGGCTACTTCTTACTCCTCGTGATAACTCGCAAGAAGTCTTTCCAAGTACTGCGATCTGGAAGCGCCGCTTTATCTAGTTGAGCGCAGGCTCCTACATGGCTAGAACATGCCGCATCGTCCGCAGACTCCGTTGGCTTTGGTTCGATGCGCGAGTCGGTCAGACTCGGGGCATCGTGTGGTGTCTCCGGAATGACTTCTTGAAATGGCTCGACCTCGCAGAACGGCGCATCCGATTGCCGATCCTTCAATGGCAAGCGTTCGCGAGAAAGCCCCACATCTTCGAATGCCGAGGGGAGGCTCGAGCCTAATGCGCCGGATTCGCTCACGGAACCGATCGAGGGAGCACCTTGCGACAGAGCCGAGCCGCAGTCGCCTTGACCTATGGGACGTTCAGTGAGAATGGGGTTTTGCGCTGGGGCGGCCGTTAGGTGTGAAGAACTGTGCGACGATTGCGGAGCCGTAAGCGGGAATATCTGCGATTCTGCCGTGGCTCTCTCAAGGGTTGAACTCCCGGAATCACCCGAGGGCGCAGGCACAGAAGATTCATTTGCAGCAAATACGCCTGTTGGCGGCGTCTTGCTTTCGTCAGAGCATGTTACATCGCTTTGCGTCTCAGTTGTGTGCGTGGCAAATGGCGGCGTAATGCGATAGATCATGCCCAATGTGATATCGTCCCCACTTCCCTGGCGGGATGCTTCTTCTAGCCATTCGGGAAGGTTCTTCTGAAGCGAGTTCTTGCCTTCACTTTGAAGCATGTCGAGATAATCAGTCCCCGCTTTCAGAAAATCCGGGGCTGTCGCAAATGAGTTCGCATAGCCGTCAGTAGACAGCATCACGAGCCCTGGCGGGCGGCCTTGAAATAACTGAAATCTGCACCGGACGTATTTATGGGCATCATCCTGGCACAACGACGTTGTCTCATTTGCGATGAGTGACTCGTCCTTAGGAATCACATATCCCACCTCGCCGGTGGAGTCTGAAACCGCCAATATGTCGCCGTCGCCAAGTTGAAACGCCATCAGGTATTCGTTGGTCAAGAAGGCAGTTAAAAGCGTTGACCCATATGCCAGCTGTGGCCGCTCCGCGCGCGCCATACGATCCCGATCTGCCGCGCCGCTTTGCTCCGCAAGTCGATTTAATTCCTCCGTGGTAAATGGATTCCTCGCGTGATGCTCCGCGACACGGCGCTTCCAAGCCTGGAAGATGCGCGCAGGAATGTGCTGCTCGGCAGCATTCTTAACGGCTGAAGGCGGAGCGTCGCCCGTTCCTTCGAGGAACTCTAAGCACACTTGGACAGCGGTCTCTGCAGCAATCGCTGCGCCAACGTGGCTGCGAAAGCTCTTTGCGCTCCCATGACCGTCGGCGACCGCGACCACAACCGGACAAGAGCCGTCAGGCAAGTTGTAATACCGAATTGCATCTTGATTTGGCAGCCCCTGCCGTACATGAGATGCGCCTAATTGGCTATGGCCAAGTACGCCCCATTTGTAGTCCTTAGGTACCGTCGGCATAGTAATTCCTTAACGCCACGGCTTTCGGTTACCAAGAATCGTTTGGCGTCGTCGGCGATGCTGTGTCTTGTGGCGGGGCAGGAATCGGCACGTGACCGGTATCGGGCTGATCCTTGGTTCGGCTAGCAGGATTCGAGGCTGCTTTTAAAGGTACAGTAGACGCCCATTTGATCTTCTTCACGAGATCGGGGGCGTTCGCCGCTCGGAGAGGAGGGACCTCCAGGTTCCCGATGAATTTTCGCAACACGTCGTCGTCGGCATCATCTCCAATAGCGATGGCGATTCGAACTGCCTTTTTGCCCCACGGCTGGTCCATCAAAGCCTTCAATCCGGAATTGAAGTCGTCCGTTGGCTGTCCATCAGAAAGCAGAACCAATACCGGGGGCAGTCCTCGCTCCGGCATGTTCTTCACATCGAGCGCTTTGGCTACGTCGACCATTGCATGCCCCATATCCGTCACGCCATCCGCGCTCAAGTCAGTCCACTTAAAGTCGTGAATGTCCGTAGGCTGAGACACATGCCACTGTGCGCCATCCGAAAACTTCATGGCGCGGACGAGAACCTGCGCGTTTGGGTTCTCCTTGGCCACGTCCTGCATTGGCTTGATGGCCTCTCGAATCGCGAAGTTCACCGACTCGATCTTCTTACCTTGCATCGAGCCCGAACAATCCACAAGCCAAATGAATTGCAGCGGCCGTTTGGCCAACTCACCACCCGGGCGGTTTCCCATGGGGTCGCATTCCTTTCCACGGCAGTAATGCAGTAATTAGGTAAGGATTGACGAAGTTACTGTAAACGCGAGGCGATCAAGCATTTGAACTGTTCCCAGCGCTTTGGGCTCGTGGGGATCATTCTTATCGAGCCCGGCCGGTGAATTGGCCCTGTTTTACTTCGGCCGTCATGTTTTTTCGACAATTGACGCAGCATATCACTTGCCCACCATTCTGCATCGTGATCTTATAGGTGCCGACAGTCCCACAATGAGGGCAACCGACAATTCCTGTTCCATAGGACATGGAATTCTCTCACGGGTCAGATTTATTGGCTTCGAATACAGGCGAAGTTCTTAGGTCAGCATCGCTGGTTTTCCCATCGGATACTAAAATAGCCGACACCCCCCATAGGGCTTGGGCGCCATTGTAGCCTCATCAAATTCGCAATCAATCCCTCGCAACCTCGGAGGTAGCTCACAAAAAACGACCGACAAGGCAAGTAAAAATATCCAGAATATATTGCTTGGTACCACTCAGAAGCCTCCTGTTTTACAGTGATACTCGTTTAGGTATGGCCGCAGTTACTTGCGAGTTTCTTGCCTCTTTGCCGTCTCGCGGCCGACACCGCCATCGAAACGGCTCGCTCAACGGATGCCGGTTTCATCGACCTGCGCGTATCGCGGGTTATCGTCAAAGAGACCTGCGAACCGCGGGTCGCGACGGTAGTTTAATTTATGACACACGAACGCTCCTTGGCGGTGAATTGACAACGCTTGCTGGTTGGGCGCCATATTCATAAGCTCGCGCGGAGGCAAACCGATCAGCTGGGAAATCATGAGAGCCATCAAGTGCGAGTGAATGCCGAACGCCTGAATTACGCCACAGTTGTTCACAATCGTTTCCCAGTCACGCTCGAAATTGCGGCGAATCTGACTGACGTCCTGAAAAAATAGCCATGCGGTCAGCCCGGCTCCGCGAAAAAGCGTTATCGCCTGGCGCAACGCATCCAGGCCGCCCAACTGCCCGGCTTCATCGACTAGTAGCAACGTGCGTTGGCGAGGGATCGACGGGCGACGAATGATGGCCGTTAAGATCGTGCTCAGGTAAAGTCGCATCACTGCCGCATGACTTTCCAGGCGATCTGCAGGCAGCATGAAAAAGACGTCGATATCCGCGCCGGCGACGATGTCTTGGAGATCGAAGGTTGAACGTTCAAGTGTCGACTGTATCGATTTGCTGCCCAACGTGTCGAGGTGCGACATTGCAGTCGATCGAATGCACGGGCGTGTCCGATCAGAAGGGGCCGTCAAGTAGGCGACGAATTTTTCTCGCGCCATGTTGTTTACGACCGTTTTATTATCGAGCGAGACGGCTAGATCGTAATCGAGATCGTCGGCGAATAGCCATCGGCGGACTTCATTCAAGTTACGCTTTTCCATCGGAGCACTGGTGGCGACATGGGCAATCAGTCCCGCGATAAGGCCGTTCGCCGAGTCGCTCCAGTAGGGGTCGGTCCCGAAGCGACGGCCGACCGAGAGCGCCGCTGCGAGCACCTCGGAATCGACATCGATCTGAGCGCCCGGAAGCTTCCACAAATCGAAAGGATTCAAGCCGTCGCTTCCCGGGACGAAAGGCGCGATACAGACGACGCGGTGGCCCATCGCGCGGCGCCTGCGAGCCGTGATGGCGGCAAGTTCTGGTTTGAGGTCCATTGCCACGATCGGCCCGGGGTACTCGAGCAGTGCCGGCACAGCGACGCTCACCCCCTTGCCCGCGCCGGTTGGCGCAATTGTGAGCAAGTGTCCATCGCCGTCGTAAAAGATGGGCTCGCCCGACGTGCAATTGCTTGATTCGCGAACCGCAAAACCTGTCGGAGCTTTGGGCTGTTGCCGGTAGCCCAGAAGAATGCCGCCCGTCGTCGGCGCTTGTCGCGCGCTGTAAATCATGCGAGGATTGCCGCGATAAAAGGTGGAGATGCCGAACGCTTAATTCGATGTCAGCCAATCGAAAGGTTGCCCGATGGTCGGTCGCGGCGCGTCAAGCGCCCATGAAGTCGGGCGTTCCTTATTGCTTGAACGACCTGCTTTGGCCCAAATGCTCTAATGACTAATACGCGGATCGCCGGCAAAATCTTTGCCGTTGTCTTGTTTTGCTTGCGCGCCGTCTTCAAGAGCTCGTACGCGAAAAGCCGATCGGTTGGGGAAACATTCTAGCCATCAACTGCGCGAGAAGGTCCGAAGTCTCAACTACGCCGCAGTTGCTTACCATCTTCTCCCGCTCGCGTTTTTCCGCCTGGGCGGTGGCGGCAACTTCTTGCACGGCCGCGGCGAAGGTTTTGCCGGCGATCCGCGTATTAGTCATTAGAGCATTTGGGCCAACGCAGGTCATCGAAGCAATGGCTCCGCATCTCAGTCCCTCTAGCCGCCTTCGATCGTTCCGCGTCGAGCACGAGTCTGCTTGCCCGGAGCCTCGGTTGTGGTATATAGGAAATTCGCGACGGCTGCGGTTTTGAACGTTTTACTTCTCCACTATGAGGATGTTGCAATGAACCATTCCATTAAGCAATCTGCCACTCCGAACGGCCAGCGTTTCAACATGCCGTCTGTCTCCGCTCCGACTGCGGTGTCAACGGCGGACGGCATTAGGCGATCTGAATTGTCGCGGTTGGAGCAGCGCGTATCAGCGGTTCGTGCCGAGATGTCCGCGCAGGCGAACGAGGGCGGCTGTGGGGGCGTGGGCGGCGGATGGGGCAACTAACCTCGGCTCTAAGAGCCGGCATAGCTCAGGTGGAGAGAATAGGGAACGCTTGACCGTCGTTCAACATCTCTCGTGGGCGGTCTGTCTGCCTTCAACAGCAATTCCTGTTTGATGTCATAGCAATACGATCTTCGGGCATTACATACATGGAGAACTTGGTATGAACGAACGAAATACTTTGTCGTCGACTCGCGCTGATCATTGGTTCGCGTTATCTGCAGTTTCTCGCCCCATTGCAGTGTCGACGGCCGATGCCGCCGTCAGATCGGAAGAATTACCGCTGGAACAACGGCTGGCGGCCGTGCGCGCAGCGGCGAAGATCGCATCCGAGGGCTCTTGCGGCGGCGTCGGCGGCGGATGGGGCAATTAAGCTTTTGGGAACAGCCGTGAATTGCAACGCTACAAGACTCTGCAAGCAAAGACGAGGCGTCGCCAGGAGTTTACATGGATCACGGCATCTTGCTGCAGTGGCTGGACGGGTCTTTTGACGACAAGTCTGAACTGCAAGTGAACAGCGGAGTCTTTGGCGAGGCCTCCGAGCAGGCAGGGGGTGCAAGATACGTTCCCCGCCAGGACTGGCGGGCGCCAACCGCGTCCGAGCGGGCCGCGTTGCTCGCCTGCGGCGAGGCGACGCTTGCGGAGACAGTATCGGTCTTTCAGGTCGATCCTCGGGTTCGGGCAAGTTTTTGGTCTGAACACGCCGCGACCATCTGTTCGCCCGACCCGAGCATCGACGCGGCCGCCCGCAAGGCGGCGCTGTGGGCCTGTGCCGAAGAGACGCTAAAGGCCGTTGCACCGTTGGGAATCAAAGCCGAGGCTCTCCGGTCATGTGATATCCAAATCACGCCGGCGGGCAGCGCATCGACTGCGTTCGACCATTTTTCGGGCGCGTACATCGGACTGCACATCGACAACCACGACAAACTGCCGCTATCAAAGCGATCGGAGGCCTTTCAGTTGTTGTGCCTCAATCTGGGCGAGGCCGAGCGATATTTTCTGTTTGTGAATTTGCGCAGTGCCGATCTCGTTGCGCAGACCGGCACGTCTCCGGACGATGCCGAGGAAAAGTATCGGCAGGCCTGGCGGCTGACCGCCGATTTTTTTCAACGGCGGCCCGACTATCCAGTCGTGCGAGTCATGCTTCCGCCGGACCATGGGTACATCGCCGTGACGCAAAGCCTCATTCACGACGGGGCGACCAACTTGACGGGAAAACCCGATGTGGCCTTACTGTTGGCGGGCCGCTTCAACGCGCCGAGTGCACACTTCCGGCCGCGCAACGCGGGTTGACCGAAGGATCCTTTCATCACGCCAGGAATGAACGACATGGCAGCCGCCCTCGGCGGGTTTGGACCAGTGCGGCAACTGGTTTTGCAGCCCACTCCATTCTGTAATCTCGACTGCCGCTACTGCTACCTTCCCAACCGGTCGGACCCCCGAACGATGTCGGTCGAGACTGCAATTGCAGCACACCGTCGCGTGTTCGAATCTGGGTTGGTCGATCGTGAATTGGAAGTCCGCTGGCACGCCGGGGAGCCGCTAATCGTCGGTCGGGAGTTCTACCGTGAAGTGCGGCGGAGGCAGCTTGACGTCGTGCCCGCCGAAGTGCGCGTCCGCAACTCGTTGCAGACCAACGGGACACTTGTCGACGCAGCCTGGTGCCGCTTTTTCCGGGACGAGGGCTTCGAAGTCGGCGTCAGCATCGATGGCCCCGCCGACCTGCACGACCGCCACCGCAGATCGAGGAATGGGCGATTCACGCACGCGGAAACGATCCACGCCATTGAATTGCTCCACAAGCACGAAATGCCGTTCACGATCATCGCCGTGCTTACGATCGACTCGCTGGACCGCGCCGACGAATTGTACGAATATTTTGCCGAGCTCCGCCCCGCCCAGGTCGGCTTCAACATCGAAGAGGCCGAGGGAATGAACGAACAGTCGTCGCTGGGCGTGCCGGGAACGACGCAACGCCTGCAGCGCTTCCTGGAACGATTTTGGGAGCGAGCGCGCGACGGACGCGTCCGGTGCCGCGAGTTCGAAGAAACCAGACACGCGATCATTTCGTCGGGTGGGCGGCTGAATAATCCGATGGTTGCGCCTGGCGCCATCATTTGTGTGGGCTGGGACGGCGCCGTGACCGGTTTTTCGCCCGAACTGCTGGGTTACAACCACCCCCGCTACGGCACGTTTACGTTCGGCAACGTGCACCAGCAGTCATTACGTGAGATGTTCCGCTCGGCCACCTTCGCGCGCATGCAGAATGACATCGCGATTGGAGTTGCGGCCTGCCAGTCGGAGTGTCCGTACTTTTCGCTTTGCGGCGGCGGTGCGCCGTCGAATAAATTGGCCGAGAACGGCCGCTTTGAGAGCACCGCGACCCAGTATTGCACTTTTCGCTATCAAATCACGGCCGAAATCGTGCTGCGCGGCATGGAATGGGAATTGGAAGAACGCGGCCGCGGCGCAGTCCGAAGCGAAGCCGCCCAATAGGCATGCGGCCCTCGTACGGCGCCCATGCGTGGTAGTGTGAGGTCGAAGTCGTTATGGCTGACGCGTCGTCGAGACTTGTTGCTTCGCCGTCCGACCCGGCGCCGGCGGGGACCGCGTCTGCCCGCTGCGCCGATGATGAATTTCGAGTTGCGCTCGTTTCCATGCCCTTCGCTGCCGCGTTGCGACCCTCGCTTCAACTTGGGTTGCTGAAACCGCTCGCGGAACGAGTGGGCTTTATTGTCGACACGCTGCACCTGCATCTGCCGCTGGCGCGCGTCCTGGGGCTGCCGTTATACTCGCGACTGTGCGAAGTGCGAGGGTTGCTGGGCGAATGGCTGTTCTCAATTGAGGCATTCGGCGCCGATGCCCCCGATCACGATGCCCGTTTTCTTCGCGCATTCCGAACTGAACTGGCCGCCAGCCTTGACGGACTCGATTGCCCGCTCGAGCGGTTGCCCGAGATTCGAAACGAGGTCGTGCCGCGCTACCTCGACGCAGTTGTCGAGTCGATCGCATGGGATCGCTACGCGGTGGTAGGCTTCACGGCGACCTTTCAACAAACGTTGCCGTCGATCGCGCTCGCGCGACGACTCAAAACGCGTCGGCCTGGCGTGATCACCATTTTCGGCGGCGCCAATTTTGAGTCGACCATGGGCCTCGAGCTGGTCCGAGCCGTGCCGTCGATCGACTACGCGGTGATCGGCGAAGGGGACGTCGCATTTCCCGAACTGCTGGCCGCCCTGCGAGACACGACGGATCCTGGTGCGACGCCGGGAGTTGCTTCGCGGCGCAACGGCTGCGTGCGGCACGTCGCGCGCCAAACGCCATTTTCCGCGATGGACGATCTGCCCACGCCCGATTACCGAGAGTTCTTTGATCGTGCAGCGGCTGAGGGTCTGTTATCGACGAAGAGTAAGTCGAGCATCGCCATTCCCTTCGAGAGTTCGCGCGGCTGCTGGTGGGGCGAGAAACAGCACTGCACGTTTTGCGGTCTAAACGGGCAAATGATGAGTTTTCGGTCGAAATCGGCCAGCCGTGTGCTGGCCGAACTCGACGAGTTGCACGCGCGCTACGGCAGTTTCCGCTTTGAATCGGTCGACAACATCATCGACAACCGATATTACAAGACGTTGCTGCCTCGATTGGCCGAGCGAGGAGAACCATATACGCTCTTCTACGAGGTCAAGTCGAACCTCTCGCGCGAGCGCCTTCGCCTTCTTCGAGAGGCCGGCGTCTCTCGGATTCAGCCGGGCATCGAATCGCTCAGCACCCGAGTGCTGAAGCTCATGCGCAAGGGCGTGAGCGCCCTCCAGAACGTCGACGCGCTGCGGTGGGCCCGTTATTATGGCATCCACGTCGATTGGAACCTCCTGTGGGGATTTCCGAGCGAGACCGCGAATGATTACCGTCGGCAGGCCGACCTGTTGCCGCTGCTATCGCACCTGCAGCCCGCCAACTGGGGCGGCCGATTCTGGATGGAGCGCTTCAGCCCGGCGTTCACCGAGCACGATGCCTTCGTCACGCTACGTTGCTCTCCCCATCGCCATTATGCGTATTTATTCCCGCGCGAGGTGCGGCTGGAGGAAGTAGCGTACTTTTTCGACTATGAACTTGTCGACGCGTTGCCGGACGCGACCTATGCCGCAATGGAAGAACGGTTAAGGCGTTGGCAAGAGTCATGGTCTTGCGACGAACGGCCGTCGCTGACGTTCGGATTGGCGGGCGGCAGATTGCAGGTCACAGACCTTCGTATGCCAACGACTCCCGTATACTTCGCGTTTGCCGGACTCGAAGCAGAACTCTATTTGCAATGCAGCGAGCAACCGGCATCGCTCTCGCAGCTTCAGCACCGGTTTTCATCGACGCCCCCAAAGCAAGTGCATGCCGCAGTCGAAGAATTCGTCCGTCTCGGCCTGATGATCCGCGACCGTGACGCCGCGCTCAGCCTAGCAATTCCGGCAGTCTCGAAGGAAAGCGGCGGGGCCGTGCTTTGCGACGCCGGCCAGAGCGCCCAATGAAGATCAGCGTTGTCGGCACGTGTGCGCCTTCCGCGGACGAGATTCGCGCTCGCGTCGAGCGACGGCAGCCGCTTCGCCTGCTGGCTTCCGAACCCGGCAATTTCATAGTGATGGCGGAATCGGACGCGGAGTCCCAGATTGTCGCTTCCGCGGGCTTTTGCGGACACTACTTCTTTACTGCAGCAGGGGGGCGGTTTGCTCATCACGACTCGGTCGCCGGCGTTCTGCGGAAAGCTGCGATTCCATGGAGATGGAACTTTCGGGCTCTAGCCGACTACCTTTCATTCGGTCATGTCGTCGGCGCGGAAACGCTACACGCCGATGTCCGCAGGGCGACCAGAGGCACGGTAATCTTGTGGCGAGATAACCGGCTCGAAACAACCGTTTCCGTCCCCGAGACTCAAATCCTCAAGCCCTTGCTGGCAGCTCGGCTTGCAATTGAGGCCCTCCGCTTTGAAGTCGCCCGTTTGTGGCGAGACGACGGTTTGCTGTGTATCACCGGCGGACTCGACTCGCGGCTCATCTTGGCCGCGATGCTCGCTCAAGGAATCCGGCCGCGGCTGTTTGTCGCTGGACAACCGGATTGTTTCGACGTGACCACGTCGGCGGAAATTGCACGGCGGTTTGACTTGCCGCTGGAACGCGGCGACGTTTGCGCGGACGATTTTCTGGAGCACGGGCTCGAGATTTCGACAATCAGCGACGGCATGCTCCCTATGAGCCACTGGCCCGGCGTCTTGCTGGCAGCAAAAACGTCGCCAGCTACGTTGTTTCTAGGGTTCGGAG
Organism: Pirellulales bacterium; assembly: GCA_025924495.1. The sequence continues at coordinate 9,710 of JAICIG010000023.1, read as the reverse complement.
GCGAATATGCGCGAAGCTACTATCACGATCGCGGCGTCTTGTCGCTGCTATTGGATCGGCTTCCTGCTGAGAATCTGGCGATCCGCCGCTGGCGCAGTCGAGCGCGGTTTCCTGCCGCCGGATTTCCACCGAGAGGGATGCATCCGCAATTGGCGGCGGAATTCAGCGAGGCCGGCGTTAATTGCCGGCTGCGGCGTTTGTTCCCGTCCGGCGCCCGATTCGGGGAGAGCCTCGATCGCGCATTCCTGGAGCAATATCACGCTAACAAAACCGGCGCCGACCTGTCGGTGATCTCTCGTTTCCGCCGCTGCGCAGTTCCGTTGTCGGCGTCAGAGTGGTTGCGCACGGTCAGGGCTTTGCCGCGGAAATGGAAACTGGGCAGCCTGTTCCACCGCTGGGCGATCAATGAATTAGCGCCCAAACTGATGTTGCTGCCGGAGTCGATTGGCGGGCAGAGGGCGGAGCGTACGTCGGTCGTTCCGCCGACCTTCTATTGGAGACCGGCGCGCGTCCATGATGCGAAGCACTTTGTCGACCAGGCGATCTATGCCGACCCTCGCCTCAGCGAGTTCGTCCAGCCATACCTGGCGAACGTCTCCGAGTTGATCGATCCGTCGCTGCTTGAGGCAGCTTGGCGGCAGGCTCGATTGCGCGACTTATGCTTCGCCTTGGCCACGGTCGCGATGTGGCGCAGCTCAATGACCGCCGCGCCGCCCGAAACACCGCGATGAACGGCTTCATGCCACCGCCGAGCCTTGTTCGTCGTCGGCAAACCACCGCAGGTCTTGTTCGCTCGCGAACAAATCGACGACATCCGGCTCCTGGAGCGAGCTTGCGCCGGCGAGCCGTGCCGTCACGAATGCACCGCCGGGCAGACGAAACGTTACATCGACAAACGGTCCGAATGACTCGACCATGGCGACGCGGACCTTCATGCGCAGGCCGGCGGCACCGGTTCCCGGCCGAAGATGCTCCGCCCGAAATCCCGCCACAAGCCGCCGGCCGGCAAACGCGCGTAGAGAGCTCAAGGGAGAGAATTCTACGACGGCGGCGCCGTCATCGCTTTGCCAAACGAACGTTTCACGTTCGCAGACTGTGCCCGTCAAAAAATTCATGGGCGGCGAGCCAAAGATACTCGCGACAAATCGATCGGTCGGGCGCGCGTATACCTCGGCCGGCGAGCCGGTCTGCAGCACGCTTCCGTTTCGCATCACGACCAGGCGATCGGCTAGGCTCATCGCCTCTTCCTGGTCGTGTGTCACATACACGACGGTTGTCCGGGTCTCCCGATGAATCGCTTTGATGTCGCGTCTCATGTCGCGCCGCAAGCTCGCGTCAAGGTTGCTCAGCGGCTCGTCAAACAGGAACACGTCCGGCTTGCGAATCAGAGCCCGCCCCAGCCCGACCCTCTGCTGCTGGCCGCCGGAAAGCTGTTTCGGCAAACGGTTAAGCAACGCCGTAAGTTCCAGCCGCTGAGCGACGTTTTTCACGCGGGCGTCGATCTCTTTGGCAGGCGTGCGACGCATCCGCAGGCTAAAGGCCAAGTTCTCATACACGCTTTTGAACGGGTAAAGCGCGTAATCTTGAAACACCATGGCGACATTGCGGTCTTTCGCGGAGACCCTTGCCATGTCGCGGCCCGCGATCTTGATTCTACCCGCTGTCAGTTCGTCGAGTCCCGCGGTGAGCCGCAGCAGGGTCGTTTTGCCACAGCCGGAGGGACCGACCAACACAACAAACTCCCCTGCGGGGACCGCCAGCGAGACGGCCGCCACGGCCTCCGTACCGTCCGGATAGGTCTTGCATACTCCCTCCCACGTCAAATCGCCCATTTCGCCTTACCCCTTAATCGCAGGCGCCAGCGACACTTTCATCACCTGACGCTGCAGCAGAAAGAAACATGCCAGCGGAGGCGCCAAAACCAACACGGCGCTGGCGCTCGTGATCGCCGGCTCTGCGCCGGAAAACACCGATAGCGCGAAGACGCCGAACGCCAGCGGATATTGCCGTTGATCGGAGAGGAACAGCAGCGGCCCGAGAAAATCGTTCCAGGATCCGAGGAACGCAAACGACGCGATGGCAGCCAGGCTGGGAGCGATCTGCGGGACCGTCACATGCCAGAACAGCCCCCACGCGCCGCAGCCGTCTATTCGCGCGGCGTCTTCCAATTCCCGGGGAATCGCGCGGACCGCCTCGCGCAGTAAGATGACGAAAAACGCGCTGCCAAACGCGGCAGGCAGCCATAACGGCAGCAGCGTGTCGCAGGCCCCCAACTTCTGCCAGATCAAAAAGCGAGGAACTAAGGTGACCTGCGGCGGAAAGAGAGCCGAAGCCATCAGCAGAGCGAAAACGGCTTCGCGCCCGGCCCATTTCAGGCGGCCAAATGCATATGCCGCCATCGCGCTAGAGACGGTGGTCAACAGGGCGTTCATCAGTGCCAGGAACAAGCCACTCGCCAAATACCGCCAGAACGGGATGGCTGCGAACACTCGGTCGTAGTGAAACCGGCTCTTCATGCTCGCGGCCTCAAACATACTGCTGGGCGAGAGCGAAAACACGACGCGAGCCTGGCCGGGCTGCAAGTCGCTCTTGGGCGCGGCCGGCTCGGGAACGAGTTCGATCCAGTCGCGAACGCGCGGAGTATCATCATACGGGTCTTCCAGTCGCCACTGGCGCGACTGGATTCTCGTTCCCGCCAACGGATATGGCCGCAACGACGTCAGCGTGGGCGCCCCTGCCCGCTCGATGCGACACGTCAATCCGTGCCAGCTGTCGTCGGGCTGGTACGCCAGTTGCACAGCTCGCAGCCGGTTGACGGCAAACGGCACATCGACGACCATCCCCACGCTCCACGCGGCGGCCGGCTCGAAATCGTACTCGACTGTGGCGTAGGGCAGGCCGTTTTTCTCCGTATCCGAGAGTCGAACGCGCCCTGCGACTGGCTCAAGACGCTCGGTAATCACCTGCCCCGCGCTGGGTTCGTACTCGGAACCCTCATCGCTTACGAGGCGGACGGCTCCTAACAGTAAGGGTCGGCCGTCGAGGACGCCATCGCCGCGGACGGGCGGCCGGGGCAAGGCCGGAAACCACTGATTTGGCGCACCGTATATCTCGTCTTCCGACTTCAGGCTGGTCGAGCCGATCCACAACAACGGCGCCAGGAATGCGAAAGCGACGCTGGCCAGGGTCGCGTGCAGTATTGTGCGGCAGAAAAGCGTTTTGGCGAGTGCGTTCATGACGTTGTCGACCTCTGACGCATGAGACGGTACTGCAAGGCGGCCAGTCCTGCCGCGAGCACGAACATCGCCCACGCGATGGCGCAAGCATAGCCCATCCGGCCGAAGTGAAAGGCGATATTGAACAGATAGTGGTTCATGAATAACGAGGACTGGTCAGGCCCGCCGGCGGTCATAATGAACGCCTCGCCGAATAACTGCAAAACCGCGATAGAACTCGCCAACAGGTTGAAACGGAGGTAGGGGGTCAAATGGGGCAGCGTTACGTGCCAAAAACGTTGCAGCGGTCCGGCGCCGTCGAGTGCGGCCGCCTCATACTGGCGCTGAGGAATCGCCTTCAGGCCCGATCGCCAGACCAGTACGCTGCCGCCGCACGTCCAGAGCATCACAAGCGCCACGGCGGGCCGACTCCAATTCGGGTTGTTGAGCCAATCTGGGGCTGACAGGCCGATCGCTGACAATGCTTGATTGAGCGGACCCCGCGAGTTGAGAAACCACATCCAGGCGAGCGCGGATGCTACGAGCGGGACAATGACGGGCAAGTAGCTGACCGTTTGCCAAAAGGCCTGCAGGCGGACGGTCTGTTGGATCAACAAGGCGATGGCGAGGCTCGCGGCAAGCAAAACGGGGATTATCGCCGCCATCGAGGCGGTATTCAGCAGCGCCTTGCGGGCCGTCATGTCTTCCATGAACAATTCCCGGTAGTTGCCCGCGCCCAACCATTCAGGGCGACTGAGCACGTCGTAATCGCATAAGCTGAATAGCAGCGAAAAGAAGATCGGCCCCCCGGTAAATGCCGCGAATCCCAGGAGCCAAGGGCACGAGAAAGCCCAGCCGGCCCAGCCTTCTCGCCGGGCGGCTGCCTGACCCCGAGCCCCGTACGCCGCTGCGCCCGCGACGCCGACCGCTAGCAGAATTGCGTACGCCAGCGCGAACCACCCGAGATGTGGCAACTGCCTCCGGTCAGATTTCGTCACGCGTCTCAATTCCGCTCGCACCAGCCTGGCGGATTCTGCAAGGGCGCGCTCGGGCGCCTCGCCGAATAATGCTCGTTCGGTGGCCTGCGACTCCGCCGCGGCCAGCAGGTTATAGACGGGGGTGAGCGGCGCGAACTCAGCGACATCCAGTAGCCGTTGAAACTCATCAAAGGCAGCTCGCGCGTCTGAGGGCAATTCCAAGTTATCGTTCACGTAACGCCGGGCGAAGCGCTCGTTCAAATAAGGAACAGGAGTTTGCGTAGGCACATAAAGACGCCCATTCGCTGCGGTCAATTGCCGTTGCGACTCCGCCAGCAATTCAAGTCCCCGGTCAGACGCCAGGAATCGGATCAGGGCCCACGCGCCGCGCGGATTGCGAGCCCCAAGGGGGATCGACGCCTGCCATCCCGTGGCCCAACTCCGGCGCGCAGGCCTGCTTCGCCCCGGCATCGGCGCGACTCCAAATCTCATTTCCGGCTCAATTGCCGCCTGCCAATTCACCGCCCATTGGTAGTCGACCTTCATGGCCAATCGGCCGCGGGCAAAAGGATCGAAGCCGCTGCCAGCCTGTCCCAAATCCATACTGCGCAGCGCTTGGACTCCGCCCTGCACTTTGTGAAGCTCCACCAAGAAGCTCAAAGCGTCGATGGTCTTCAATGAGTCGAGCCGGCACTCCCGCCCTTGAGGATCGACCAGTGCGCCATCGGTCAGCGCGGTGAATAGCTCGAGCGATCCAGCGCCGTGTAGGGGAAGGAACCCTGCGATTTTCGGGTGCCGCGCCGCCCCTTCCTCCCATTGAGTCAGTCGCCGTACCGCGTCGAGCAGTTCATCCCACGTCTCAGGAGGACGTGCCCGTCCCTTCCGGGGCCCGTCCTGGTAGACAATTCCCGCTTGCTCGAACAACCGTTTGTTGTAGAACAGCGCCGTATTGCCGAGCCCGAGCGGGACGGCGAATACCTTGCCGTCGTACGTGACGCTTTTCCAGCAACCCGGATAGAAGCGATCAGGGGAAGGGCTGTCGGCGACGCCCGACGCTTTGTCCTCTGCGATGAAGTCGTCCAACGCCATGAATGCGCCGCGGGCGATCCAATCGGCCGAAGTCGCCCGCTCGCTATAATACACATCCGGCGGCGTGTCCCCCGCCACGGAAAGCACGAACCTCGCGACGCCGCTCCGTTCCGCGTGCTGTCCGGCGACGACTCGATAGATTGGTGCGGCGGGGTTTGCCGCGTGCCGGCGACGGCTCTCCTCCTCAAACTCGGCGACCACAAGCTCCATGGCTCCGGTCAGGTTGCCCCTGGGATACATGAGTCTGATCTCATGCACACCGTTATCGCCGTGCCTGGTCGGCCAGAGGAGAAAAATGGCGACGGCGAGCGCCAAAAGCAGCCCCATCGCGAGGAACCGCTGGCAGAAGAACTTGTCGTGTGCGATGTTGATCTCGAGTGGATAATTGAACATCAGTCGGCCTACGACGCACTCGCCCTGTCGCGAAATCGCAGAGGACAGCGTGCCGCGTCGCTGTTTGTCTGAACGTCATTTCGATTCATGTGCAAATGCTGCAATCGTGAACATAGGGAGAGTGCCGGCGATGGGGACGAGCTCAAGCACGGTCCAGAGTCCACCTGCACCTGCATATGCCACGTGCATTACGATCAGAGGCACATCAATGAACCAACTTAGCCCGGGTATTTGGCCCACAACAATTAAATCCAGCACGTCCGCAATGATGCTGGCCACGATGAGTTGCTGCTTCGTCATAGGTCATCCCCATTCGCTTCCGACGATTGTTAGAAGGTTGACTCAGTGCCGCTTGGGCGCACCGTCCGAAAAGTAAGTTATCGTTTCCGCACCAGGTGAGCTGACGTCCGCTTAAGTTGCGCGTGAAACCCAATCTCCGGCGGGCTTTTTTGTAATTGCCGCCCTTTCGCGACCCCCGCATCTTAGGGGGCAGCGCGACCATGTCAAACATTCCCTGGACTTTCTGATGCGACGCCGCCAGGACATATTGAAATCTGGCGCCAACGCTTGGCTCGCGTTCTGTTTGACAGAGGCCCGCATATTCCTGATTTCAAGATTAGCGGCGACTTAAGCCGTGCCGAGCCATAGCAGGTCCCCTGTTGATCAGCGTCGCTTATACAATTCCCGCCACCTTCAACATTCCTTCATACAGCAGGTCGCGCAGCCGGCCTAAATGGTGGACGCACCACCGGTCGTTGTCCGTGTTCTCATCCAACCGGAAGACCTCTCGTTCGGAGGCCGGGTGGGCCGCCGCAGCGGCTAGAAAGCCAAGGATTTCTTGACGCACCTTGGCCGGTGTCCCGCTCTCCCCGCAATAATTAACCAGTATCTGTGCCGCAGAGTAGGCGGCGATGGCGCTATCCCCCGTCAAGGCGTCAACGAGGACGGCTCGCAGCTCGTCCGTCAATTCGACGAGCCATTCGGAGGCGAAAAGCGCTCCTTGCTGCACATACCATACGTCGCGCAACGCTGCGGCGATCGCTTCGGCAGCACGGCTGCGAATTGGCTGGCGCAACAATCCGAGAAGGATAACCGCCGCGCAACGTCCTGGAAACGCGTCGTGCCGAATCGCAGCGACGGCTAGTCGATCGGCTAAAGCCGGGTGCTTGCGGGCTTCGTTTGCGAACAAACCGGGTCTTCGCAAAGCAGCGTGGGCGGTCACTACAAGCAGGCACATGAGGCGAAAGTCCTCTCCGCGATCGGGAGGAGAACCTAATTCCTTCGCTAACTCTTGAATGAGTTGCGGGAACAGCGACTCATCATAGCGGACCACAAATTCCCTCGCGCGGGCGACCATCCTCTTCGCCAACCGCCCCCACACTCTTTCGTAACGCTCCGTGTCAAGGAGCGCATAAAAAGCCCGCATCGCATCTCCCCCCGCCGCATCCAAGAATGCCTCCGGAGTTCGCGGGAAAAGCAGACTGAATTCCGCCGGAACGTCTCCATCGCACCATGCCAGGTAAGGATGGGCCAAGCCGTTTGCGGCGGCGCATGTCGTGCCGACTTGATCCCCGCTTGCAGCCAAGGATGACTCACTCGATTGCTGTAACTGTCGCAAGTAACGATTGAGACGGTTCGCCATCTCGCCAATTTCCACGTGGGTGGGCGGCGGCGGCGGATTCGATTTGTCCTTGACAACTGGCCGAAAGAACCTGTCGATGATCAGAGCCAGGCGCCGTCCGATCGCGCCCAGGGCCGCCGAGCGAATCACTGGCGGCTGCCCCGCATCAGTCGCCAATGATCTCAGCGATGCTTCGTCGTCTTCGGGGAGTATCCAACCTAAGATCCGGATCGTCCTCAGACGGATGGGCTCAGGGCTATCGGTTGCCAGTTGGCGGAGAAGAGGCCGAATCTCCGCTTGCTGTTCGGATGACAGAAGAGCTATTTGTGCCATCCTGTCGATGGAACGCAGCAAAGCCTCCCGTACAACCATCGAAGCGCGCGCAAGCTCCTCGATAATTACGCTCCATACGGCCGGGGTGACTAGATCGATTCTTCCCAGGATGAACAAACAAATCTCTCGGCGTTCTGGATCCTGGTCACATTCAGCTATCCAGGCCCTCACGGCCTGAGCATCGTTGTGCAACAATCTCTCAAACAGCCAATTTAAGACAAGGCTCACTTGCGGCGTCATCAGACGGCGACGAAGCAATTCGCGGGCTACAGCCTCGATCGTTTCGCGTCCCATACCACGTGCGTGGCGGGAATTAAGACCGTGATAACAAGCTTTGTGGGCGCGGTAGCGAGTGCGGTCGTCTTGAGCCTGAAGGCAAACTGCAAGCCCTGGAATCATATCCGCGCGGAAAAGCCCGGTCTCTGCGAGCAGCAGCGCGGCGTAAGCCTTGACCATCTCAGACACGTTGGCGCTGCGAGTCCAAGCATCAACCAAAGGAATTGTGTCAGGCTCCGGGTTGCGCACAAGGCGAAGCAACTCTAACGCGCGACAATCATCATTTTTTTGGAGGAACGCGTTTACGGCGACCGTCGCAGGCCAATTCAAGGGAAGTTCTTCCAACGCGGCGAGCTCCTGCAAGGAGCGAAAGGCAGTCTCATCGCCACCGGCCAGACGGATCCACAAAGCCGCTGGCTGGTTGGAACGCTTGTCGCTCTCCAGTGCGTCCTCGATCAGTGCCGCCAATTCCAAGATTGCAGCGGCTTGCTGGTCAACGTGGACAGCGATTGAGGCGTCAGTACGCAGGAGTTGGAGTATGGGGGCCACCCGGCCCACGGCCCGGGCCTGAAATCTGGCGTTCCGGAACGTCCCCGCAGCGTTTGCAATCTGCGAGGCTCCTTCAGGGTGGCATTGCCATTCGTCTCGCAGCAATGAAAGCGTTTGCGAGCGGATTCTTTCATCCTTGATTCGTACCAGCGAGCCTGCTGCCGCTCTGAGCAACCCAGGCCGCTCGCTTTCTGATGCGAAGCGCGCCAAGCGAGTAAGGGCCCGAGCGCGATTGTTGGGGTCAAGGCGGCGTGCGGCCTTAATGGCCTCCGACAACAGAGCTTGTTGACCCTGGCTTGCGAAAGGTAGCAGCCGCTCCAATGCCAACTCGCGTCGCACGGACTTTGGGCGCCGCCGGGTGAACCAGTTCAAGCAGCGAATCGCCAAGCCGCCGCCTCTAGTCGTCTCGACCTGAAGCGGGATCCGTGCCGCCACCTGCCGCGCCTCGCTTATCAACTGCTCCTGTTCGGCGGGCAGGAGTAAGGCGAGGCGCGCCAGAGCCCGTGCTTTCAGGTAGGGATCTGAGACTTTGTGAACCTGGTCATTGCTCCACGTTCGAATATCTGCGGTAGCGGAAGGCCAGTGCTTTTCGACCTGATCGAAGGATCTGGAAAACTGGCTCGTCGTTAAGATCACCTGCCACTCGGGAATTACTTCGACGCACTCGCCTTCGATTACAGGCAACAATACGTCTGCCATTGCCCAATAACGAACGAATTCCAGCGCCTCTGGCATCGCTGCGATCGTATCGAGCGCGAGTAATATCTCGTCCAAGGGGTCGCGAGAAACCGCCGGAATCTTCTCGAAAGCCCAGCCGAGATGGTGCGACCAACGAATGTTCCGCGACAATGGCAACGCGTTTGCTGCCCGAATTACCTGTTGCGGGTCGCGTTGAAATCTCTGACCAAGCGTATCGAGAACAACGGCCGCGTCGTAACGGATAGCATCGCTGCCCCCTGATAGCCAATAAGCCCACGCTTCCGCGAGCAAGTAAGCTTGTACTTCAGGCCGGCACTGATTGACGGCATCTGTTCGAACGGTCAAGAGGGGAATAGAACCATGACCGATGGCTAGGTCTATCACGGCGCCAAACAGATCAATCACGACATCGTCATCGATAAACCCTGGCGCCATTGGCTCCAGCTGCCCGAAGATGTGGCACGCCGCACGGACAACGGGATCTTTCAAACCGGCTCGAAGCCGCTTCAACGCCGCGCGGCACGCCGGGTCATGGCGGGCGCGTGAGACAAGTGATTC
>JAICIG010000022.1 GCA_025924495.1 Pirellulales bacterium | reverse complement strand
TGCGTATGTGAAAAAGTTCGCTTCGATCGACGACGTTCACCGCCGTATTTTCGCAGCGGTGCTGGCCAACCTCGACGATGGCGTCGGAGCGATTCTGACCAAGCTGCGCGCGGTTGGCGTGGAAAACGACACCCTGGTCTTCTTCTTGAGCGACAACGGCGGACCGACTCGCGAGTTGACGAGCAGCAACAAACCACTGCGCGGAGAGAAGGGGAGCCTCTATGAAGGAGGAATTCGCGTTCCGTTCCTGTTGCGCTGGCCTGGCCGACTGCCTGCCGGAGCAATCTATGACAAACCAGTCTCGTCGACCGATCTCTTTGCGACGTCGGTGGCGGCCGCCGGTGCGAAGCCACAGCAAGAGGTGGAAGTCGATGGCGTCGATCTCGTGCCGTACCTATCCGGCGAGGCTCATGGGAGCCCGCACGAATCCCTTTATTGGCGCCAGGGGCGCAACACGGCCGTTCGCGTGGGCGACTGGAAGCTGGTTCGGCATGGCCGCGGCAAAGACGAGGGACAGTGGGAACTGTATGATCTCGCGCAGGACATAGGCGAGACCAACGACCTGGCCGAGGCCCAACCGCAGCGACGCGACTCGCTCATCGGCGTCTGGCAAAAGCTCAATGCGCAGATGATTGAGCCCGCCTTTCACTGATGGACGCCGATCCGTTGATATTACACAACCCTAGCGCCGGGCTTCGCCCATGAAGAAAACGCGGTTTGCGCGCCGGATTCGCCCCTCGGGAATGATGGCTGTGATCTTGTGTTGAACCAATTGACCATGCTGCTTGCCCTCGCGATCTCTGTCTGGCCATGCTGCGGCCGCATGCTTCTGCGCCCTCGCTTGAAATACCTAATGTATTAGGTTAAGCTTGGGCAAGTTTCGGTTGGAGAAAGTGTGCCTGAGCATGGGGGACTGGAATGAACCGCCACAGCGAGCGAGCGTTTACTCTAGTCGAGTTGCTGGTCGTCATCGCCATCATCGGCGTGTTGATCTCGTTGCTATTGCCCGCGGTTCAAGCGGCTCGCGAGGCGGCGCGCCGCTCGAGCTGCGCCAATAACTTGCGACAGGCAGGGATCGGCCTCTTAAACTATGAATCGTCGGTGAAGCGGCTGCCGCCGTCGATCGTGCTCAATGGCTCGGTTAGCACTGTTACCTGGGATGGCGGTTGGAGCGTGCTGGCTCGCATTTTACCCTACATGGAACAGACCAACCTGTTTGCCGAGTGCGATTTCAGCACCAACAAAGAAGAGCCGGCAAACCAGCCCGCCATCAGTCTTACTTTGCCGGTTTATCTCTGTCCCAGCATGATCAACACCGGAGTCTCGATGCACGACTATGGCCAGTCGGGCGTAACGGGCTACGGCGTTTGCATGGGCGATTGGTTCATCTGGGGCGGCTTTGGCGGGCAGCAGAACCGCAGTGCGTTTGGACCGAATCGCAGCCGTAGCCTGGCCGAGTTCACCGATGGATTAAGTCAATCGTTGGCAATTTCGGAAGTGAAGAGCTACCAACCCACCTACATCTGCGATAACGCTCAGCTCTCCCTCGTGAACAATGCCAACAACGTTCCGTCGCCGTCGGCCGACTACCTTGCGGTGGCGCCCGAGTATTTGGGCGGCTGTCGTTTGTATGAGTTAGGGCACACCGAATGGTCCGACGGTAATTGCCATGCCACGGGTTTCACCACGGCCTGGCCGCCGAACGCGGTGACTCTCGGCACGCCGAACATGAGCCAGGACGTTGATGTGCAGAGCGCGAACGAAGAGCAGGGCGGCCCGACGTTCGGCGCGATCACGGCCCGCAGTTATCACCCGCAAGGGCTCAACGCACTGATGGCCGACGGCAGTACGCGATTCATCGCCGATGGCGTGAATGGCGTCATCTGGCGAGCGCTGGGCACCGTCAACGGCGGCGAGGCGACGAGCGTCGACCTACCTTGAAAGCCAGCCTCATTTATGAAGTCGGCGCCGGCCTGTCGCGTTATTCCGCCTGCGCGTTGATCGCTCGGCTAAGCGGCGCCTACGTTTCACTGCGCTCCTAGCAAGGCCCGCATGGCGCGTTGGCGCCGATTATTCCGTCGCACGCCGGTAGGCATATGAGCCTCCGTGCTTACGCATCGATTTTATGCGAGCCACCGATTCTCGCGGTCGTCGCGGCTGGCGAAACATTCATCATGCGGCAAACTGCGCAAGTCGAAAACCTCGAGGAACGGCCGCGTTGCGCGGCTGCCGCGAATCAGTGTTACTGCGAACAGGCTGCCACGATGCATCCGGTCATTCCTCATTCCGCCTCGATCCTGCTCATTGACGACGAACCCGACATGCTCGATGAGGTGTCGGCGGCGCTGGCTCAGACCGGCTACGTCTGCCGCTGCTGTCAGGAGCCTCGGGCTGCCGAAATGATGGCTCGACAATTGTTGCCTGACTTAATCATCTCCGACATCAATCTCGGCGCGGCAAGCGGCTTGGAACTGTGCGAAACGATCAAAAAGATCGAGGGGCTGGCTAACACGCCGGTGATCTTTTTGTCCGGAGCCCAGATTCCGGACGTGGTCAAGCGATCGCGCGCCGCGGGCGGCGCTTATTACCTGCGGAAGCCGTTCGATCCCGAGGTGCTGACCGAACTGGTCGAGAAGGCGCTTTGGATGCCGCACCTGGTGACGCAGTACATCAAGCCGCAGCCGATCGCCTGAGCGTTTCGAAGGCGTCGGGACAGCAGTTCGCAAATACAGGCAGCAGCATTAATTGCTTCCGGCAGCGTCGCGAGAGTTTGACACAATTCGCGGCCGCGGGCCATAATTTTTTGCAGTCTGCAAGGCAAGAATGCCGCTCCGGAGTATTGACCGGAGCGCCTTTCTCACCGAGTTTCGACCGTCGCCATGCGGAGTGTCGCTCGAGCAGAACCTGTCGCTTGCGAAAGGAGCCCGACGTGGAAGTGCAAACTGCGGAACAGCTGACTAAGAAAAAGTGCCTGCCGTGCGAGGGAGGCGTGCCGGCGTATTCGCTGGACGAGGCCAAACAGCAGCTCGCCAAATTGCAAGGTTGGCAACTCACGCACGAAGGCAAGCGAATCCGCAAGAATTGGACCGCGAAGAACTTCATGGCCGCCATCGATTTTTTCAATCGCGTGGCGCAGGTGGCTGAAGAAGATAACCATCATCCCGACTTGCATCTGGAAAGTTATCGCAAGGTTTATATCGAACTTTGGACGCATGCCATCGGCGGACTGTCGGAGAATGACTTCATTCTGGCCGCCAAAATCGACCAATTGCCAATTCAACTTAAAAACTGATGCCTCGATTTCGGCCACAGTTCGGCGCTCGCTAAGCGCCTTCGCTGGATGCAGCCGCGAGTGTGCGTTCAGGCTCGGCATGCGTGCGTTAAGACGCGCACTGCACACTCGGATGGCGTTGCTTAAAGGCCGGCAAACGACGCGCGAGCGATGCAGCAAGTTCGCGCCGCCACGCTCAAAAGGTCACAGTATCTCCCTGCAAGCAAGCAGCTTGCGGCGGCTGCACTGGCCGCTCGGTCGCGGGCTCGCCTTCGCGATTTTGTAATGGGCACAAAAGCTGCCTATCAGGATGCCGTTTGTCGTTTTGTTGAATCGTTCGGCCCGCAAAGCTGCGCGGCGAAACAGACATTCCGGAGCATGACCATGGCGGCCAACTCATCCGCGATCGATCCTCGCACGAAGACCGAGTCGGAGTTCTTTACCCCTGATCAGTGGCGTGTCCTGCACGACGAAGATCGCACGGCACTTGGGAGTGTTTCCCTGCTCCTGATGTCCATCGTCGCCGTAGGAATGATTGGAATGGCGATCGTCGTTGCCATCATCTCGTTCCGCTAACGAACAACAGTCCAGGCAGCCCGCGCGAACGGTGACGGTTTTTACAGCAGTCGGCGTCTGGGCCGGCAGCGCGAAGCAACCGCTGCGCAATGCGCTCGAACCGCACGGGCAAGAAGTTCGCCGCGGTCGATCGCAGCGTGTCACGGCGCCCTGCTACCACCAACTGTTGCCGGGGTTCCACGGCCAATAGCTGCGCTTCGGTCCGCCGCCGAAATGCCACTCCATGTTGCCCGTCAACGAGACGTTGTGCATCAGATCCAGACCGCTCGCGCCGCCATACGTGACATTGTCGCGCACGTCGAACCGGAAGGCGAGGCGATTGCCGAAGCGATATTTGAAGCCGCCGCCCCAAGGCAAGTTATACAGCGTTGAATGGACCCGCTGGTCGAGGTCGTTCACGAAATTAACATCGTTCAGCCCGGTGCCTAACAGCAGGTAGGGCCGAAATCGCGTGTCGCCCCAGGGATACCAGAGCCAGTCGACGTCCCAGAGGAAGAGCTTCTCATCGCCCATCTTGTTCGGGATTTGCGGATAGTCATTGCCGACTTTGGAGAAGCCGAAAGACGTTTCCACGCCGAAGTGCTTCGACATATCCCAGCCGAAACGGAAACCGGTGTAAAACCCGGTGCCGGCATCGACGCGATGCCTGATCGGGGTGTCGGCAAGCAGCGTGCCCGCGAACGCGTCTAGGTGAAAGGGGCGGAACATCCAACTTTCGCGCGATAGCGGCATTTTGAATCTTGGCGGATATTCGCCGGCGAGCGGCGCCGGCATCGCTGGGCCGGTCGGCGGCAAATCGGCGGGCGATGCGGGCGGCAACTCGGCAGGCGACAGCGGGGCCGCGCCATGCCGAATCCACGCCGGCGGCTCGCCCTGCCATTGCGGTCCCGTCGGACGGGGCAGGATTTCAATGTCGCCGGGCGGCGGCTCCTCTTGCATGGCAGATACGAATTGCATCGCCGGCGAGTTTTCGAGCGGCGGGGGCAAAGTCGCTTCGCTTGTTTCCAGTTGCGACGCCGGAGCGGGTTCGCGCAACGGGTTCTCGGTCACGCGCGACTCCGTGGAGGACTGGCTAAGCGCAGCACGCGGCAGGAAGGCTAGCGCAAACGCCAGCAATTTCACCGCTCGTGGCCATCGATTCGCCATGCGCCGCTCTGCGGCATTCGTCCGCCGCGTCACAGAAATGCCAGGTTGACTTCGTCGACAAGATGTGGTGTAAGGAATCGTTACGGCTGTTAACGGAGCCAGGCTCATCCGCCGCGCAGCAGCGATCCCATGTCGTCCCGCTAAGAAGAGGGCGGGATTATGCCGGGCCGGCCGTCACGTGTCAATGCGGCTGCACGTGCCGTGCTAGCAGCGGGAGGGAGAGATTGAGCTTCCGGCGGATTGCGGCTCGTGCCTATAATCCCCGCCGCAAAAATCGCGGCGGCAAGCTACGGCTTAAGGCAGCGATCCGCGTCGGTTCTTTCCGCACTCCGCGGTGCGAACGCGACGCCAGGTGCACAAGGAGGTGACCATGTTGTCGGCTGTTCGCAAGCTTGTAGGCGTTTTGATGCTTGCTGCGGCGAGCCTTGCTGTGTCGACCTGGGCCGCCGCTTCGCGCGCCAACGAAACCGTCCCGGCGCCAAATGTCGACCAGAAGCCAGCCGACGAGAAGATCGAAACGCCAACGCCGGCGGATGAAACGCTGCCGCTTACCGAATCTCCGCCCGCGGCGGCTGACACAGTGGCCGACTCGCCGAATACAGAGTCGACCTCAGGCAACAATCCTGGCGATGATGACGCGACGCCGCGTCTTTTCGATCCCAGCGCCGGGGTCAAAGAGTTTGCGCGCAAACTTTCAGAGCAGCTCGATGCTCATGCTCCTCGCAAACAGCCCAAGCCGCGGTCGGCCTGGAACGCCGCGCTGAGAGAAGAAATGTGTCCGGGCGATTGCCCGGTCTGCGGCGGTCCCTTGGGGCAGGCAGACGATTACACGATGAATGGAGCACATCGACAGCGTTCTCGCTGGCAGAAGATTCCCCACGTCGACTGGCTATTTCAAAACCTTGACGCGAAAGACGCCGATGTCGACGAATCGACTGAGCCAGAAGAGAAACTACAGCCGGGAGAGCCGGCGGAAGTAATTTTGGAACTGCGCGAAAAACTTGGCAATAGCGCCCTGAAAGGGTCGGAGTTCACGGTCAAGCCTGAGGCTTTTGCTAAGTGGGTTCGTGCTTTAGATCGCGAGTTAAGCGAACAAGAGTCGCAACGTGCGGACGCAAGCGAGCAGGTCATGCCGGCGCCCGTCGAACCTTCGCTTGACGCCGATGAAGCCACCATCTCCGCGCTGCGGGCCGCGAGCCGGCAATTGGATGATGCGGCCGAATTATTGGAGCAGCAGAACCTGTTCGAGCGGGCCGACGAGCTGCGCGAGCAGGCCGACAGGTTGCGGCGCGATGCCCGCGCCTATCTGAAGGAGCGCGCCGTGCCGGCAGCCAACGAGCGAACGGAGTATCGAGCGAAGCCGACGGCCGATATGGCTGGCCGCTTCATGCCGCTCGATTGGAACGTTAGTGACATTAGCCTGGCGAAGTTTCTCGAGGCATTCGAGTTGCGTCATGGCGCGTCGCCTAATACCGCCTCAATCTTTACTTACGGTCTTACCGGTTTCCAACGGTAAACCGACTAAGACGCTGGGTTGTCGCCAGCTTCGGTCGGCTTGCCGCGTCACGCCGAGCGCTCTCTCGCGGTCAATACTCGGCATCCTAGAGTCGGCACCTCTGGCACCATCGCCTGCTCGGTGCGCAACACCCGGGTCATGGTCGATAGCCCGGTTACATCTGACCGAGCACTTGCTTCCACAGGGTGGCGACCTCAAGTGCGAGCTGAATGCAGTTTTCTTCCGCACTCAGCATCTTCTGCGTTGAATCTGCGCAAGATCGCAGTTTCGCTTCAGTCTTTCCCATAGCGCCCGCAGTTTCGGGCTTCTTAAAACTGGGGGCATCTAGGGCGAAGTAGGGCTCGCTATCTTGCCGATAGTATCCAGTGCCCTAACTCACCCCAGTTTCTCTGATCTGTACCCTAAATCGCCTCTCCTGCGATTTCCGGGTACACAGCCAGGAGAACCCCGCGCTCATGTTGACCAGTGAACGACAAATTCAATCGCTGGACGATTTACGCCATTATGTGAACGAAACTTTGTGCGAGTTTGACCAACTTGAAACCGGCGCCTTCCGGATGACGGAGCGGATCTTGCTCCAAGGAGGCAAACCGTGCGGGCTCTACTTTTGCTTGCATGGACCGCGAGCCGTAAAGTTTTCCGCCATTTGGGAAACCCAACGCAACATGGTGCTGTTCTACAGTTCCAACGGTGAACGATTTCAGAAGACCCAGCTTGTGGCCGCTCCGGCCTTGGAGCTTATCGCAGCTTAGGCGGCTTGAAGCGGCTGGCCGCCGACGCGAGCGCATCTAATTCGGCCCCAGATGCGCTTGACCCATCACCCTGCGATAAGTATACATAATTACACTAAATCACGGACAAGGAAGTTGCCTCATGCTGGTGTTATCTCGAAGGGAAAACGAGCGAATCAGGCTCGGCGACTCAATTGTGGTCACGGTGGTGCGCTTGTCTGGCGATAAAGTTCGCCTGGGTATCGAAGCTCCGGCAGATGTAGTGGTGCTTCGCGACGAGTTGCAGCCGCATTCCGCAACAGCCGCCGCCGAGCAGTCGCTCAATGAGGCGTGTAGTCCGACGGCTGCGGCCGTCACCCACTCATAACCGAAACGCACGTTCGAACGCGGAAAGTCGTGAGTTCGTGCGAGATTCTGAGCCGAAAAGGGGCCATTATTGCCAGCCGTATTAACTCGTTATCGCGGCCACGGCGCTTGTTTAAACTTCCTGTTGTGATGAGCAATCTCATCGCCATGGGAATTGCGGCGTTGCTGGCCATGTCCGGTTGATCGTATCGGTTCCGTCTGCCGCACGGGCCCGCTAGATCGGGCATGGCCAGCAATCGGACTCTCGCGACCCCGTTCTCGCCGTGAGACCTCTCTTTGCCGCCGACCCCTCCCAGGTCTTTTCGGCATGCTTTCCTCTTGGGTCGGCTCCCATTTCAATCGCCGATTTGACGGATTCTCTTGCCGGAAAGAGGCTTGCATCGCCGGCGCTCGCAGCATTCTCCCCAAGCTGCGGTCGTCCTGAAGAAGCGGCTCATGGACTTCCTGGCTCAATGAGGGTCGCGACCTCGCTGTGAAGCGCCGCTGCTTGGCTGCTCCGCGCCACGAATCAACAGAATCGCATGTTTTTGCGCAAAATTTTTGACTTGGTACAGGGCCTCGGATAACCTAAGCCCCTGGAGAACGGGATAAGCGTTCCAGCGAACGGCTCCGCCGCGGGAGCCGGAGCGTGTTTCCCGCCTGCCGCCTGCCAGGCTTCAAGAGAATGCCCCATGCCTGGCGAACGCCGGACGCGCCTAACGATTAGGCGACCCGCCCCGGCAATAGAACGCACGAGAAAACGACTGAGAGACCGGGCTCATACCCGGCGAATTCTGCACCTGCCTGTATCGCGTTTGCGCTCAAAGAACCAAGCTAACCAGTCACCAGGGAGAAGATGCATGCCTAGCGTAAGGATGGGACGTCGTGGGTTCTTAACTGTCGGGGCTGTCGCGGGCGCAGGGCTAACGCTCGCGGATTTCTTTCAACTTCAGCACGCTCAAGCTGAGCAGAAGAAGTACGACTTCATTGAAGCGAAGGCCAAGAGCGTGATTCATATTTTCCTGCCCGGCGGCGCCGCCCAGCAGGAAACCTTTGACCCGAAGCCCTATGCTCCGATCGAATACCGCGGGGAGTTGAAGCCGATCCCAACCAAAATCCCTGGCGCCGAGTTCTCCGAGTTGCTGCCCAAGACGGCGGCCATCGCCGACAAGATCACCGTCGTTCGCTCGATGTCGCACGGCGAAGCGGCTCACGAGCGAGGCACGCACAATATGTTCACGGGCTACCGCCCCAGCCCGGCGCTGGTGTTTCCCAGCATGGGCAGCGTGGTCAGTCATGAGTATGGCCCGCGCAACAACCTGCCGCCGTATGTCTGCATTCCCAACGTGCCGAACGAGTTTGCAGGCACCGGCTATTTGAGTTCTTCGTTCGCGCCGTTCAGCCTTGGTTCGGACCCGGCTGCCGGCGGCTTCAAAGTGCTCGATCTGAACCTGGCCGGCGGAGTGGATGATTCGCGCTTCACCCGTCGCCGCACTGCGCTCGAGGCCGTGAACGAATACTTTGCCAAGAAGGAAAAGTCGGACGCGCTCGGCGCCATGAACACGTTCTACGATCGGGCATACAGCCTGGTCAGTTCGCAGGCGGCTCGCGAAGCATTTAATATCGACGCCGAATCGCCGGGCGTTCGCGATGAGTACGGTCGTCACGACGCCGGTCAGCGAATGCTGATGGCCAGGCGCCTAGTCGCCGCGGGCGTCCGGTTTGTGAGTCTGACGTACGGCGGCTGGGATATGCACAACAGCATTACCGCCAGCATGAAGCAACAGTTGCCCAAGTTCGATCAGGCTTTCTCCACCTTGATCACGGACCTGGAGCGTAACGGGCTGCTCGATGAGACGCTCGTCATGGTTTCTTCGGAATTCGGCCGCACTCCCAAGATCAACGCGACGGCCGGTCGCGACCACTGGCCCAAGGTGTTTAGCGTCGTGCTGGCGGGCGGCGGTATTAAGAAAGGCTCAATCTTCGGCTCATCGAACTCAACGGCCAGCGAGCCTGAGGAAGAGGAAATCGGACCTGCCGATCTCGCGACCACGATCTACAACCAATTGGGCATCGTCGCCGACAAGGAGCTGATGGCGCCGGGCGATCGTCCGATCGAGATCGTGGATGGCGGCCAGGTCCGCAAGGGGCTGTTGGCTTAACGCAATCTGCAACGCATGGCCCTCTCCCTTTTTCAGGGAGAGGGCTGCGTTCAATAATCGAACGAGCGGGCTATGACTCCCGTTGCGACTGAGACTGGATTTCGAGAGACGAGGCGCCCATGTCTGCCTGCCTGAATTGCCGCGGATCGCACTTGCGCAACGTTCGCCGACGTTTTTTCCTCCTGGCGACGCTCGCGGCGCCATTTCTCATCGGCGGTCAACCAGTTCAAGCCGCCAGCCCGAGTCTCGGCTCGATCATTCCTTACGGCGCTCAGCGCGGGACGGAACTCGATGTCGCCTTCAATGGCGCCAATCTGGCCGATGCTCAGGAGATCATGTTCTACTATCCGGGCATCAAAGTGCTCTCGCTGCAGGCCCAGAATGAGAACACGATCAAAACCAGGTTGCAAATTGCGCCTGATTGCCGGCTAGGCATCCACGCCATGCGCGTCCGCACGGCGACCGGCATTACGAATTTGCGGACGTTTAATATCGGCGCGTTGCCCGAGGTGGCTGAAGTCGAGCCCAATAGCGAGTTCGCGACGCCGCAGAAGATTAACCTCGATACCACCGTCAACGGCTTTGTAAATGCCGAAGATGTCGACTACTACATCGTCGAAGCCAAGAAAGGCGAGCGGGTTACTGCCGAAATCGAAGGCATTCGCCTCGGCAATGCGTTCTTCGATCCCTATCTGGCCATCCTTGACCAGAAACGATTCGAATTGGCCAGTTGCGACGATGCGGCGCTGGTGTGGCAGGACGCCGTTGCTTCGATCATAGCGCCGGAAGATGGCAACTATATCGTTCAGGTTCGCGAGAGCGCCTTCGGCGGCAATGGCGCCTGCACTTATCGGCTGCACGTTGGACGCTTTCCGCGGCCGACCGCGGCAATTCCCGCCGGCGGCAAGCCGGGCGAAACGGTGAACCTCCGTTGGCTTGGCGACGTGCTTGGCGAGCGGGCCGAAGCGGTCCAAACGCCAGCGACGGCGAAGGAACTATTCGGATTGTTTGCCAAGGATGATAAGGGCATTTCTCCCTCGCCGAATGCCTTTTTGGTCAGCGACCTGGGCAACGTAATCGAGGTTGAGCCGAACGAGGCGGCGGCCAATGCAACGCCGTTCGAGGCGCCAATGGCGCTGAATGGCGTGATCTCTCAGGATGGCGACGTCGACTGTTTCAAGTTCCCGGCGAAGAAAGGTCAGGCATTCGACATTCGCGTGTTGGGCCGCGGCATTCGTTCGCCGCTCGACCCGGTGCTGTATGTCAATCGGAGCAATGGCGCCGGCGTGGGCGCCAACGACGACAGCGGCGGACCCGATGCCTATCTACGCTTTAGCGCGCCGGAAGATGACACGTATGTGATCACGATCAAGGATCACCTGGGCAAGGGGCGCGTCGACTACGCTTACCGCGTGGAAATCAGCCCGATCAAGCCCGCGTTGGTGCTGGGCTTGCCGGAGCGGCAACAGTACGTCGATGTAACTGTCAGCGTGCCGCAAGGCAACCGCACAGCATTCTTGGTGAGCGCCTCGCGGCGCGATTTTGGCGGCGACCTGGCGTTGGAATTCAAAGACCTGCCCGCGGGAGTAACGGTCGAAACGCTGCCCATGGCCGCCAATCAGACGACTGTGCCGGTATTGCTGTCGGCAGCGCCCGGGACGACGCTTTCCGGCACCCTGGTGGACGTGATTGGAAGGCATGTCGACCCGAACCAGAAAATCGAAGGTCGCCTGGAGCAGATCACCGGATTAGCCCGCGGCCAGAACAATATCATCGTCTGGAAGCATACGGCTGACCGCATGGCCACGGCCGTGACCGCCGAGGCGCCCTTCACGATCAATGTCGTCGAGCCGAAAGTGCCGCTGGTGAAAAATGGCTCGATGAATTTGAAAGTCATGGCCACGCGCAAGGAAGGCTTCACCGCGCCAATCTCGGTCCGCATGCTGTACAACCCGCCGGGCGTGGGCTCGTCGGGCGATGTTTCGATTCCTGAAGGTCAGAACGAAGCCGTCATCCCGCTTACCGCCAATGGCGGCGCCGAGGTCAAGGTTTGGAAGATCGCCGTGATGGGCGAGGCGACCGTGGGCAATGGCCGCGTGCTCGTTTCGTCGCAGTTGGCAAACTTGGACGTTGCGGAGCCGTACCTTGGTTTCGCCTTTAATGCGGCAGCCGTCGAACAAGGCAAAGAGACCGATCTGGTGATCAAGGTCACGGCGAATAAGCCGTTCGAGGGCGAAGCGGGGATCGAACTGCTCGGTCTGCCGTTCGAGGTCACCACCGAGCCGCAGAAGATCACCAAAGACACCGGAGAACTGGTGTTCAAAGTCAAGACCACCGCCAAGTCGCCCGCCGGCCGCCATAAGACGCTACTGTGCCGTGCGACGATCACGGCCAATGGCGAGCCGATTGTGCACGGTCTCGGCTCGGGCGAACTACGCATCGACGTTCCCCTACCGCCGAAGCCCAACACGCCCGCCCCCGTGCCCGCGCCTATGCCGGCCGCGGTCGCCCAAGCGCCGCCCGTTGAAAAGCGGCTGACGCGCTTGGAACAATTGCGATTGGAACGCGAAAAAGCGCTCAAGGCGGGCGAAGGCAAACCTGCGGGCCAGTGACGCGAACATTCGGCTGTCCATGTGGAAACAACATCTACAAGCAGCTTCTGGTTTAACAAACATTCAACGAGCCAACTTCGATCATCGGGAGAATAACGTGAGCAGCTACGGATGGACCAGACGAGCCTTGGCAGCCTTGCTGTTGGCGTTCGCCGCTGGCACGGGCTCGGCCCGCGCCGATGCTACGATTACGAAAGTCGAAGTCTTCCCGCCCGACGTCAATCTGAACACGAGTCGTGATCGCCAGCGATTCGTCGTGATGGCCACGCGCGCCGATGGCGTGACGGTTGACGTGACTGCTCAAGCCCAAGTCGCTTTGGCGAATCCGACTTTGGCGAAGCTCGAAGCTTCGACATTGTACCCTCAGGCTGATGGCGCCACGACGCTCAATGTTTCCTTCAGCGGGCACTCGGTGCAGGCGCCCGTCATGGTCAAGGATGCCGCCGCCGATCGGCCGATCAGCTTCAAACTTGATGTCATGCCGGTGTTCATGCGAGCCGGCTGCAATACGGGCAGTTGCCACGGCGCCGCTCGCGGCAAAGACGGCTTCCGGCTATCGTTGTTCGGTTTTGATCCAGCCGGCGATCACTTCCGGCTGACACACGAACTGGCGTACCGCCGCATCAATCTTGCCTTGCCTGCCGAAAGTTTGCTGCTGGAAAAGACCGACGGCACCGTTCCGCACACCGGCGGGAAGCGCTATGAGCGTGGCAGCGAGCTGTATACGACATTGCTCCGCTGGTTAGAAGCCGGAGCGCCGCTCGATGCGACGGAAACGCCGAAGGTGCTCGCCGTCGAATTATATCCGAAGCAGAGTGTGCTTGAGGGCGCCGGCGCAACGCAGCAAATGGTCGCTCGCGCCAAGTACGCGGATGGGACCGATCGCGATGTGACGAACCTGGCGGTGTTTTTGACGAATAACGACAACTCGGCAGCCATCACTCCCGACGGACTGGTTACGGCAGCCAATCGCGGCGAGGCCTATGTCATGGCCCGCTTCGAGACGCACACGGTCGGCAGCCAGGCGCTGGTTTTGCCTAAGGATTTGCAATACGTGCCGCCGCAGGATCCGCCCGTCAACTACGTCGATGAATTGGTCAACGCCAAGTTGCGAAAGCTCCGCATTCTGCCCAGCGATCTGTGTAGCGACGAGGTCTTCCTGCGCCGCGTCACGATTGACATTACGGGACTTTTGCCGACGGAAGAAGAACACGCGCAGTTCGTGGCCGACCAGGATCCGGCAAAACGGGCCAAGCTCGTCGACCGGTTGTTGAACCGCAAAGAGTTTTCCGAAATCTGGGCCATGAAGTGGGCTGAATTGCTTACCATTCGCTCGACGCCCCAGGTCAGCAATAAGTCGGCATTCCTGTATGCCAACTGGCTCACCGCGCAGATTCAGAACAACGTGCCGCTGAATAAGATGGTGCAGGAATTGCTCGGAGCCACGGGCGGCACCTTCAAGAACCCGCCGACCAACTATTATCAGATCGAACGCGACACCCTGAAGACCGCGGAAAACGTGGCCCAGGTCTTCATGGGCATTCGCACTCAATGCGCCCAGTGCCACAATCATCCTTTCGATCGCTGGACGATGGATGATTACTACAGCTTCGCCGCCTTCTTTTCCCAAATCGGTCGGAAGACCGGCGAAGATTATCGCGAGCAGATCGTCTTCAACTCGGGCGGCGGCGAGGTAGCGCATCCGGTTGGCGGCCGCGCGATGCCGCCGAAGTTCCTCGGGGGGCCAGAGCCCGACGTCAAAGGCAAAGACCGTCGCCAGGTGCTCGCCGGATGGCTGGCTTCGCCTGAGAATCCGTACTTTGCCACCAGCGTCGCCAATCGCGTCTGGGACCACTTCTTCGGCATCGGCATTGTGCAGCCGGTCGACGACGTGCGGATCAGCAACCCGGCGAGCAATCCGGAACTTTACCAAGCGCTCGGCGAGAAGTTCACGCAGTACAACTACGACTTTAAGCAGTTGGTGCGAGATATCTGCAATTCCAAAACGTATCAGCGTTCGACGCAGCGCAATGCCAGCAACGACTCGGACGAGTTGAACTTTGCCCACTCGCGCATTCGCCGCATTCGCGCCGAGAATCTGCTCGACTGCATCAGCGAGGCCACGGACACCAAGGACAAGTTCCAAGGCCTGCCGCTCGGCTCGCGCGCCGTGCAGATTGCCGATGGCGGCACCAGCACCTACTTTCTGACGACGTTCGGCCGTTCGACTCGGAACACGGTCTGTTCGTGCGAAGTGAAGACCGAGCCGACGTTGTCGCAGTCGCTGCACATGCTCAACGGCGACACGATCGAAGGCAAAATTCGCAATGGCGGATTCATCCAGCGCGAGCTGAAGGCAGGCAAAACGCCCGATCAGATCATGCAATCGATTTATGTGCGCTGCCTCTGCCGTCAACCTTCGCCTGAAGAGTTGGCCAAGCTGAAAGCGGCAATTGCCGGCGAACACAATCCGCAAGCGGCCTTGGAGGATATTTTCTGGGCCGTGCTGAACTCGCGAGAGTTCATGTTCAATCACTAAAGCGTCTGTAACAAACGCATTCGAGTCTGTCGAGTTTTTGCTATGCAACGAGTTGCTACGAGAATCTTTCGCTGCTTGCCGCGGTTGTCTTTCCTGGCGGCCATTGCGATGTTCGCGCTGCAGAGTGCCTCAGCCGAAGAGGCGAAGCCGGCGATGAAGGTTACCTATACCGAACATGTGCAGGCGATCTTCCGCGAGCACTGTTTCACTTGCCATAGCGCCGACACGGCCAAGAGCGACTTGGCGCTCGACAATTATGCCGCTGTGATGCGCGGCGGGGCGAGCGGCGAAGTGATCGAAGCCGGCGACCCCGACAGTTCTCGTCTATATGCGCTTGTCACGCATAAAGAGACGCCGGAGATGCCGCCGCAACAGCCGAAGCTGGCCGACGCGAAGCTGGAGCTGATCAAGCAGTGGATTCTTGGCGGAGCGCTGGAGAACGCCGGTTCGGCGCCGGTGGCCAAGAAAAAGCCCGCTATCGACCTGAAAATGACCGCAGGCTCGGGCAAGCCGACAGGACCGGTCGCCATGCCCGAAGGCGTGCTCAAACAGCCGGCCGTCTATACGTCGCGCCCCGGCGCCGTGACTGCGATCGCTTCGAGCCCTTGGGCTCCGTTGCTGGCGATCGCAGGCCAGAAACAGATTTCGCTCTACCATTCGGACACTGGCGCGCTGTTGGGCGTGTTGCCGTTTCCCGAGGGTACGGCTCAGACGCTGAAATTCAGCCGTTCCGGCGCATTACTCATGGCCGGTGGCGGACGCGGCGGCAAGCAGGGGCTTGTCGCCGTGTACGACGTTAAATCCGGCGCCCGCGTGTTTCAGGTGGGCGACGAACTCGATACCGTCCTGGCCGCCGACATCAACAACAACCACACGTTGATTGCGCTGGGCGGCCCGCGGCGTGTCGTGCGTGTTTACTCCGCGGCCGATGGCGCACTGGTCTACGAGCTGAAAAAGCATACCGATTGGATCACGGCGCTGGAGTTCAGTCCCGACGGCGTGCTCTTGGCCACCGGCGACCGCAATGGCGGCTTGTTTGTTTGGGAAGCCGACACAGGCCGCGAATATCAAAATCTCGCCGGTCACACGGGGGCCATTACCGACGTTAGCTGGAGACTCGACTCGAACGCACTGGCCAGCACCAGTGAAGACAGCACGATCAAGCTCTGGGAAATGCAGAACGGCACGCAGTTCAAGAACTGGGGAGCGCATGGCGGCGGCAGCGAATCGGTCGATTACACGCATGACGGCCGCCTGGTTTCCACCGGCCGCGACCGCGTGACCAAGGTTTGGGACCAGAACGGCCAGCAACTTAAGGCCTTCGACGCCTTCGGCGATATCGGCATGCGAGCCACGTTCACGCATGACGGCGGCCGCGTGGTGGCCGGCGACTGGGCGGGCGATGTGCGGATGTGGAATTTCGCCGACGGCAAATTGATAATGCCACTGGCGGTTAACCCGCCGACATTGGAAATGGCGGTTGCCGGCGCCGCCCAAAGGGCCGCGGCCGCTGCGGCCGCAGCTCAGCAAGCGGCTGCCGAACAGGCGACGGCGCAGAAGACTGCGACCGACGTGGCAACGGCTCTCGCAGCCTCCAACCAGAAACTTGCAACGGTGCAATCGCAAATTCCCAAAACCGAAGCGGATCGCGTGCAGGCAGAAAAGACGTTGGCGGAGAAAACGGCTGCGGTCAAGCCGGCTGTCGATTTGGCTGCCGCCGATAAGGCTTCAGCCGACAAGGCCATTGCCGAACAAGCCGGCGCTGCCAAAGTCGCGGCCGACAAAGCGGTCGCCAGCAAAGCCGCCGCCGACGCCCTGGCGGCGGCGCAGAACGACGCCAACAAGCAAGCGGCCGAGAAGGCCGCCGCGGAATTGGCGGCCGCCGAAAAAACAGCCGCCGAAAAAGCGGCGGCCGCCAAGGCGGCCACAGACAAAGCCGCTGCTTCTCAGGCAGCGGCCCAGCAAGCGGAAGCGGCTCGCGTGGCTGCGGCCAAAGATTTGACCGATAAGACGGCGCTCGCCAAGGCGACTGCCGATATGTTGCCCGCCGCCAAGGCCGAGGTCGAAAAAAAGACCGCGGAAAAGGCCGCCGCTGACAAGGTCTTGGCCGACAAGTCGGCCGCTGCCAAAGCCGCCGCCGACCAAGCTGCCGCAGCCAAAGCGAGTTCGGATCAGGCGGCCGCCGATAAGGCGGCGTATGATCAGGCTCAGGCCGCCAAGACGGCGCAGGCCAGTGCGGCAAAGTAATGCGGAACGTTTTTCGAGCCTACCGTTCGTCTATAGCTTCGGTTTTGGCGATTACGCGATTGCGGCGGAAATATCCGAGCGATTGCATTTTCTGCACCAGCCGTTTGGCGATGGGGCCGGCTGCATCGCTGCCTGAACCGGCATGTTCGAGGACAACAACGAACGCCACAACGGGCGCTTCGGCTGGGGCATAGCCGGCGAACCAGGCGTGGTCTTCGCGGCCGGCGCCCGTCTCGGCCGTTCCTGTCTTGCCAGCGATCTCGATCGTGTTGCAATAGACCGTGCGATGCCCCGTACCGTTCGGATCGGTCACCACTCGTTCGAGTCCCCGGCGCACGGCGGCGAGCGTGGTTTGATGAAGGCTTGCAATCGTTTCACTTGAGCCGGTCGAAGGAGTCAGATCGCCATTGATTTCCTTTGCCGCCTCATTGGAGTCCGCGGTCATAGCAAAACGCACGGCAATGCGCGGCTTCACCAATCGTCCGCCATTGGCGACTGCCGCCATCAGCCGGACAATCTGCAGCGGCGTGGCTGTCAGCTCGCCTTGACCGATGGCCAGGGCCAACGTGTCGCCTTCGCGCCATGCGTGCCCGTACTCTTGGCGAATTGTCGCTGGCCGCGGCAGCGCTCCCGGCGACTCGTCTGGCAGGTCGATCCCTGTCAGCGCCCCGAAGCCGAACTTTTCGGCCCATTCAACGAGAGACGCCGGCCCCGCCTGTTCGGCGAAATGAAAGAAATAGACATTGCAGCTTTGCGCCAGCGCATCGGCCAGCGCGATACTTTCATGGCCGCGTCGATGGCGGCGATAAATCATGCACCGCTGTCGAGTCGGTTGGTGCAGATAGCCCTGGCAGTAGAATCTCTCTTCTGGCGCAACCGTCTTGCTCTCTAATAGCGCGATCGCCGTGAGCGTCTTGAACACAGAGCCGGGCGGGATGGCCATGCGGATCGTGCGATCAAACAGGGGATGGCCCGGTTCGTCGAGTATGGCCTGGACTGCCGTTTTGTCGCCGGCGGCAAACGAATTCGGATCGAATCTCGGCGCCGAAGCGGCGGCCAATACGGCACCCGTCTTGACGTCCATCGCCACCACGGCGCCGCCGGCGCTGTGCAGCTCTGGATCGGAAGGGCGAATGTGGCGCGCCAAGGTCTGGTCGAGCAACGAGTCGGTCAAACGCTGCAGAGCCGGGTCGATCGACAGCACCAGATCGCGTCCGGCGGTCGGTTCGCGAACGCGCTCGGTTGTGATCACGCGCCCGGCACGATTGCTGTGTTCGACGGTAAGTCCGGTCCGGCCGCGTAGTGCCGGTTCGAACTGCCGCTCGATTCCCAGCCGGCCTGTCCAATCGCCGGGGGCATAGTCTAAACCCGCGTCAGATTCAGGCTCGCCAGCCTGTCCTGGCCGCGGCTTGAGCAAGTCCGGCGCGTCTGTATTAGCCAGTTCTTGAGCGTCAATAAGCGCCAGATGGCCGAGAACATGAGCCGCGAGTTCGCCTGAAGGGTAGGTTCGCCGCCGCCGTTCGACGATTCGCACCCCTGCATAACGTTCGGGATGCGATTCAATCTCCGCCACGGCATCGAGCGAGAGATCTTCAAAGACGACGTGGTAATCGGTTTCTTCTGTAACAGCGATGGTCGAGAACGGGACGGCATTGTCGGCCGCCACGGCAATGGCCGCCAACCAATGACCGAGCCGCCGCAGCCAACCGGCACCGGCTGCGACGGCGGTCCGGCTTGCCGCCTGACGAGCTTGTTCTTCGGCGTGCGCTGTTCGGCGCCGTTCGTTAACGTGCTTTGCAATTCGGACGACGCGGGACTGGATTTCTGCGGCTCGCTTGGCGAATTCGTTGCCGCTCCTTTCGCACAGCTCTGCCAGCCGCCGATGGAGTTCTGCGCGCTCGGCAAGTATGCGACATCGTTCGGCCTCGATACGATCAGGCTGGCCGCGCTGGCTGCGCGGAACGCGACGACGCGCGAGCTGTTCAAGCCAGCGAGGATTCGGCGGCTGTTCCAGATATCTGTAGTGAACTGCCAACGCGGCGATCTGCCGATCATAGGCCAGGACGGCGCCGTCACGAGCCAAGATGCGGCCACGGGGCCCTGCAGTCCGCTCGACGCGCCTGATTGGCTGCGCCGCCTCGCGGCGATACGAGGCGCCATAGAAACATTCCAGCGCGACGACGCGAGCGAAAATGATCGCGGCGCAGGCCGCGATGGCCGCGAGCGCCCAGCGCAAGCGGCCGTTCCGCTCGGCGCCGAATCCCTCGCCGGCGTCGCCTTCGGCCAGTTGTCGCCAATCGAAATAGCGGCTCGGTCGCATCAATTCCACCGAGGCTCGCGAGCCCAATGGTGCAGCATCAGCAGCGGCAACGCGATCGCCGCGGTGTACATGCCGACTCCCAGACAGCGCATGGCGATCGTAAGCGGTCCGAGGTCGATTTCACCTAATAGTTTCCTGGTCAGGCCGATGCCGAGCGCGGCAGCCGCGACGGCGGGCGCCAGCGCGATCGCTTTGGCCCAGACTGGCAACACGTTTAACCGCGGCCGCAGTCGCATCACCACGTAGCCGACGATTGCGAAACAAGCCATACCGACTCCTATCCGACCGATCGCGGTCAGGTCGGAGAACAACCCAATTGCGCCCGCCAACATGCATGCACTCGACTTGCGGCCCAAAAAAGCTGCTCCAATCGCGGTGAGAGCCAAGAGATCGGGCCGCACGGCTCCAATGGACCATGCCGGCGCCAGCGCCGTGTCGAGCACGGCAGCCGTATACACGCTGCCAACGAGCAACCCATAGAACAACATTAATTGCTTCCGGTTTCGCTCTCCGAGCGAGCAACGCGCGCGGGATTCAGTTGCAGCTTCAAGACGATCGCCTCATTCAGCGGCCCTGGGCCTGTGGCCGGCGCCATCCAGATTTGCCAGTGCGCATCTCCCGACTGTCGTTCAACGCGAGCGACGCGACCGTAGATGGCGCCAAACGAACTTGCGACAGCGTCTCCTGACGCCAGAACCAAATCGCCCGCCGATACAGGCTCGGTGGTCTCAATCATGCGAATTCTGCACAGCGGCTCGCCGACCCCTTCCAACACGCCGCGCGGGCCTAGGCGCAATCGATCATCAGCGACCGCTGCTAACTGGACGAGATCGCGATAGCCGGCGTCCGTCGTTCTTCTCATGATCGAAGTTTGGGAACCGACCTCGACAAGTTTGCCGAGAATGCGCCGACCGGCAATTGCGAGATCGTCCGCCGCCAGGCCAGCGTTGCGGCCTTGATCGAGAACGACGGCCGAACCATCCACCGCCAAGGCTCCCAACTCCAAACCCGACGCGCTGCCCGCATCGATGACTTCCAGGCGCTCCAGAAACGAACGTGCTTGCGGCCCGAGCACGCGCGCTCGAACCAAGGCGGCCCGCACTAGCGGCAAGTCGGCAGTAGGATGCGCCGAGTCCCCAACCGTCGCTCGCAAGCGGCTGGCGGCCAAGGCCAATTCCAGTTCCTCACTTCGCCGCCGTAGCCGAATCAACTCGGCCCGAAGCGCTTGCTGTTCGTCGGCCGCCGCCAGGTGCTCTGTAAATTGACCAATCGTTTTAGCGATTTGTTCCCGACAACGAATGGCCAGCTTCTGCCCTGGGGATAACAGCACCGCGACAGCGCTTTTAAGCGGCGCCGTTGTGCGGGGCGGCAATAGCATCAATATCAACGATGCAGTCAACGCTGACGCCAGAGGCGTCCAGGCGAGCGAACGAACGCGCCGCCAGGCGTAACGATTAGAGATCGTCATGTCCCGCCTCCAGCGTCTTATGCCACTCGTCAAGGTGCTCCAGGCAAATCAGAGCGCCCTTGGCGACGGCTTCCAAGGCATCGTTCGAAACGCGAGCCGGCAAGCCGGTATGCTCCATCACAAACCTGTCCAGCCCGCGAGTTAGCGCTCCCCCGCCCGCGAGCACCAGACCATGATCGACGAGATCGGCGGCCAGGTCGGGCCCGCAGCCGTCGAGCACCGATCTGATCGCGTCGATGATCCGGGCTAACGGCTCGCCTAACGCCTCGCGAACTTCTTCGCTCGTGATGCTTGCCTTACGCGGCAGCCCGCTGACGGCATCGACGCCCGAGACTTCGTCGACAAGTTCCTCTTCGAGCGGGTAGGCGCTGCCGATATCAATGCGCAGCCGTTCTGCCGTCGCCACGCCGATGCGCAGGCTGTAATTTCTCCGCAGGTAGTCCACAATCGCCCGGTCAAATGCGTCGCCGCCTACGCGAATGGATTCGGCAGCCACGATGTCGGTCATGCTCAGGACGGCGATCTCCGTGGTGCCGCCGCCGATGTCGCAAATCATGCTGGCCACCGGTTCGGCCACCGGCAAGCCAACGCCGATGGCGGCCGCCTTGGCTTCGCTGACGAGCAGAACCTGTCGGGCGCCGGCGCGGTGGGCGCTATTATAGACCGCTCGTTTTTCCACCGGCGTGATCGAGCCTGGTACGGCGATCAGCACGCGTGGACGCGCTGCCCAACGCTGCTGCTGACTTTTGCGAAAGAAATAGCGCAGCATCGCCTCGCATAGTTCGAAATCGGTGATGACGCCATCGCGCAGCGGGCGCACCACCGAAATCGAACCTGGCGTGCGGCCGAGCATTTGTTTGGCCAGGTGACCGACGGCGCAGCCGCCGGAGAGAATCTGGTGCGTCCCTTCCTTGACTGCCACCACCGAAGGTTCGTTCAACACCAAGCCTTCGCCGGGCACGCTGATCAGCGTGTTCGCCGTGCCCAAATCGATGGCAAGATCCGAACCTAGAAATCCGCGGAGCCGATGGAGCATCCTTGCTCTTCTTTCGCGCGAGTGTGTTTTTAATTGCCGGTCGGCCGCACATTTAACATTTGCCGCCGACTCAGATTAGTCGACTAAGCCAGCGATATTGCGCCCGGCGATCCCTTTGCCGGAGACGAGGCGCCTGTCGGAGCGAAACCAACGGCCTTGGCGCCAGCCGCCTTGATATCCCAGTTATAGCGGCTCATCTCCAGGCACAGACACAAGATGGCCATCAGGATCGCCGTCAAGGCGATGCCCAACAATACCGTGTAAATGTTGGCCCTGGGCTTTTGGACGACGACGCCGCGGCCCGGATCAGTTGAGTCTGGTAGCGACACGGTCGTCCCTCTCAATCGGGCCCTTCTTGAACTCTGGAATCATCTTGGCCACCGACCTGTCCGGAGTGGTTCTTACCACTTCGGCGACGCCAAGAAACTTGCTGCTGCCCGCGTGATTGCGATAAACAAATATGCGGTGGCCGACTCGCAGCCCGTCATCGGCGCCCAGAGAAACCTCCACCATGCCGTCGGAACGGCTCGCAGTTACGTAGCCGTCGAGCTTCGGCGGGATGTTGTCGACCGGAGCGTCGAGGTCAACGTTTTTGCGATCGGCCGCCTTGCGGTAATTGGCGGTGAGCCGGGTGAGGGTTTCTGTGTTGAACTTTGCCCGCTCCAGTTCATTCGTGGCTTGGTGTAGTTTATCTTCTAGAGCCACGGAATTGTCGAACTGCGTATCGCGGTCGGCGTAGGCCTTAGCCATCTGATCGCGCAGCGTTTCGATTTCCTCCAACTTAGCGCTCAGCATCTCCTGAGACTGCTTGGTCGTTTCCTGGGCCACCCGCGTCTCTTCTTTGATCTTGGCCTCGCGCTGCAGCAGATCGTCGTATTCCTTCTTCAGTTCGCTCTTTTCGGTTTCGAGCTTGGCCAGTTGCACGCGGCGGGCAGCCTCTTCGCTGTCGACCTCGGTCTTCAGTTTTGCCAACTGAGCCTCGAGGTCTTTCACTTTCGTTTGCGCTTCGGCCAGTTGGTGCTTCAGCCCCAAGGGCTGACCTGGTTTGACCTCTTGCTGAGTACGATTGATGACGGCGATCCAATTCTTATGCGTGGCATACACCATCAAAGACATGCCGAGGAAAACCAAGCTCATCACTAGAATGAGCACGATGAAAATCTTACCGAGAAGGTTCATTTGGACCTCTCTCCTGATCCCACGAAGCGACGCGAGGCCTGCTGTTTAAATTGATCTCAAGTTCGTGCCGGCGGCCAAAAACCCATCGCGTCCTGAAGACGTAGCGCAAGCCCGCGCCAACCATCAAGCCAGGAGCCCCAACCACTTCACGCAACGAGAGATAGATTCACCGAACGGTGTATTTAGTATATCTTCGCCGAAAATCGGAAGTCAATTAAGAACTGGCGGGAATTATTAAACTAGGGGGACTGGATAGACGGCCTCGCGATGTGGATTTGATCTAGAAACCAGAATATCCACTACAATTCAGCGACGGACGGGGCCGAGGCCTAGAGATCCCCCAATGGCAGTCAAAATGGGGGGGGTCAGTGGATCGTCTTCCAGTCAGGAGCATTGCTCGGTTTGTAACATTGGTCATCCCGACGAATGGAAGCCTGCAGGTAAGTTGAGTTGAAGATCTGGCAAGGCGATCTTGTCACAGCTAGGGCCACCTACCAGATTGAACCATGACTCGTCAAAAGCCGCCGGGTGTTTCCTGGCAATCTTTCATTGAGCGGCAAATCCTCGATGCGTATGCAGCCGGCGAGTTCGACAATCTACCCGGCTTTGGCAAGCCGATCCCCGAACTCGATGAGCCAGATGATGAACTCTGGTGGGTCAAGAATCTCGTTCAACGAGAGAAGCTCTCGATTGTCCCGCCGAGCCTGGAGATCCTGCGCGAGGTCGAGAAAACCTTGGAGCATATATGGACGTTGAGGAGCGAGCGGGACGTTCGACGAGTTGCCGCCGAATTGAACGAGAAGATTCGTAAAGCGAACTTTGCGATCACTTGGGGGCCGCCCAGCTCGATTGGTCCGCTAGACGTCGACGACGTCGTCAATCAGTGGCAAGCCAAACTGTCGGACCGATCCTAGGAGGCGGCGCGTGCGATTCCGGCTGCGAACGCTGCTAATCACGATCGGAATCGGCTGCCTCGCGCTGGGATTCGCGGCTGACCGAGGCTATCGGCAAAAGCGGGCTGTCGACGCCATTAGCGCTCGAGGCGGCAGAGTCGACTACCGAGCTGGCGACTCGTGGTCTCAGCCTTGTCAAAAGTGGCTGGGGCGCGATTTGTTTGAATCGGTCTCGATGGTCTTCTGGGCCGGCGCGCCGATCGCCGACGATGATCTCGTCTGTCTTCGTGCTCTGCCTCGGCTGCAAACGCTGACTTTGACCAGCACGTCGATTACCGACGCCGGCTTACAGCATCTTGAAGGTCTGCTCGAGGCAACGCTGATTGACCTGCGTTTCACTCAAGTCACCGACCAAGGCGCTAGTCGATTGCGCAGCAAGCTGCCCAACGCGAAAATCCTGCTGCTCAGCGACGTGGACTAAGGGATGTCAAATGTCGTAGCGATTCGAGTCTATGTTCGCTCTTGCGCAGCGACCGCAGCCAGCAGTTGTCCGATTGTCTGCTCCAGCAACGGCTCGCCGCCAAACAGCATCCCGAGCCGGCGCAGTTTCTCCGTCACAATCTGATGCTTCGGCGTCGCGGGCTGGCCCCGGATCTCGCTCGGGCTGCCGCTTAGTCGTTTGGCGATCGAGGCGACTTCGTAATCGGAGACGTAGCGGTCATAACAATTGTAGACTTCGCCGGCGATGTCCGGCGCCAGTAGAAGAATCTCCACCGCGCGGGCGACATCGGCCGCATGGACCTCTTTGCCGCCGCGGCGACATTCGACGGGCTCGCCCGAAGCAACGCTGCGGACCAATTCGTACCACTTGCTTTGCTGCCCGGGATGAGCCAGCCCGTAGATGCCCGTCGGCCGCAGCGCGCAGATCGGATACCCCTGCCCCGATCCGTAACTGTGCACAAATTGCTCGATCGCCGCTTTGTGTGCTCCGTAATGGCTGGCGGCCCAAGTCGGATGCGTTTCATCAAGGGGCCGATCCGATAGGATCTTTTCATGGACAGCGCAGCTCGAGATAAACACGAATCGCCCCACGTCTGCGGCGCGCGCCGCCTCGATCAGGCGCAACGCGCCCACTATGTTTCGCTCTACAAACTCCAGTATGTCGCCTTCGCCGCCGCGAAATCCGCCGCCCGGATGGTACAGGGCGGCATGCACGACTGCTTCGCAACCGGCGACCAACTCTGCGGCTGCGGGCGCATCTCCCAGGTCGCCTGGCAGCCATTGCAAGCGCCGCGGGTTGGAATCAAAGCCCGAAACGTCGCTCGTCGGCCGCTGCCAGCAACGGAGCTGATGGCCTTGAGCCAGCAGCCGTTCAACAAGGTAGCGTCCGAGAAAACCCGTAGCGCCGGTGACGGCGATTCGCATTTTAGGCCCTGCTTTCTCGTTGGGAGCATGTAGATGCTGGTATCGCGGTCGGACCGCCCAAATTCGGACAACCTAGAAGTCGAGCGCGGATCGCATCGACGCGAATTGATTCTAACGCGGGACGAAAGCCCTCTCGCTTCCACATTGGGGCGAGGGCAAGTTATTCACGGTCGGATCGTCGCGTAAAGCGTCGCCCGAACGACTGCCGGCAAGCCCGGTTATTGCGTCAAAAATGATTTTCAGGGCGCTTCCTGGAATGCGAGGGCGCCGGCCAAGCTCCCCTGACAGGGGTGTCTTTTCTCGGTTGATGGTTGATGCGCAACTAGTGTGTGCGTAACGTGTTATCGGAGAATCGTCACGTGAACGACGCGAAAAAAACGATCCAAGTGTCCCGTATTTCAACCGGATTCCAGGCCGCTTCGTATCAAAACTAAGCGGGGGGACGACGATGAGCCGACCTCCTGGTATCCTTAACCATGTAGGGGGAGCGGCCAGTCTAGAAGCGCTTGGCTGCGGCGGGCGAGGCTCTCGCTGTGACGCCCCTATCTCGGTAGCAGCTTGGCTGCAAAGGCACAACCTTGCTTACTAACGGGAAGGTCGCATCCCACCTATGTCTTCGTTCGCCGGTTCTATCGCCAAAGCACGCCATGGAGTCATCGGGCTGTTTTGCCTGTTTGGCCTGCTGTACTTCATTCAAGGCACCAATGAGACCGCTACCGGACTCATTAATCAGCCGTTTTTGTCGCTGCTGAAACGTTGGGGCAGCTCGCCGGGGCAGATCAATACGTTTGTCGCGCTGCTAGGCGTTCCCTGGTGCCTGAAGCCGATCTTCGGCCTATTGTCCGACTTTGTGCGCTTCGCCGGCTATCGGCGGAAAAGCTATTTGGTCGCAACGGCGGCTGCGACTTGCGCCTGTTTTCTCGGTTTGTATTTGCTGCCGCTGGGGGCCGGTTCGAAGCATTTGCTGTTAATCGGCCTGTTCGTTCCTACGCTTGCCGTCACTTTTGCCGACGTTGTGCTGGACGCCTTGGTGATCGAGGTAGGGCAACCACGCGGTATTACAGGCCGTTTGCAGTCGGTGCGCTGGGGCGCCAGCTACGCCGCCACCATCATCACCGGTTATTTGGGCGGCCGGCTGTGCCAGGCGGGGCAGCAGCGGCTGGCATTTTTGGTCTGCGGCGGTTTGGCTGCCGTGGGGTTGTTTTTATCGATCCTCTGGGTGCGCGAGCCCCGACAGGCCGTCGTCGAAGAAGATTTGCCCTCGTTGAAAACGGCGCTGTTGAATTCTTTGCGCACGCCCTCCGTGGTGGTGACCGGGGCGTTTCTTTTCATTTGGCACTTCAATCCGTTCACGCAGCCGGTGCTGTACTTGCACATGACCGAGACTCTGCGAATGAGCGAGCAAACGTATGGCCGCTCGATGTCGATGCTGGCCATCGGGTCGATCCTGGCTTGTGCGTGCTATAGCGTTTATTGCCGGAAATTTACGATGCGAGCGATGGTTCCTGCAGCGATCATCACTGGCATCATCAGTAATGCCGCCTATTGGCTGCTGGTGGGTCCCAAAACGGTTGACTCGGTGAGCTTGCTCGTTGGCTTCACCTATATGACCGCCAATATGATTCAGTGCGATCTGGCCGCTCGAGCAAGTCCGGTACATGCCGCCGGAACGATCTTCGGCGTTTTCATGGCGCTTTGTAACGTCAGCACGCTGCTTTCCATCTGGCTGGGCGGCTACGTTTATCAGTTCGCAGTGACCAACTGGGGCAGCATGTACGCGTTTCAACTGACGTTGATCGCTGGGAGCGTGTTTATCGCCGCTTCGTGGCTGGTTGCCCGGCGGCTGCCGCGAGAATTGCTGTCCTAACCCTCGCTGTCGCTCCTCAGTTCCGCGCCGGCTCGGCGCCGCAGCGTCGAACGTTCGCGTTTCGCCTGTCTAGCCGATCGGCGGGGCGCCCCGCCGCGTTATGGGGCGCGGTTCCATTAATAATCCGTAATGCATTAATACATTGCTGGAAGGGCGACTGATTGGTCTTCATAATCACGGAATGTTGATGTATAGCACGTCGGGCAAGGATACAACGTGGAGATATTTGACATGCCGCGGTTCTCTGGGATCGTAGCCACGGGATTGATCGCTTCCGCCATTTTGTCGGCGAGCTCCGTCTACGGCCGCGGGCATATGCACGGATTCTCTCCGCGGGGCGGCGGATTTGGCGGGGCCAGCTTCGTGATGGGCGCCGCAGCTTCCCAGATGGCACAACGTCGCGCTTGGGAGGCGCGTGAGGCGGCAGCCGAAGCAGCGCGGCGGGCTCGCAACAACAAAGAGCGGATGGTTTACGCCGACAAAGCTCGCAAAGAGGGCAAGCCGCGGCTGGCCGCCATGCTGTACCTGCGGGTGGCGCTGGCAAAGCCCAAAAGTCCGTACAATGCCACCGCCAAGAAGGCCCTGACCGCCATGGCCGACGAAGGTCGAGCTGAAATGAAAAAGGCGGACCAGCTCCTTAGTTCTGGCGAAGTAGTCGAAGCATTTCAGAAATTCGATTACCTCGACTGGGCCTACGAAAATGTGCCCAAGTTCCATGACGAAATTGCAGGCCACGTATCGAAGCTGCGCAGAGATCCCAAGTACCTCGCAATTCTGAATGAAGCCGACGCGGAAGTGCTGCTCAAAGCGGCCAAGAAACACGAGGCCGACCAGGAAATGTGCTGTGCATTTCTTGTATACGAAGAAGCCGCCAAATTGACGCCCGCCAAGTCGGCCATTCTTGCTGAAGGTCGCCTTAAGGAACTCAAGGCTGACGCCAAGGTCGTCAAAGAAGCTGAAGAGTGCCGCGCCATTCGGGAGAGCGTGCACACTTACCACACCGCGGAGCTGCTCGAGAAGTCGGCGCCTGACCGGGCGGCGGAATTATTTAAGAAGATCCTCAATACGTCTCCCGACGATTCTGAAGTTTACAAATGTGCGCGAGAAGAGCTGGCGAAGATCGGGCGTAAATAATCTTGTGAAGCTCAGCTTTCAGTCCGGCGTTGCGGTGAGAGCGCAGCGACGCATCCTTAGACCCGCGTAACCGCGCCAGTCGACTAAAGTCGCTTGGGCAGGCCAGCTTTCCCAGCGGCCAAACGCGGCGTATTCTTCGCAGCTTACTGGTTCCTGGCTGCTCGCTAAGATGAACCTGGAGAACCATAACGGCTGAAAAGCTGCGCCTGCAGGCCGCTTCCGCATTGACCGACGATAACTGGGGCGGGTATAGTTCGCCGCCCTTCAAGGCGAACGCGGTGGAGGTTTGTCGTGCCTCGCTTCCAGTCTCTTTCTTTTGCCCTGCTATGGGCGCTCCTTGCGCTAGCGACTGCGGCCGCCTCCGGCTGCGCTGCCGTTAAGGCAAGCCGCCAGCCCGACAAGAAAGACCTGGGAGTCCTGCACCAGGGAGTTCCGCGCACGCACGTGGTTGCCGAGCTTGGTCGCCCCGAATGGACGCGCGAGCGCGATGGCGTGATCACGGACGTATTCTCCTTTAAGCAAGGCTACAGCAAAGGGGTGAAAGCGAGCCGAGCATTGGTCCACGGCGCCGCCGATGTCGTAACCGGCGGGCTTTGGGAGGTGATCGGCATCCCCGCCGAGACGCTTGCCGACGGTACCGACGTGCAAGTGGTTGTCACCTACGACGACTTGGAAAACGTACGCGCGGTGCAGGTTGTCAAAGGCCAGAAGGTGTTGGAGGAGCGTCGCGGATTGTTTGCTCGCCGTTCGAAGTCGAAGTCGAATACGACGCTGGTTTCCAGCCGCCGCAAATCAAAGGATGGCTGAGCTGCTCGCCGACGCCTCAGGCCGAGCCGACGCATCGGTCCAATACGCCTGACTCGAGCATCTCCGCAGCGCCATTAAACGCCGGCGGCTCGCGAAGCGACAAGCTCGGTCAGCGCCGCCGCCATACGCTCGAACACGTCGCTCCAATCGCCGACGAACTGCTTCCGGAACAGCCGCACGGTGGGATACCAAGGGCTGTCTTCGCGTTCGATTAGCCACCGCCAGTCGGGCGACAAGGTCAGGGCAATCCATGTCGGCGCGCCCAGCGCGCCGGCCAGATGCCCGAGGGACGAATCGCAGGTCACGACCAGGTCGAGATATTGCATGACCGCTGCCGTGTCCATGAAGGCGCCTGCGGTCAGATCCAATCGTTGAGCCAAATCGATCACATCAAAGCGATCGCTGACCTCTTTCACTTGCTCGCTGCCGATCCCTTTTTGCAGGCTGATGAGTTGCACGCCCGGCACGCGCGCCAGCGGTTCAAATGCCGCCAGCGGAATGGAACGCACGCTGTCCATGCGATTCTTGGGGCTTCCCTTCCAGGCGATGCCCACTTTAAACGACCGAAACGAAGCCAGTTCGCGGCCCCATTGCTCGAGCAGGTAAGAGTCGGGCCGCAGATATGGAACCTTGGCGGGCACGGACTCGAGAGTCGTGCCGAAGGCCTTGGGCAAGCTCAACAGCGGAAGATAGCAATCAAATGGCGGCACGGGCTCGCCCTGCGCTACCAGCCGATCGATGCCCGGGAAGTTCGAGAGAATTTGCATCAGCGGTCTCTGGCAGACTGCCACGACCTTGCCGCCGCGCGCTTGCACCAACGGCGCGTAGCGAATGAATTGTAGGGTATCGCCTAGGCCTTGCTCCGCATCCAATAAGATCGTGCGGCCTTCCAAAGCAGAGCCGTCCCATAAGGGCCGATCGGTCTGCCGAATGGAAAAGTTCCTCAGCTTCCAGCGCCATTCATACTCTCGCCAGCCCTCTTCGAATTTGCCTTGCAGAAGCCAAACCAACGAGCGGTTCCAATGGGCGTCGATGCCGTCAGGAACGAGCTTCAACGACTCTTCATAACAGGCCAGCGCTTCATCGTAACGCCCCTCATCGCGGAGCACGTTGCCAAGATTGTTGTGCGCCTCGGCCAGTTCGGGCGTCAATTCGATCGCCTTGCGACAACTGCTCGCCGCCTGTTCGTAATCCCCGAGATGCCAATAAGCGATGCCCAAGTTGTTGTAGGCCTTGGCGAAGTCGGGACGGATTCTCAAGGCTTGTTCCAGACACGCAATTGCCTCGAGATAGTTGCCTTGTTCATCAAGGGCGGTGCCGAGGTTATTGTGGGCCTCGGCCATGTGCGGGCTGATTCGCACCGCTTCGCGACAGCAGGCGACCGCTTCATCAATTTTTCCCTGTTGGCGCAGCGCGATGCCGAGATTGTTGTGAGCCTGGGCGAATGCCGGTCGCAAGCGGATCGCCTCGCGATAACATTCCACGGCTTCGGCCGCACGGCCAATCGCTGCTCGGGCCAAGCCCAGATTGTTGTGCGCTTCAGGCAGCCCGGGGTTCAATTCGATCGCTTCCTTGAAGGCGGCTGCGGCCTCTTCCATTTTGCCCTGTTCGAACAGCGCCCGGCCCAATTCACTGCGCGCTTCGGCGGAACCGGGCTGGGTCGAGGCCAGCCGACGATGTATGTCGACGATTTCCTCGTGCTTGCCTTGCGCTCGCAAAGCCTGGTCGAGATGTTGCCTGGCCTTGGCGTCACCCGGTCGCAGTTCGAGGACGCGGCGGAACCTCGCTTCGGCCTCGCCCGGCTGCTTTAATTGCAGCAAAGCAAGTCCTAAATTGGCGAGCGCCTCGGCGTCTGCGGGCTTTAGCTCCAGCGCTTGCTGGAAGTGCGAGGCCGCCTCTTCGAGCCGTCCCAACTGCGCCAGAACGACGCCCAGATGATTATGGGTCTCAGCATGTTGCGGTCGGCGCGCCAACGACTGCCTGAAGCAGTCGCAGGCATCGTCGTTCAGGCCGAGCGATTGGCAGGCGGCGCCGAGCAAATACCAGACTTGAGGCTGCTCAGCGTCAAAGGCCAGAATCTGCCGATATACTTGCTCAGCATGACCAATCCGGCCGGCCTGATGCAGGCGCCGCGCTTCGTCAATCGCATGAGGCAATGTCGACGCATTGATATGAAGCTGAGGCGCCGAAGCCGAGGGAC
Organism: Pirellulales bacterium; assembly: GCA_025924495.1. The sequence goes on along the minus strand of JAICIG010000022.1, from coordinate 2,043 downwards.
GATCGATCCGATTCATGCCGAATCGTGCCGGGACGATCGGCAGCGGCACGCTCCGGTGATGGCAAAACAAGCTTAGCGACTGGATGTTGCCGAAGACATTGTCGGGATTGCGGGCAAAGTTATTGGGATTGAACAGCGGCGCGCGATGCGCATACAAGTCATAGCCAAAACCGTCCAGCAACTCTCTGAGGGCCGCCGAGTTGCGCGCGCGATCGTCTTCGACGTACAGTAATGGCCGGAAGCGTCGAATCGTTGCGGCGGCTCCCTCCAGCACTTGCCGCTCCATGCCTTCCACATCGATTTTCATAAAATCGCAGGCGGCCAGGCCCAAATCGTCGAGCCGCACCACTGGCACAGAGTACGTGCGCGTCGACCGCGGATCGGAAGACAGCTCCAAACCGCCGAAATTGTTTTCGCGCTGATAATCCAGTTCAGGAACCGGGATTGTGCCTGCAGCAGCCCCAACGGCCTCCTGCCGGCAGATAACATGATCCAGATTGTTCTGAACGACGTTGCCGCAAAGCGAGTAATAAGCCATGCGCTGCGGTTCGAAGGCGAACACGCGTCCTGTCGGGCCGACCAGCCGCGCAAGCGCGTTCGTATGCGCCCCAATGTTGGCGCCGATATCGAGCACCGTCTGACCGGGCTTGGCCACCTCGCGAAACAGGGCGACTTCAGATTCGGAAAATTCGCCGTAGAGATCAAACGAGCGGCCGATGTACGTGTCGTTCGGCTGATAGATCATTAAACCGTAGCGGCAAGCTTTGACTTGATTCACGCTGCTATTCCTCGCTGCTCTCCGCCCAAGCTGTGGCGGAATTTTCGTATTGTACGTAGGCCTTCTCTTCAATCAGTTTCGAGCCCAGCAGGTCGTTGATCTGCCGCTTTACCGCGGCGCGGCGATCGTTCTGACGGTAAACGCTCCGCGCCAGCTCGACGAATCGCGGCCCGAAATCCTGATCCCGCTCGCAAATCCGGATTTCATCTTCGATATCCCACAGCGCTTGGTTGACCGCTTTGAGCTGGCGCACCAGATTGCCAAGCGTTTCCGATTCGCGGATCGAATGCTCGCGGGCCGCCGACAGCGTTTCTAACTCGAGCTTGACGTTAGCCAGCTTGGCCTGGTCGGAAATCCGCTCGGTTTTAATCTCAAGAATCGTGATCTTGTCGAGCAATTCGCCCGGGGCGATTTCGACCGTGATTCGCCCAGCGCCGGCCGAGGCTCCGACCAGAGCTTTAAGCTCGGCAGCTATGCGACGGAAGACGCTTTTCCAGTCGCCGTGCCGCGCCTGGCGGAATAGGCGCATGCTGGGATACCACGGACTGTCTTCGCGCTCGAGCAACCACCGCCAATCTGGCACGCGCGAGATTGCCAACCAGACTGGAACGTTGAGTGCGCCGGCCAGGTGAGGGATGGCAGTGTCCGAGCAAATCACAAGGTCCAGGTTCTTCATCACGGCAGCCGTGTCAACGAAAGCCCCGCCCGCCTCGTCGAGTCGGTCGCCCAGATCGATCAACGAAAAACACGAAGCGACCTGGCTGACTTGTTCGCGGCCGTAGCCCTTTTGCAAACTGTACAACTGCACGCCCGGAATACGAGCGAGCGGCTCAAATTCTTTGAGCGGAATCGACCGCTTATGGTCCCAGCGATATTTCTGGCTGCCTTGCCAGGCGATGCCAACCTTGAAATTTCGATTCCATCCGAGTTCCTGACGCCAGCGTTCCACAAGCCGATCGTCGGCCGCCAAATACGGCACATTGGCCGGAATGTCATCCAAGGTCGTACCGAAAATTCTAGGCAAACTCAGTAGCGGTGCGTGGAAGTCGGTCTCAGGCAGTGCATCGCCTTGGGCGACGATTTGCTCGATGCCACGACAATTGGAAAGCAGGGGAATGAGCGGTCTTTGACAGACCACGATCACTTTGCCGCCGCGCTCGTGCACCAGGGGCGCATAGCGGATGAACTGGATCGTATCGCCGAAACCTTGTTCGGCGTGGAGCAGGATCGTGCGTCCGGCGAGCGGGGAACCGTCCCACAACGGT
>JAICIG010000021.1 GCA_025924495.1 Pirellulales bacterium | reverse complement strand
TCTGAGCCAACGGCAGTGCGAAGGGGCGCTCCTGCTGGAAATACTCCGACAAGGCCTGTTCCATTTGAGCGTCGCCTCGCGCTGCGCGCAAACGACGAACCAGGTCTGCGAAATCGGTCAGGGGCGCTTTGCCTACGAGCGGCTGCCAATGGCGGCGCAATTCGGCCCACTCATTTTCTTCCGGTCGCGGTCGCGGCAGGTAGGTGCGCAGATTCTTCTCTTGCAGGCGAATGGCGCCTCCGAACTTGAACGAGTACATCTCGGCGAGCGCGCGTTCGACGGGCCAGCGATCGTATTCCAACCGGAATAGTGCGGATACCGTGCCGGTGCGGTGGCGGCCCCCTTGGCAATGCACGGCCACGGGCCAATTCGCCGGATCGTCGAAGAGCTTGTAAAACTGCTCAAACTGCCAGGGGGTCAGCCAAGGCCAGCTCTTCTCTTCCCCCATCGCCCATTGCACCGGCTGTGCGCCAAGTTGGGCGACGTACAGCGATTCGCGCTCGCCGCTGGGCCGGCCAGGATCGAGAAATCCGCGGTGTAGGCGGAAATCGTACAGTTGCAGGCTCAATACGGTCTTCACGCCGTACTGGCGGACCAGCCAGCGCAAGCCAAACTCGGTGGGCTGACCAGTTCGATAGAGCACGCCGGGTCGCACGGCCTGAAAACGCTTCAAGTGCGTATGCCAGAACCAGAAATACCCTCCGATGCCTGCCGCTATGGCTAGCAAGGAGAACAACAATCGACGCACGACCAGGCGAATGCCGCCTGAACGTTTGACCGGGAGAACCGCAGAAGTCATTGAGCCCTGTTCAAAAATCAACGTGCGAAAAAAGGCTGCCGAATTGCATCGGCGGCGGCGACGTTAGCACAGGATTGCGCCGCATGTCAACGCGGGCCTTATGAATGCGGGATGCGGAAGAGATTGAAGAGCGGGTCGGGCGTCCGGCAGGTCTAGCACGGCTCAATTGACGCAGATTGCCTGGCTTCGGCGCGGAATGGGAAATGGCGAACTCGCCGCAGAATAGCTGCGGAGCGGAAGTAACCATAGCGCCGAGTGACGGGGGGCTGAGCGCCTTTGCTAGCAGAAGCTGTTTTTGCATTGCGACTTCGGCTAAAGGACTGCCCTTGACGCTTCCTGCGGGCCCGACGACACTTCGCCGACCATGCGCATGCTTACCCGCTACGTTTTGTCGGAACTGCTGAAGGTCTTCCTGGTTGCGCTGACCGGCTTGACGGTGATGTTGCTGATTGTCGGCTTGGTGAAGCAGGCCAAAGACCAAGGGCTGGGGCCGCAGCAGGTCGTGCTGCTGGTTCCGTATGTGCTGCCCGACATGCTGCGCTATACGATTCCGGCGACCATTCTGTTCGCGGCGTCAAGCGTCTATGGCCGCATGTCGGGTTCGAACGAAGTGGTGGCGATCAAATCGCTCGGCATTAGCCCAATGGCCGTGATCTGGCCCTGCTTTATCCTCTCGTTCCTGCTGAGCCTGCTCACCGTCTGGCTGAATGACGTGGCCGTCACCTGGGGCCAGCGCGGCATTCAACGCGTGGTAATCGAGTCCGTCGAAGATATCGTGTACAGCATGCTGCGCACGCAGCGATCGTATACGACTCGCAACATTTCGATCATGGTCAAGGCGGTTGAAGGCAAGCGACTGATCCAACCGACCTTCAACATCACGTCCGACGACCAGCCGCCGATGACCGTGATGGCCCGCGAGGCCGAACTGCTCAGTGATGGAGAACTCTTGCGAGTCGTCTGTTACGAGGCCAGCATCGAGATTCAAGGACAAGGGTCTGCCGTCCTGGATGTCTTCGAGCACGAGATTCCGCTGGATGAGGTCAGCCGCAGCGGCGACAACTCGCGAATTCCCACACGCGTGCCGCTGAGTCTGATTCCGCGCGAGCGCGAGCGAGTTGAAGCAGAACTCGCAGATTACAAACGGCATCGGGCGGCCGAGCTGGCCCTGCCGCTGTTGACCGGCGACTTCGAAGTCTACGACTCGCAGGATTGGAAGCTCGAAGCGAACATCATTCAGGACAAGCTTAACTGGCTGTATCGGCTCGATACCGAACCGCCGCGCCGCTGGTCGGCGGGCTTCAGCTGCCTTTGCTTCGCCTTGATCGGCGTACCGATGGCCATTTGGCGCCGCAACGCCGACTTTCTCACCAGTTTCTTTCTCTGTTTTGGCCCCATTTTGATCATCTATTATCCATTGCTCGTGTTCGGCGTTGAACAGGCAAAAAGCGGCGCGTTCCACGCCTATATCGTCTGGCTCGGCAATGCCGTGCTGGCCTTGTGGGGGCTTTGGATGCTGCGTTGGAAGGTGATTCGTTACTGAGCGGGCCAAACGAATAGAGGGGCAAAGCTGGTGATCCCCGCTAGGCGTCTGCAAAATATCGCCCGGCGCCCTTTGCACGGCAGGCGTTCTCACAGCGCTTAATTCCTGAGCGCTGTAGCCGTCTCTTGCCAGCCGCGCGGCGGGGAGAAACAATAGGAAGGTAACGAACTTGCTTCGTGCGAGTTCCGCCGTTTCCTGCTCAACGCCTCAGAAAGGTCTTCCGATGCCAACCGGCTCGATGGACGGCGCCACCACGGCGACAGACGCTTCAAGGCCCGGTTGGATTCTTGTCACGCGCGGACCGCGATTGCTGGCGTTTGTTGCTCTGACTATTGGACTGGGCGCATGCGCCTCAATCGCCGCCGGCGAAGACTCTCCGACTTCCGCCGCGGGTCTGCCGCGCTACTGGCTGAAGGTGGGACAAGAACTCAATTATTTAGCCAGCAAAGAGTTCAACTCCGCCGACGGGCGCAAGGTGGAAAGCGAAGGCAATTGGCAATTCTGGGTCGTCGCGCAAAACGAAAACGGCAGTTGGCGCGTTGTTCTGCGACACGTGCTCCGCACCACTCCAGCTGCAGACGCCAAAGAACAAGAGGAATTGTCGGAGCGAGTTACGGTGGCGGCATTCGACCTGTTTCCCGATGGGCGCGTGGATACGGATCCAAGCCTGGCGTTTCGAATCGAGCCCCAGTTGATCTTTCTGCGATTGCCCAAGTCGCGTCAGGAACTCGAGGAAGGATGGGAAGAAGTCGATGCCATCACGCAGGTGCGTTATCAATATCGGCTCAAGCCTCCGAAGGACGAAGACGAAGAATCGGACTTGATTATCGTCGAAGCGACGCGGAACAGCGTCGTTGATGAGATCTTCGCCAGCGTTTCCAAGTCGACCTTCTCGTTCAATCGCGAGAGAGGCGTCGTCGAACATATTCAAACCTACGACGAGCAAGCCTATTTGGTGCAAGGCAAGGGGACGGGCGAAACCGAGTTGGGCGAGGTGGAAACATTCAAAGCCAATTGGTGCGATCAGCTCGACGCCGAAGTCAGCGCCTATCTTGCCGCCGACCAGGAGTACCAGAAGTTGATGCGGCAGGCGGAACGCGACGGGGATAACACCGACGTTTGGCTGGTCCGCGCCGAGCACGTCTTGCGCACCGCCGCGGAGGGGGCAACGCTGCCGTTCGTCAAGGAACAGTTCGCCCAGCAATTGGCCGATCACAAGGCGATGGCTGCAATCGTTTCGCGCAATGCCCGCGATCGAGCCGACCTGATCGGCCAGCCTTCGCCCTTGTGGCTTGCCACCGATTTAAGCGGGCATCGGCATTCGCTCAAGGATTATCGAGGCAAGGTCGTCGTGCTCGATTTCTGGCACCGTGGTTGCGGCTGGTGCATGCGCACCATGCCTCAAGTGAAACAGATCTCCGAGCAGTTTCTCGGCCGGCCGGTTGTCGTCTTGGGAATGAATACCGATCGCGATCCCAAAGACGCCCAGTTCGTCGTGGGCAAATTGAAGCTGCCTTATCCGATCGTCAAGGCCGAGGCCTTGCCGGCCAAGTACATGATTCCCGGCTTTCCGACGCTGCTGGTGATCGATCAGAAGGGCGTCATTCGCGATATGTATGTCGGCTATTCGCCCACGTTGGGCAAGGACGTGTCGGCGCTGATTGAGTCGCTTTTAGAGGGCAAGCGGGCCAACGAGTGACGTCTCTCGTCCGTTCCGGCGGGGGACGGCTCTTCGCTCGGCACGTGGAATACTGCATACCGCTTGCCCGTGGCGACGAGCGGAAGTTTGAGCGACCAGGTCGAGTAAGCGACCACGTCAGTAAAGCCGAACCGGCGACTTAATTCTTGCCACTCTTCCGGCGAGCGATTGGCCCAGAGTTCCCGGCCGCTTTCAGGCAACAGCCCGCCGCAAGCAACCCAATGGGCGGGGCGTGGTCTCAGCAAGTCTTCGCCATAGATCTGCTGGAGAATCTCGTTGATCTTGGGCGCGGATGCCGGAACATACGTGATCTGGTTCATTGCGGCGCCGTAAAGCAGCACGCCCCGACGCGATTGGAGTTGGACCAAGGGAATGCGACCGCTGGTCAGAACGAGGCCTTGGCCCTGTGACAGCGCCGTGAAGACAGGATCGTTCTGCCACCTGCGGAGCTGCGTTTGGCCTGTGCGGATTTGGTAATGGAACGCGCCCCCCGTCAAGACAGCGCTGGCGGCGGCCAGCAATGCGGTTGCGCTCCACGAGAAGCTTCTGCTTTGCAGTCCGAACCGCCTGAGGAAAGGCAGCCATTCGTTGCGCGTCAGAAATAGGCCGCCTGCCGTCAAGCCGGCGGAGAGCCATAAGCCGGCGACGATCGCCGCGATCGCAGCCAGGCAGATGATATCGATCAACTGCAATGCATGTTCCGCGGGTTGCCAACGCGCGAAGTGCGCCTCGGCGATTTCCCACCGCATGCGGGAACTCGATAGCCAGACTAGCGCGAATCCGACTACGGCAATAGCAATTACCGTTGATCGATCCAGCCGACAGGCCAGCGCAGCGGCGCCCATGCCGGCCGCGGCGAAGATTCGCACGAGCAGCCAGAAAGTCCGGCTGCCCCGCAACGTCTTTGCGGAGCCGGTCAATTGCTCGGCCGTCAGCAGCAGCGCCAATCCGACGGCGGGCAGCACGTGCGTTGCCTTCGGAACATAGATGCGGTGCGTGGTCATCATGATTGCTTTGAGCAAGAGATAGGCCAGCGTCAGCGTCAGTACGGCATGGAGCAACAGACGGCTTTGGTAACGTGCGACGATGCCGACGGTGATGGCGGGAAATGCCACCGCGATAATGTCGATGAATCGACCGGGCATTGCCATCACATAGGAGAAAGGCAGCCAAGACTGCGCGTGCGTGGAAAGCGCCAACGTCAACCCCACTAATGCGCTCGTGCAGAGGCAACGTAGCAAGACGGCTTCTGGACTGGACGCATCGACCCCGTAATACAGCCAAACCAGGCCAATCGCGATCGCACATCCGACGGCGGTTAGGATTGGATGCAGGAGCGATACTGCGATGCGGTGGTTGTCCCAACCTTGGGCGAATGCAGTGACCAATTGCCGTGCCAGCTCGGGGTCAGGCGAGCTGATATTCCGCGCCAAGTACAGTTGCACGCCCAGACTGATTCCTGTCATCACTGCACCTGCGGAAAAGGCCGCGAGTTCCCGCCCGAGTCGATCCGGTTCGCGCCGCCAACGCCAGGCCAAGATCGGCGCTCCGATCGTCAGCCCCCAGGCTCCGAGTGTTGGATGGATGGCGGGCCCCAGGCCGAGCAGAATCGCGCAGGTGCGGCGAAAGCCGGCGGCCAACAGCGACCACGAAAACAAGACATAGGCAACGCCCAAGATGCCGTAGATCGCCCAATGCGCTTCCGGCAAGAGCCTGATTTGATGAATGCATTCGAAATCGCGGCAAGCATTTGTAACGTCGCATGCCAGTGGCATCACGCAGGCCAAGAATCGATTGCGGCAGAAGACGAAGGTGCACAGCGCGATGGCTTGAAAGCTGAGGGCTCCGGTCAAACCGGCCAGCGACATCGAAAGCCAGCGTTCGTTCATGCCGCCGGCGAGCAGCGCTGCGGGAAGTTGGTGCAGCAGCGTCCAGCTTTTCAGATGGTACATGTAGAATGGATTATCGGCTGGGTACGCGACCACGCCTGCTATAGCTTGGGCGCTTTCGACAGCGATTTGCCATTCGCAGGTCAGCCCCAAGAACAAACCCGCCAGACCGCTGAACAGCATTACTTGCCGCGCCTGGCGCGGATCAATGGCATTGCTCGACGCAGTGCTGCGGGAGGATGAGTTGTTTTGGCAACGGAGGTTCGCCAGCAGATTCAGCCGGCCTGCGACCCGGTTCAAGGCCATCCCGCCCATGACTTCAATGCACCTGCTGAAAGTTCCTGTGAGCTGCGATCGGGACCGGCGGCGATGGCGGATCGAAGCCCTGCATGTCTCGGATAATGAAATTAGGCCGCCCTTTGGCCTCGAGAAAGATCGAAGCGATATAAGTTCCCAGAATACCGATGCTGAGCAACTGGACGCCGCCGAGGAACAGTACGGCGACGAGCGTGGCGCTCCATCCGGGCACTTCGGCCCCTCGGAGCCAGCCCAGCAGAATCCAGCTCATATACAACAGCGCGACTGAGGAAAACAGCGTGCCAAGGGCCGTGGCCGCCTTGAGCGGCACATCGGAAAACGAGATCACAGCCGAGTCGATGAAATTCCGGATGACCTTCAGACCGAGAACTCGAAACTTGGTCTTGCCCGCAAACCGAGGTTCGCGGTGATAGTACACGATGCATTGCTGAAAGCCGATCCAGCACACCAGCCCGCGCAGAAAGGGCCGCTTCTCGCGGAACTGAGTCACGAGATTGACGGCCCGCCGCGAGAGTAATTTAAAATCGCCCGCTTCCAGCGGCAAATCGATGGTGGAAACCGTCCGCAGCACAGCATAACCCAGCCGCGTGATCGCGAGCTTGATGCGAGTCTCGCCCGCGCGCGATTTGCGAACGGTGTGGACCACGTCGACTTCTGGCTCGTCCTTCCAGGCGCGCACCAGTTGAGGAATCAACTCCGGCGGGTCCTGCAGATCGGCGTCCATGTAGATCACGGCGTCGCCTTCGGCATGTACCATGCCGGCCAGCACGCACGGCGAGACGCCGAAGTTGCGCGACATATTGATGAGCTTCACATCGCCCTCGCGCGCCGCACCGCGCAAGATCCACTCGGAGCGATCCGTCGAGGCGTCATTGACAAAGATCAGCTCATAGCCGCCAATCTCTCCTTCGTCGATCAGGCTGGCGAAAGCCGTGCGAAGTCGCCGGATCAGCTCGGGGAGCACCTCTTCTTCGTTCCAGAACGAGAGCACTACCGAAATCACCGCGGTGCGATCACGGCGCTCCGGCGGCGAGCCTGGAGGCGATTCGACGATGCAGGCGGGCTGAATCATCAGCGCAAGTTCCTGAGAGTGTCGTTTAAGCAAATAATTCCGCTGCCCCCCTCTCGGCCGCTCGCGTCAAACTCAGGCAGCCCGGTTCGCGGCGTCAGCCAGCGACTGTTGGCGGCTCGGCAACGAAGTAGCGCGAATCTCGATGCTGGGCAACGAGCTCACCGGCACGTAGGGGGCGAAAGCTTCCCACAGCGACAACAGCACCGTGTGCTGATCCGCCTCCGACAGGCCGGGAAACAGCGGCAGTAAAAGCGATCGGCCGCTGACACGTTCGGTCTGCGGCAGACGCTGTGGCCTGCTTTCGACGCAATACGCCTCTTCGCGATGAATGGCCATGACTCCCGGTTTGGCGGCAATGCCGCGCGCGAGGAGAAAATTCAGCACCTCATCGCGCTTCAACGGCGCATCGTCGGAAAGCTCCACCGCGTAGGATTGATAATTGGGTTCGATGTGTTGGGGCGGCGCCAGCAACCGCAAATAGGGATGATCAGCGAGCTGCCGATCATAATTCGCCGCCAGCAAGCGTCGTTGCGCGAGCAACTCGTCCAGGCGCCGCATTTGGACGACGCCGATCGCCGCCTGCAGATCGGTCATGCGGTAGTTGAAGCCGACCTGGCGGTAACTTTCAATCGTCAACTTTCGCGAGCCGTGCCGCTGTCGATCGCTGAGCGCCATGCCGTGTTGGCGCAAGCGGCGCACCCGCTCTGCCAGGTTGTCGTCGTCGCAGAGGACCATGCCGCCTTCGCCCGTGCAAATCAGCTTGCGCGGATGGAACGAGAAGCAGGCCAGGTGTCCGCGGGCTCCAATCGGCCGGCCTTGATACCGCGCACCCAGTGCGCAAGCTGCGTCCTCGATGAGCCGCAGTTGCCTTCGTCCGGCGAGCTCCTCCAGGGCCTCAAGCTCGGCCGGCATGCCGAGCTGATGGGCTACTAGAATGGCTCGAGTCCTCGGCGTGACCGCCACGGCGGCCGCGGCGGGATCGAGATTGTAGGTCGCTGGATCGATCTCCGCAAAAACCGGTCGCGCGCCGCAATAGCGCACGGCATTCGCCGTGGCGATAAAGGTCAACGACGGCAATATCACTTCGTCGCCCGGACCGATTCCGCAGGCTAATAGCGCCAAGTGCAAGGCGGAGGTGCAGTTGCTCACGGCAATTGCATGCCGGGCGCCGCAATACTCGGATACGGCGTCTTCGAACGCCTCGACGCGCGGCCCCTGGGTGAGCCAGCCGCTTTCCAGCACTTCAGCCAATGCCTGCAGCTCTTCTTGGCCGACGACAGGTTTAGTGATCGGGATCATGGTCCGAAAATGAAGGATGGTTGAGAGTCGGTGATCGGCGGCTACGAGAGGTCATCATTGACCCCAATCGCCAAGGGGCATCACGGTATTCACTGAACGCCGTGCTTGGCTAAGAACTCGCGTTGGTAAGTTACCCAACCGCCGAGACGACGCCTGTACTCTTCGCACCGTAGAGCTTGCGAGTCGGCCAGGTTGTCGAGTTCTTCTGGATCGGCGGCGACATCAAACAGCTCTTCTCGCAGCGTGTCGACGTAATAGTGATATTTCCAATCGCCGTCGCGAAGACCGAGCGTGATTTCGTTGCCGACGGAGAGGAAATACGCCCGTTCCGGCGTGCCGGGCCGAAGCAGGCTCACTCCCTGCCATTCGGCCGGCGCAGGAATGTTCAGCATGTCCAGCAGCGTCGGCGCGATGTCGAGATGACGGCCCAAATTCGCCCGTCGGCGCGGCATATCTTGCAAGCTGGGGTGCAGCAGCACAAGCGGCACATGCACGGTCGGCTCGTACACGCCAAAACTGTGAGTGCGCTGATTGTGCTGTCCGAAGCTTTCGCCGTGGTCGGCCGTAATGGCAATCGCCGTCGATTCGGCGAGCCCGCGTTTTTCGAGCTCTTCGATCAGATGTGCAATTTTTTCATCCGCCGCCAGCACGGCATTCAGATAGCGGTTCAACTCCTCGTCATCGACGCCAAAATCGTGAAGTTCTTTCGGCGCCACGTAAGGATGATGCGTCTCGATCGTGTATGCGAAGGCAAAGAATGGCTCCTGCGGTTTTTCGTCGATCCAGTTCAGGATTTCCTGGTACATCACTTCGTCGTTGACGCCCCACGAATTGACAAGCTCTTGCGGCTGATCGCTGGCGCTGATTAGCTTGTCGACGCCGCGCGCTTTGAGATATTTGTCGCGCCCTTGCCATTCCCAATAGCCCGAGTGCGCATAACACGTTCGGTAACCTTGCTCCTTGAGCACTTGAGGCAGAGCCTTGATGTCGAATTCCGGATGGTCGCGGACGATGAGCAGCCAATCGGGACGCGAGTAAACGCTGTTTGACAACGCCACCAGGCTTTTGCAACTGGAGGCGGCTTGCGAGTAGACGTTCTCGAACACGATCCCGTGTTTCGCGGCCAACGCGTTGAGCCGGGGCGTGGTCGGAAAACGCGAACCCTGCACCCCAAAGTATTCGACCCCTGTCGATTCCATCACGATCATCAGCACGTTTTTGGGACGCTTTTCGGCGGGCAACAGCGGCGCCGAGGCAATCGCCGCGGCGTTCACTTTGCTTGGGGCACGGAAATCGGCATCGTCGATCGCATCGAAGGAAAACACTTGGGTGAAGGGGCGGTCCTTCAGTAATTCTTCGACGCACGAAGAGACCAGCACCCAATGCGGGCTTTGTGCGATTCGCCGCTCCCAGCGATTCGGGTCGGTCCAATTGGCGCGAACGTAAGAATGGCAAACCACGCCGTATGCCGCCACTGCCAAGAATGCCGCGCTCGCCGTCTTCAACCCAGCCGGCCATCGCGAAAGGATCGGCAGTCGGGCCATGATCCACGGCGCCAGCAGCACCGCCAAGGGAGCGATCAGCAGGCCAGAAATAATGCCTGGCGGCAAATGGGGCGTCACGGAAGACGCCATCACTTCGGGACCGCCTACGAACGATAGGAGGCGGATCGTGAATGGCACCATCGTCACTTTGAACATAGGGATGCTGGCGACCGTGTAGAGCGCCGAGATGACGTAAATTGAAAAGTACGTCGGACGCCAGACTTGCCTGGCGCCTTTTGGCCAGCGCCTCAGTCCGAGCGAAATGGCATAACAAACTGCCGTTAGCGCGGTTGCAAAGCAGATATCGGGCGCTGTCACAATGGAAAGCCGCAACAGCCAGCGCGCGAACTCGCTGGCATTCGTGACCGGAAATGGCAGCAGCGCGAACTTGGCGACAACGGCAATCAGCGACAGAGACAGCCCCAAGGCCCACCAGGTGCGGTCGGGACCCGGCGCCGGCTGCGGCTTAGCCGTATAGACAATTTGCGCTCCAACCGGCGCGCGATGGATGGCCGGACGATCCTTCGTCATGACGCCCGTCGCCGAGAGGCCATCGTGTTGGCCTTTGCGTCTTTTGCTTCCGCGACCATGCGGCGTATGCATAGCGACTCCCTTCGCTAGATTTCAGCTGGGGGTCAAGTATCCGCCTCCGGCCGAGTACGTCAAGACCAGCAGCCAGCGATGTCCGGCCGCGAAGTGGAAATTGAAAGGCAAATGCTGAGCGGGACGCCGCGTTGGGCGAACGAATGGCTCCGGCGTCTGCCATGAATTTGCCAGCAAGAAAGCCGTTGTTCGCCGCAACCGGTTTGGGAGCGACCGCTTGCCCCGCCCTACGTGCGGCGAGGACTGTTGCCCAAGGCGTGTTGCAGCACGCGTTTGACCGCCTCGCGATCGGTGCTGGTCCATGAAACGATCTTGGCCCCGGTCAACATGACCCCGAGCGTCAGCCAGGTCAACACCATCAGGCCGATGCTTACGGCGCCTAAGGCCGCCATCGGACCGAGGGCGAATTCTTGATCTCCAACCTTGATTTTCAGTCGGTCGCCGCCCAACAACGCAGTCCATTGTTGAAACGTCTCCTTGTAAGAGTCGGGCGATTGCAGTCCCTCGGCGACCGCTCCGAATAATTTCAGCGCCAACCAGAGACCGATGACAATGGCGATGATGCCGACCGTTGAAGCGAACAATCGTGCAATGCTTTCGAGCGAAACTGCGGCGGGTTCGATTCCCGCGCCCCCGACAGAACTCAGTGGATCGCGAGACACGCCTGCTCCTCCAGATAAGAAACAAGAATTCGGAAAACGACGGCTTCTGCGGGGCTGGATCGATGCCGGCCAGCGCTCATGCTAGAGTAGAGTATCGACGCGGCTTCGCCAACCGCCGGAAAGACCGGATCGTTGTCCTCATGCGGCGGACGAGATCGCAATGTCGCGCCGGTCTGTTATGCGCCGGCGACGAATGGTCAAAAGCGATGGCCGCCGCGCGTGGCGAGGTTGTGTGAAACCCCTTCGAGCCAACATAGATCGAAGCAATCGCATCGCGCTAGCGGCGGCAATTCCCATCTTGTTGGTCTCGATCGGCACGGTGGGCTATGCGTTCATCGAACGCTGGTCGGTGTTCGACTCGCTCTATATGACGGTAATTACTTTGACCACCGTCGGATTCAAAGAAGTCCATGAAATGTCGCCGGCGGGGCAGGCCTTCACGATGCTGCTTTCGCTGGGCGGCATCTTCATGTTGTTTTACGTGGGCACCTCCATCGCCAGCGCAGTCGTCAGCGGCGAGGTCATAGAATTTCTCGGGAGTCGTCGCATGGAACGCAGTCTGGCCGATTTGAAAGGCCACATGATCGTCTGCGGCTACGGCCGCATGGGGCGGCGCGTGTGCCAGGAGTTTTCCGCCAAGGGATTGCCGTTTGTCATTATCGATCGGCAGGCCGAATTATTCGAACGTTTCGATTTGCCCCACGGCATTGCCGTGCACGGCGATGCTGCCACCGATGAAGTGCTGCTGCGAGTCGGCGTGCGCCGCGCGAGAACACTGGTCAGCGTGGCGGCATCGGATGCGGATAATCTGTACATCACGATGAGCGCTCGGCTGCTGAACGAAAAGATTTTCATTGTTGCCCGCGCCGATGACGAGCGCTCCGAGCAAAAGTTGCTACGCGCCGGCGCCAATCGCGTCGTTTCTCCATATGTGATCGGCGGGCATCGGGTGGCGCAGGCGGTGTTACGGCCGACGGTGGTCGATTTTCTCGAGTTGGCGACGCGCACAGAACACCTGGAATTGAACATTGAGGAGGCGCAACTCGCCGCCGAGAGCCCATTGGTCGGCGCGCCGCTTGGCAAGAGCAAGATCCAGCGCGAACACGGTTTGATCGTCGTCGCGATCAAGAAACCCGCGGGACAGATGTTGTTCAATCCGGTCGCGGATACGGTGCTCGAAGCAGATGATATCCTCATCATGATCGGCGGCCGCAAAGAGCTCGATCGCGTGGCCGCTCTGGCGTCGGAAAACGCTTAAAAACGGCGGCTTGCATCCGGGCGGGCCGAGCAGCGACGGCAACGGACGGCTCAAAACGGCCGTCGGAAGAGGCGGATACCAACTCCGCCTCCTCCGAAGTCGATTCACTTGCTGCGGCTAAACTGTGGGTCAGTAGCCGATGACCTTTCGATCGGCGCGCCAGTAGCTCGGCCCATAAGGGGTGGCGCCGAGGATCAAATGGTTGGGTGATTCCTGATTGGGCAGGACGCCATCGGGACCTGCCATGTAGCCGCCTGTAGTATTGTAACCGGGAGACATGCTATAGCCGCCGGTGGGACCGAAGCTTGTCGTCGGAGCGACCGAGTATCGCCGCATCGAGTTACGCATGGCTGTATATTGCTGCGGCGTTGCCGTCTGAGCCGCCCAAACCCAGCCGCCCACTTTGCGGCCATTCACCATCACCGCCGTGCCGACCCACGGTCCTTCGACTTTTAGCACGCGCAGTCTCTCGCCTTGGGGTAACGTGACCAAGTTCGAGTTGCCGCGCATCAACGGTGCATTTGGGCGCGCGACAATAAATTCATCATTGGGTTTCAATCCGTTCATTGGCGCCGCGCTCGTTACCTCGACTGCTCCAAGCGTCAATCCGACTGCCAGCAGCCCCAACAAAAAAAGACGTGTTCCCTGAGACATCTCACACCTCCGCCTTGGAAACAAAAGGGCACTTTCGATGCATACCTCACCGACACTATACGCAAAAGGCATGCCACGTTTTGAGCGGGCGCCGAAGCGAGCGACAGGTTGTCACGGAGAACTAAAGTTGGTTTCGCATTTTAGTTCGGATCTGCGGGCAATCGCCCGCTTCTTCATCTTTATAACCGGATCTGAGCCGCCTTGTCTTTGTTCGTCAGACGCAACTGCCGGAAACGGTGCTGTTGGCCCGCCGAATGTGCTGATCCTATGAGAGTGAGCGAGATCGCACGTCTTGGGAGTTCTTTCGAGTGGCCTGAGGCATCGGGGGTCCCGGACGGCATGCGTACGATTCCATTTAGCCGGCCGCGCGGCTACGGCTCCGCCTGGGCCATTTGACCGCCGTTGCGTAGTGTAGAGCAACATCGGAGGATTATTCGCATATTCGGATGCCAAACCGAGGCGCAATACGGAGGGCCGTCGCCTCCCTGGCTTCCGTTAGGAGCTCGACGGCTCTGCGAGCCGAGGCCAGGACCTCGGGCGGTGCACTTCTAGGGGTTCCTGAGGCGAATGGCGGGTCGGGGGCATACTCGAGCGCAAGCTGAATCTCCTGCGCCACTCTTTCACCACACAATTGGGCCGCCACCCTCAGTGCGCCGTCCAGTCCCGAAGTCACTCCCGCAGCAAACACGAATTGTCCGTCTTCCACGACCCGAGCGTTGATGGCTGCCGCGCCAAAATACGGAAGCAGGTGGAGAACAGACCAATGCGTCGTCGCACGCCGTCCTTTGAGCAATCCTGCGGCGCCGCAGATCAAGGCGCCGGTACAAACCGACAGCACGCACTGCGCACCTGCCGCCTGCCGGCGCAGGAACGACAAGACGTCTTCGTCCTCCATCAACGCTTGCTGTCCCTTGCCGCCCGGTACGATCAGCACGTCGAGTTGCGGGGCCTCGGCGAACGTTGTGTCCGCAGCGAGCAACAGGCCGCGCTGATCACGCACAGTGGTCTGGTCTTTCCAGATCACGTGCATGGCCGCGTTCGGCAAACGCGCCAAGACTTCGAACGGTCCTGTGAAGTCGAGCTGGTCGAGGTCTGGAAAAATCAAACCGCCAATCTGTAGCAAACGATCCATGATCGCGTTCGGAATTTTTCACCAGAATCGCAAATGCGGCAAACGCCAAATGGCACGGGGCCCGGAGCAAGACTATGCGCGCGGCGAAACCGCAGCGAGTCCGTATTCTACGGAACCGTAGATTTTACCTAACGGCAGGTCCGGGACGTGAACGGGCCTGAAATTGGCGGCTTGCCCGAATTAATCCTGATTCGCTGCCGGAGCCGCGGCATGTTCAGCTCTCTTCGCGGCGGCGCGTTTGGACGTCTTTGTAGCGGGGCGTTTCGTCGCTTTTGCGGGCTTCTTCGGCTTTGCCTTGGCGGCTTCCATGGCCTTACGCTCGTCGGCATCTAGCTTGCCGTCGCCGTTCTTGTCGTAGTTGGCCAATAGAGCGTTTTTACGTTTGACCTCTTTGATCGGCGCCCCTGGCTGCTTGGCATTCTTGTCGGCCGGCTGATTGCCGCCGGGTTGATTAGCCCCGAATTGATTGCCGCCCAGTTGATTCGCCCCATTGTTGAGTGCAGCCTGATTCATGCCCGCCATGCTTAGGGCAAGTCGGGCGGCCTCAACTTCGGGCAGATCGAGAACGCCATTGCCGTTGGCGTCGAACTTGTTGAGCAGGAATTGCTGAAAGTTCGCCATATTCTTGGCTGCCGTGCTGTTGCCGCCCTGGAGGGCGGCGGGATTAATCAGGCCCGCGCGGGCGGCTTCGATCTCAGCCGGGTCAAGCCGGCCATTGTGGTTCGTATCCAGCGCAGCCAATAATTGCGCGTTCTGGTGTGCCATGCCCGCGGCTGCCGCGGTAGGGGGCGAGACGGGTAGCGGAATCGCCGCTGGCGATTGCGCCTCACAGTGGGCTGCGACCAGGCCGGCGCTCGCGGCGAACAGCAGGAAGACGATGTTTGCTCGGGTCATGGAAAAGCTCTCTCTCTTTCGAGGGTTGGCACAACGTGGCAGCGTGCCTAAAGCGTACCCCAAATCCCCATCGCTGTCTGCATTGTTAACCCAATTTATCCATGTTTCCATCAATTTGGCTGCTGGGAGGCAGCTTTTGGCCTGCCTGGACCACCCTGGAACGGCGGCGCTCCACCTAATTATGCTACTTGCCAGTCTGCAGTATTCCGATCAGAATTCGCCTGCCAGTGCAGTCGGTTTCGGGGGACATTTCGATAAGGCGCCTGCTCATGCCTTCCAAGCCCCTTGCGCGGTTATGCGCCGGAAAGAATTTCTGTCCTCGGTTGGAGATGCTTGAAGGGCGCGAGATGCTAGCTAATGACGTGCTAATGTATCACAATGATCCGGCGGGCACGGGGCAAGCGCCGGGGGAGTCGCTTCTTTCCCCGCAAAATGTCAATGCCGGGCAATTCGGCAAACTGTTCTCGGCGCCGCTCGACGGGGAAGTGTATGCGCAGCCCTTGTATATCGCCAACGTGCAGATTACTTCGGGCGATCAGCGAGGCTCGCACGACGTAGTCATCGCAGCTACCGAGCATGACAGTCTGTATGCGATCGACGCCCGATCGGGCGCCACGTTGTGGAAGGCGTCGTTCATTGATCCAGCCGCCGGCATTACGACCGTTCCGAGCTCCGATGTATTGAGCGAGAGCATCTCGCCCGAGTTGGGCGTCACCAGCACGCCGGTCATTGATCCGTCAACGGGCACGGTCTACGTCGAAGCTCGCACGAAAGAAACCGGCGGCGGACAAGCCCATTACGTGCATCGGCTGCATGCGATCGATATTTCCAGCGGCGCGGAAAAACTGGGCGGCCCGTTGGTGCTCGGCGACACGATTCTTAACAGCGATGGCAGTTACTCTTATCTCAGCGGTCCGGCGATCAATGGCACAGGCGATGGCGCGATCGGAGGCGTCATCCATTTCAATGCGGTTCGCCAGCACCAGCGAGCAGCGCTGACTCTGGCCAATGGCACGGTGTACCTTGCCTTCGCCTCGCTAGGCGACAACGGACCATACCATGGTTGGATCCTGGACGTCGATGCGCAAAGCCTGACGCTCGTCTCAGCCTTTAACACGACGCCCAATGGTTCGGCCGGCGGCATCTGGCAATCGGGCGCTGGGCTTAGCAGCGATGCAGAGGGCAATCTGTACGTCGCGACAGGCAACGGAACGTTCGATACATCGTTGGGACCCGACGGCATGCCCATCCTGGGCGATTACGGAGATTCAGTTCTTAAGCTCGCTGCCGACCCAACCAGCAGTCCCACGCAGCCAAACGCCAACGGGTGGGGTCTCAAAGTCGTGGATTTCTTCACTCCCTCCAACGAACAGGCTTTGTCCGCTACCGATGCCGATCTCGGATCGGGCGGAGTGCTGGTCTTGCCTGATTCTGCCGGCAGCGCCGTTCATCCGCATTTGCTCGTCGTTGCTGACAAAGCAGGGTCTATCTATCTTCTCGATCGCGACCAACTCGGAGGCTTTGATGCGGCGAGCGATCATGTGATCCAGGAATGGCCGGAGTTGCCGCATGGCGGGTTCGACGCACCGGCATATTATCAAGGGGCCGTCTATTACGGCGGCGTTGGCGACCAGCTCAAGCGTTTTATACTGTCGGCCGGCGCCATGTCGGTGACGCCCGACAGCGCTTCGGCCGCCGTGCTCGGTTCGCCCGGCTCGACCGTCAGCATTTCGAGCAATGACGATTCGGGCATCGCTTGGGTCTTGGATCCAGGGTCCGACCAACTGCTGGCTTTCGATGCCGCGAATTTAACGAGGCAGTTGTACGGCAGCGACGACGCCCCGGGCAATCGCGATGCTTTGGGAGCCGTCGTCAAGTTCTCTGTGCCCACGATCGCCCATGGTCAAGTCTTTGCGGGCACGACGAATGCGCTGGTGGGCTACGCCCTGCTTAATCCTGGCAACGCTGCCGCACCGACCGCGGGACAGGCCATGGCGGTGAGTGGAATCGAGGGCGCACCGCTTAATGCGGTGACGTTGGCCACGTTTATGGTAAGCTCCGGAGCCGCCGATGCAGGCGCCTTCCATGCCGCTATCAACTGGGGCGATGGCGCCTTTTCGTCCGGGACGATTGCCTGGACGGGCGGCAGCTATCAAGTCGCCGGTTCGCATACCTACGCCGACGAAGGTGCATGGCCCTTAACCATCACGATCTCCAATCCTGCGGGGGCGATTACTCTATCCGGCCAGGTACGAGTCGCTGAACGCCTGATGCCCGACGGCACGGCAGGCTCGCCGAACGACCGTTTTCTGTCTGAGGCCTACGACGATCTGCTTGGCCGGCCGCTCGACGCGGGGGGCTGGTCCTACTGGCAGGGGATGATTAGTCCGTCATCGAATCGATTGGCGATTGCGTTGGCGCTGGAGAGCAGCGACGAATTCCGCCAAAGGGAGGTGCAGCGGCTATTCTCGCGGTATTTAGGGCGCTTGGCGGAGCCGGATGCGGCGGAATTCTTCGGCCGACAACTCGCGGCGGGAGTCACGGTCGAACAGGTTGCCGCTCAGTTGCTGGCGTCCACCGAGTATTTCCAGCAGCGCGGCGAGGGCGTCAACAGCCGTTACTTGAATGTGGTTTATCGCGATCTGTTCGGACGAGCCATTGACGCTGGCGCAAGTCTTTTCTGGGGACAAGCTTTGTCGGCGAGCTATGATCGCGCGGATTTCGTTCATGCGGCAATGGCTAGCGATGAATATCGCCAACGGACTGTGGAGGAAATGTATCAGTCGCTTCTGGACCGGCCTGCCGATGCCACGGGCGCAGCGGCATTTGTCGCGTGGTTGCGGCAAGGCGGCCGCCAAGAGCAAGTTGCGGCGACGATCGTCGCATCGGACGAGTTTTTTGCGAAGATCGCCGGCTCATGAAGACTGCCGTTGATCGCACGCGTGCGCGAAGAGGCAAGGCAGCGGCGCGATATTTGCCGGAATGTAACGAGCGAGAAAGCGCTTTTGTTTGGAGTGCAGGTGGCGTACCTTGATCGCATCGTCGGCCATCGTCTACACGTTCCCGATCGTGAGCGTCCATGGACCGGCAGGAGCTAAAGAATAACGATGGCACGGAGCCGAATAAAAACTCGCAAACCGGCCGCCAGTAAGGATTGGCCCGTCCCTCCTGTTCGTAAGCTCGATGCAGCCTGGCTGGAGGGGCGCGTTCCGGCTGGCTACTGGGAGGAACCCGCCAACCGGCGGCGTTACATGTGGTGGCTCGGGCAGAAGCTCGGTTTCAAAAAGCTCGACGATTGGTATCGGATTACCACGAATGACTTCAAGCGCTACCGCGGCGCGGGCGTTCTATATGCGTATTGGAATAGTTCGGCGGTCGCCGCGGTGCAGGAAACTTTCCCTAATCACGAATGGAACGAATGGTTATTTCGCCAGGCGCCGTTGCGGTTCTGGGCCGATCAGCGCAATCATCGCCGGTATATGACCTGGCTCGCCGCGCAGCTCAAAATCCGCCGTCCCGAGGATTGGTATCGCGTTTCCAACGCCGATTTCGAACGGCATAAAGGGGGCGCCTTCCTGCTGGAGTACAACAGCACCATTTCCGCCGCGATCAAAGCTTTCCTGCCGCGCTATCATTGGCAAGAATGGTTGTTCAGCGGGACTCCTAAGGGCTTCTGGGATGATCCTCGCAACCGGAAGAGATATCTCGACTGGCTGGGAAAGCAACTCGGCTATAAAAAACCCGAAGATTGGTACGCGGTGACGCAACACGACTTTTACGCTCATCGCGGCATACAGTTTCTTAAGCTCTACAACAGTTCGCCGATGGCTGCCGTGAAGGAGTACCTGCCCAAGTTCCCCTGGAAAGAGTGGAAATTCGCCCGCGTGCCGGTTACATTCTGGGATGATGCGAAGAATCGGAAGCGTTACATGAACTGGCTCGGCCAGCAATTGGGCTTTAAGAAAGCTAGCGATTGGCGGCGCGTGCGCCGCCATCATTTCTTGGAGAATTGCGGCGGCGGGCTGCTGGCGCAATATGCTTCTTACGTGGACCTTGTCAGAGAGCATCTGCCGCGGTTGAAATGGACCGCACGGGGCGCAGACTGATTATTCTTGCGCGCGCTCAGCAAGCAACAATTCCAGGTAACTGCGGCGTTCGCCCCGATCAAGGGCTAGCTCTTGCGCTAACGAGCTCAAGCATTGTTCAGCCTGGGCGCACTCGGCTTCGCCGGCCATCAATTCCAGTTCGACGAACGCGCCCACCTGCTCGACGTCGTCGAGCGATATCTCAACCTCTCGCCCCTGTCGCGTGAGCGATGCTTTACGGCGCCGTTTGCGCACCGTCGCCACTTGGCGGAACCCCAGGGCTTCCAGCAACTGCCCGAACTGCGCCAGCGCCTTGGCGCCCCGCTCAAGCGGCAGCTCCAGCTCGTGTCGCGTCTTGCTTGTCGCGCCGACTTTCGGGCCTTTATAGGTGATGAAGTTCGCATCCCCAACGTGACGCAACCGCAAGGCCTCATCGGTCTTGGCGAAATCGCGCGCCGGATGAGCATAGTAGCAGTCTTCTTGCACCTTTTCTTCGCCGGGTTTTGCCCCTAGTGCGGTTAATTGGGCCGCGAGCCTTTCCAGGTCGGCCACTCGGTATTTATGTTCGACTTCAAATTGCATGCAAAAAGCCTAGGATGCGAAGTTTAAGGCTCAGGCGGCCGCTCAAAATTGAATACGAGACGCGATCTTCCGCGCAGCTTCAATTCTGACGCCTGACGCCTTACTCTAACTCTCACGTGCTGACGCCGGATTGTGGGGCAGACGCGGTCGATTCGGGAGTGCGGACGGCTTCCGGGCCGCGCGGTTCGCGAGCTTGTTGCAATGTCGATTCGTCGCGGGAAACTTGCGCTTCGAGCACGCGCTGCCGGCGCAGCTTGCGGACCAGCACGCGCAGTCCGCTGGCGCGCACGATATCGCCGCCGTGGGCCGGACGTTTGAGCAGCGCGACGAGCCAGTCGTGCAGCGTGCGGCAATCGGGCGGGAGGTCCATACGATCGATGCGAACTCCGGTGACTTGTTCCAAACGATCGAGGGTCACGCCGCCGCCCATCACCCAGCCTGTGCCCCCTTCGGAGATGTGAGCGGGCGCCCGGTCGTACTCGTCCTCGATGTCTCCAACAAGTTCCTCCAGAATATCTTCCATGGTCACCATGCCCACGATCTTGCCGGCGCGATCACGCACGAGCGCGATATGGACGTGTTCACGAATCATTCGCTGCAAGCTGGATGCGATCGAAAGTTGTTCCGACAATTCGGGCATCGAACGCATGATGCCGCGTAGCGACGGCTGGTCGGGGCTCAGTCGCAGTTCGGAGACGATATCTTTGAAATTCACATAGCCGCAGATGGTTTGCGGATTGCCCGGCTCGGCGCAGACGGGGAATCGGGTATGCATGTCGGCATGCGCGACCACCAGGCTCTGCGACATCGAGTGCGCCAAGTCGAGCGTGACGATCTCGCGCGTGGGGATCATGATTTCGGAAATCGATCGGCTCGAAAGCCTGGCGGCGCCAAGGATGATTTTTTCTTCCTGTCCGCCGATCAGGCGAGAGGTGCGCGCCAGCGCGACCACGGCGCGGAGCTCCTGCATCTCGGTGACTTCGGCCTTGTGCCCTTCAACGGTCGGTTGCCAGCGCCGCTCGCTCCACGTCAGCAGCGTCTTGACTGAGCCTTCCAGCACCCACACGGCCGGATACACGGTCATAGAGAGGGCGCGCATGGGCGCCGAGAGCTGCAAGCAGACCCATTCTTTATTCTTCAACGCGAAAACCTTGGGAATCAGTTCGCCGACGACGATTGTGATCGCACTCAATGGCACCACGACCACGGCCAAGGCCAATACTTCGCTCGTCCATTCCGACACGCCCAGCCAGGCGGCGAGCCGCGGTGCGATGAACTCATCGGCGCCGGCGCCGCCCGTCGCGGCGGCTATGGCGCCGACCAGGGTAATGCCCAGCTGCAAGGCGGCCAGGCTGGCTTCCATGTTTTGTTTCATCAGCAGAGCCGCGCGAGCGCCGCGACGATGCTGGTCGGCCAGCGCTTTCAGCCGTCCCACCGAAATGCTGGCAAGAGCAATCTCATAGGCGGCAAAAACTGCATTGCACCCGACCATCAACAGCATGAACAACCAGGTTGCCGCCGTCATCGAATCCTCATCGACTCAATCGATCTGGCCGGTTCGATCGATCGGAAAAGCTCAAAGCTGGGCCCCGCCGGCATGAGGCTATTGTATCGGTTCACACGGCTTCGTGCAGACGCTGGTTTGTTCGATCGAAGCAAGTATATAATTGACAAGCGTTTATTGAGCCAGTATCCAGGCCGACTGACGTCACAGGCAGCCCCCTAAATCGATTCACGGCGCGGGACGAAAGCAGCGTTGCTTATGGAAGAGGTTTCACCTCGTCGTAGCGGAGGTTTCTGGTTCTGGCTGGCGGCCGCCGGCTTGGCGAGCCTAGTGCTGGCGGCCTCTCTTTTAGGCCCCGGATTGGAGCCGCATGGGGTTCCGGGCGCTTCTCCGGCGGTCGGCAAGTCGCTCTTGGAGTTTCGTCTGCAGCCGCTGTTGGGGGCAGACGCTGAGCTGGGGTTGGAAGACCTTAAAGGGCGCGTCTCTGTCGTCAATTTTTGGGGAACGTGGTGCCCGCCTTGCCGCATCGAGTTTCCGCACCTGGTTGAGTTACGGCAGAAGTTCAAAGACCGGCCGGATTTTCAACTTTTGCCCGTCTCTTGCGGGGGCGGACGCGACAGCGATCTTGCTGCGCTACGCGAAGAGACGGCAGCATTCCTGCGTCAACAGGGCTTTGAACTGCCTATCTACGCCGACCGCAATGCCTGGACGCGAATGGCGTTCGATGAATTGCTCAGCTATCAAGGAATTGGCTACCCGGCTACGTTGGTGCTTGACCGTGAGGGAAAAATCCGCGGCGTTTGGGTCGGCTACCGCGAAGGGGACGAACGCAACTTGCAGAACCTGGTGACTACGTTGCTCGGCGGGGATGCGTAACCGGCAATGACGCCCGCTCCAAGGTTGTGCGCAAGTTGCGTGCGGCCGCGCTGGGATCGGCGGCGGCGACAATCGCCCCGCTGACGGCGATTCGCGAGAATCCCGCTGCGACGACATCAGCGAGATTCGTTGCATCGACCCCGCCGATGGCGAACGCGGGCACGCGGATTTCCGCCGCTACGGCGCTCAGCAGATCGAGTCCGGTAAGCTGCGTCGATTCAAAACGCTTGGTCGTCGAAGCAAATGTTGGCCCCACACCAATGTAGTCGGCGCCATCCTCTGCAGCCTGCTTCGCTTGCGCTAGCGAATGCGTGGAGACGCCGACGATAGATCGCGTCCCGACAATCGCTCGCGCCTCCTGGACGGAAAGCTCTTCTTGGCCGACATGCACGCCATCGGCGCCGGCGACGACCGCCAGATCGGCTCGGTCGTTCATAATGAAGAGAACCCCCGCAGCGCGCGTGATTTCTCGCAACTGGCGCGCTCGGCCCAGCAACTGCCGGTCGTTGAGCCGTTTGTCGCGCAGTTGGACGACATCGACTCCGGCCGTCACGAGCGCTTGCGCCAGCGCAACGAATTCATCGTTGCTCGCCCTGCCGTCGATGAGCACATAGAGCCTGGCCTGCTCAATTTGCTTTAAGCTCGACGGTCCGTCGGAAACGGCGCGCTCCAGCGTATAAGTACGGTAGCGGAGCTGTTTCATGGCCGCGCCAAAGTCGGCATCAACGACCTTGCCGAACTCCTCGAGACTGCGGAGCGATTCTTGCACGCGTTTGATGTTTGCGGTTGCGACGCCTTCCAGGCGAACGCGGCGCCTTTCGGAATCGGCGGTCAGTTGCGTGCCGACATCGGCCGTCGTGTTTCGGGCGGCGAGCAATTCCGCCAAGTCGATCCGCGCCAGCTCGGCCGCGAGCGCATGACGCAGTTGCTTGCATTCAAACGTTAGCGCCTCGCTGTCCAGCGCAAATCGCACGAAATCTTCCAACACGCGCAGTCCTTCGCGGGCCCGATTGGCTGCCGCGTCAAGAATGCGGAACAGTGCGGTTCGTTCATTCCTGGTTCCTTCGAGCGTTGGGAGCGGGCTGGCAATCGGGCGCCCAGGCTCCGGCGCGGACTGCACCCTTGCATTTGCCGCTGCAAACGACATTGCATCGCCTTCGCCCGAGAGTTCTGCGGCAGAGAGAGGGAGAATATGCGGCTCGGTTTGCTCGGCGGAGATTTCCACAGCGTCCATTGCCAAGGGACCTGGTTGGTGCCCGGCGAGGCGATGTATCTCGGCTTCTAAGGCATTCGCGACGAGTCCATACTCGCCGAGCCACTGCGATATTTCCGAAGGGGAAGCAACCAGGCCGAGCAACAGGTGCTCGGTAGCTAGCACGAGCGGCGGCGGATAATCAATCAGTCGTGCTGCGGCCGCTGCAAAGGCCTGACTGACGCCATCAGAGAATTCGTCTGCGCGGCGCCCCAAAACCTGCCCGGAAAACTGCAAATCGGGCCAGCGTTGTCGGACGAGGGGGGCGTCGACTCCCCGTGCCGCCAGCATGACGGCGGCGCGGCACTCGGCTTCCGCCAACAGCCCCATCAAGAGCTCGGCGGGCGCAATGCCGTTAGGATTGTCACAACTGGTCCAATGCGACGCCGCCTCCAGTGCTCGCCGTGCTGCCGGCGTGAACTGCAAACTCACTGCAATCTCGCTTGGGTGCATTCAGAATGGTTAACCTAACTTCAAGGCAGACTTTTAGTTGCCTTGATTCAGCCTAGCTCCGGCAGTACAATTCCGCAACGAACGGCTCGCCACGGAAACGGCGGGTTTTTTCCTCAGATCCAATCGCCCGCCGGGGACGTAGAAGGAGCTAACCCTATGCGCAGGGCCCATGTGCATCGAGCGAGCTCGGTAACTTGCATCTGGCCGGGCCTTTCCCAGCTATGGGTGGAAGGCGCCTGGTCGGGTTTAGCGATGGCTTTCGGCTTTGGCTGTTTGCTCAACCTATTATTGCTGAACAGTCTGGTGTGGACGGAGTGGGTTGAGCCGGGGATGCGGCGGACCGGTTGGATCGTCCTGGCAGGGTTTTGGCTTGTTTCCGCCTGTCTGTCCTGGCGTTGGTGTGCCGAGAAGAATTCGGAGAAAGAGCCCGAACCGGAGCGGGACTTGTTTCCGCAGGCTTTAGGGGAATACTTAAAGGGGAATTGGTACGAGGCGGAGACGATTTGTCACCAACTTTTGCGGGGAAAGGCCCGCGACGTTGAAGCGCAATTGATGCTGGCCACGATTCTGCGTCACACCGGCCGTTATGCCGAGGCACGCGCTCGGCTGGACGACTTGCAACTGTTTGACGACGCGGCGAAGTGGGAGTGGGAGATCGCAAACGAACTGGAGCGGCTGGTCGAGGCCGAAGGCGAAGCATCGGCCGAGACCGAACCGCAAGCTGCCCAGACGCCGACTCCAATGTTGGAAGCGGCGTAGAAAGGTAAACGGAGACCTGGAATGTACGAACGATTTACAGACCGCGCCAGGAAGGTCATGCAACTGGCCAACCAGGAAGCGCAGCGGTTCAACCATGAATACATCGGCACCGAGCACGTGTTGCTAGGCCTGATCAAGGAAGGCAGCGGCGTCGCCGCCAACGTGCTCAAGAATCTCGACGTCGATCTGCGCAAGATCCGCCTCGAAGTGGAGAAGCTGGTTCAAAGCGGCCCCGACATGGTCACCATGGGCAAGCTGCCGCAGACCCCGCGCGCCAAGAAGGTCATCGAGTACTCGATGGAAGAGGCGCGCAACTTGAACCACAATTACGTCGGCACCGAGCATATTCTGCTCGGTCTCTTGCGCGAGCAGGAAGGCGTGGCCGCCCAGGTGTTGATGAACCTGGGGCTGAAGCTGGAAGAGGTGCGCGAAGAGGTCCTCAACCTGCTCGGTCACGGCATCGAAGGCAACGAAGGCAGCGAGCGCAACCCGGCTGGAGGCGGCGGAGGCGCTGCTTCGGGCGAGTCGGCCAAGTCGAGCAAATCGAAGACGCCGGCTTTGGATAGCTTCGGACGCGATTTGACCGAGTTGGCTCGCCAAGGCAAGCTCGACCCGGTCATCGGCCGCGAAAAGGAAATCGAACGGGCTATTCAGATTCTTTGCCGCCGCACCAAGAACAATCCGGTGCTGTTGGGCGAGGCGGGCGTCGGCAAGACCGCCATCGTCGAAGGCTTCGCCCAGCGCGTGGTCGACGGCGACGTGCCCGAGCTGCTCAGCGATCGGCGCATCGTGGTGCTCGACCTGGCAATGATGGTCGCCGGCACGAAGTACCGCGGCCAGTTCGAAGAACGCATCAAGGCGGTGATGAACGAAGTTCGTCGCGCCAAGAATACGATTCTGTTCATCGACGAGCTGCACACGCTGGTCGGAGCGGGCGGAGCCGAGGGCGCCATCGACGCCTCGAACGTGCTCAAGCCCGCATTGGCGCGTGGCGAAATCCAATGCATCGGAGCCACCACGCTTGACGAGTACCGTAAGTACATCGAGAAGGACAGCGCACTCGATCGCCGCTTCCAGTTGGTCATGGTCGAGCCTTCGACCAAGGCCGAGACGGTCGAAATCCTCAAAGGTTTGCGCGACCGGTATGAATCGCACCACCGCGTGCAGATCACCGACGACGCATTGACGTCGGCCGTGGAGCTGTCGAGCCGTTATATCACTGCCCGCTGCCTGCCCGACAAGGCGATCGACGTGATCGACGAAGCGGGGGCTCGCGTGCGTCTGAAGGCCATGACCCGACCGCCCGACTTGAAGGAAATCGACGAAGAAGTCGAGCACCTGAATAAGGAGAAGGAAGAAGCGGTCGCCAACCAGGACTTCGAAAAGGCCGCCGCCCTGCGCGATCAGGCCGACAAGCTGAAGAAGAAGAAACAGACGATCACCCGCGACTGGCGCGAGAAATCGCGCGAGGCCGACGGCGTGGTCGACGAAGAGGTGATCGCCGAGGTCGTCTCGAAGATGACCGGCATTCCGCTGACGCGGATGACCACCGAAGACTCGCTCCGGCTGATGGAGATGGAAAAAGACCTGCACAAGCGGGTTATCAGCCAGGAAGAGGCCATCAAGTCGATCTCGAAGGCCGTGCGGCGCAGCCGCAGCGGTCTGAAGGATCCGAAGCGGCCCACCGGCTGCTTCATCTTCGCCGGCCCCACCGGCGTCGGTAAGACGCTGTTGGCCAAGGCCTTGGCCGAATTCATGTTCGGCGACGAAGACGCGCTGATCCAGATCGACATGAGCGAGTACATGGAGAAGCACAACGTCAGCCGCTTGATCGGCGCTCCGCCGGGCTACGTGGGCTTCGAGGAAGGCGGTCAGCTCACCGAGAAGATTCGCCGTCGTCCGTATGCGGTCGTGCTGCTCGACGAAATCGAGAAGGCGCACCCTGACGTGTTCAACATGCTGCTGCAAGTGATGGAAGAAGGCCGTTTGACCGACAGCTTCGGTCGCAACGTCGACTTCCGCAACACGATCATCATCATGACCACGAACGCGGGCGCCGAAGCGATCAAGAACGAGTCGGCCTTCGGCTTCCAGAAGCCCGAGGACGATGCGACCTACGAGAGCATGAAGAGCCGCGTCAACGAACGGATCGAAAAGGTCTTCCGGCCCGAGTTCCTCAACCGCGTTGACGACGTGATTGTGTTCCGCCACCTGAACGTCGAAGACCTGAAGGAAGTCGTCGATCTCGAACTGAGCAAGGTCCGCAATCGGCTCGAAGAGCGCGGCCTGAGGCTGGTGCTCACCGACGAGGCCAAGAAGTTCCTGATCAAGAAGGGTTCGAACACCGACTTCGGCGCTCGGCCGTTGCGTCGCGCGATCGAAAACTTTGTCGAGGATCCGTTGTCCGAAGAACTGCTCAAGGGCGAGTTCCAAGGCAAGGATTTGATTACCGTCGACGTCAAGAAGGTGGGCGATGCCAAGCAGCTCGTCTTTGAGGGCTCAGTTTCCGAAGGCGCCGAACCGGCCGTCGCCGGAACTGGCGGTTCGGAGGGTTCGGCGAGCGGGAAGTAAGGCGAATTTTTAGAACGCCAAGGCCGCCGCTTGTTCTTCAGGCGGCGGCCTTTTTCGTTGTTTGGAGAATGTATCGTGATCGTAAAAGGCTCTCCTCCCGCGTGGCTGGAATCGACAAGCGAAGCATTGTGTGAGTTGCTTACTTTGGCCCCCAATTGGGATAGTTATGGCGCCAAGGCGATTCGAGTCGAGAGCGTCATGGCTGCAATTGATTTGTTGAGGGCAATCATGCATGACGCCTCGCCTGCTCCCGCCGTTGTGCCGACGCCTCGCGGCTTCGTGCAGCTGGAATGGCACTGCGGCGGCCGAGATCTCGAAATCGAAGTGCGCTCATTGGGTGATTACGTTGCCTCGTTCGAGAACGCAAATTCTGGCGAATGCTGGGAACAAGGAATCGGATGGGACTGGAGTCCCTTGGTACGTGTGGTTGCAGAGCTCTCAACTTCCAAATAGAGGCGGCTTAAGCGAATGTCTGAAAGGGGCTACGTTGACGATCCGACAATCCCCGATTCCAGCGTACTTTGGCGCAGGATCCCGCCGAGGCATTTCGTACGAGACGAGAATACCGGCCGAATGCGTCCTTCGTCGGCGGCATTCGAAGATCATCCCAACGGCAGTCCAATGTCGGTGATTCTTGGCGACGTGCTCTTGGCATCGGGCCGGTTTGCTGAGGACGCATTAGCGGGGCATGCTGACTTCGCCTTGGCCGCTTTCGCGGCGGGTTTGGCTCGGCAGTTCGGGCAAGGCGTGATGCGTGAACCGCTTGACGACGAACCAGCTCACGCGATCGTATTTGGCGAAAAGCCGAAACGCGTCGGTCGCATGCTTGCAAAAGCGGCGGAGTGGGTGATTCCGCCCCCTGACGAATCGCAAGACCGATGAAAATCCTGTTCGCCATTCCGCATTACTTCGATCCGTCGGGCGGCGGGCGGCATGGTTCGCTGGCGGCCGATCCGCGGCCGCGGTTGCAAGCGCTCTCGGCCTGTCTGGCAGCCTTGCACCATGTGTTCGGCCTGGAGCAGAAGCAAATCGACATTGGAAGGCGCGTCGTCGTGCCGGCCAATCAAAAGCTGCGGCACGAGATCGATATCGTTATCTGTACGACCGGCGACCGTCATCTGCTCGCCGAGTTGCCGATTCCCGGCCAGTTGTATTGGCATCGCAAGAGCGCGGCTGATCCACTGCTGCTTGGTTTCGAGTGTCAGCAAGTGTTTCGCGATCATCTCGGCAAGTACGATTATTACTGCTACTTGGAAGACGACCTGGTCCTGACCGACCCTTGGTTCTTTCACAAGCTCGCCTGGTTCTCGCGGCTGGCGGGAGACGCCTGCCTGCTGCAGCCGAACCGCTACGAGATGATGTCGCACGTCGTGGCCCGCAGGTGTTACGTCGACGGCGACCTGCGACCCGACGTCTACCAGCGATTCTGCAACCCGGACGCGTGGCCGGAGATCTCTGCCGAGTTCCTCAGCCAGCCGGTCGTCTTTCGCCCCGCACGCAATCCGCACTCGGGCTGTTACTTTTTGAATTCGGCTCAGATGGAACAATGGGCCGCTCAACCTCATTTTCTCGATCACGACACGACCTTCATCGGCCCGTTGGAAAGCGCCGCAACGCTCGGCGCCATGCGGACGTTCCGCGTCTACAAACCCGCGCGCGAGAGCGCGGCATTTCTCGAGATTCAGCATTACGGCTCGCAATTTCTCGCCCAGGTCGGCACGCAATTGCCGATTGTCGAGGAATAAGCCGGGCGGCGATATCAACGGCGCCTCAAGCAGGGCCGCAGCGAGCGCGGATCACCGCTAGCGTCAGTTCGATCATGGCCTGGTTGGCCTGCCCACGCCGTGCATCTTTTTCGGCGTCGGTCAGCAAAAGATGGCTTTTCTCGCGGGGATTATCGAACCCGAAGAGAATCGACGCCCGATCCATGCCAAAATGCTGCGCCACGGCGAACGTGGTCGCTGTTTCCATGTCGACGGCGGCGAAGCCCGCCTGATGCCAGGCGTCGATGTCGTCGCTGCCTTCGGCCAGGAGCGCGGCGGTCGTATAAATTCTGCCGTCATGGATGGCCAGGCCGGCCCCGCCGGCCAACGACCGTATCTGGTTGGGATCGACGTTGGAACGCACCGTAGTCGCTTCGGGCAGATAATAACGCGATGCACCATCGCCGCAATAAGCCTCAGTCGCCACGAACAGATCGCCCGCTTGGAATCCATCCATGATGGCGCCGCAGCAGCCGGTTTGAATTACCAGCCGCGTCCCTAAGACGCCGAACACGTGGACGATTTCCGAGGCCATCGCCGGTCCGTAGACCGACGCATAGCCAATTCGCAACGATCCCAGGCGGCCAACAAACACATCCTCGAAGATCCCGTTGGGCGAGCCGATCACCACTACCCCTTCGAACCATGCCTGATAAGCGTCGAAATGGCGTCGCAGGTTGCGCGTGCCGCGCAGGATTAGCGCCATAGGAACCGATTCCGGCGGTATTCCTAAAATGCCTTGCCAGTCGGTCTTAGTCAGCTCTCGGAGCATGCTTCTCAATTCTCAGCGTCGCGCCGCTCCTGCCGTGATGGCGAAATAAGGGCGGAATTGCAGCCAATGTCGAAAGCGCGTATGGGTCATATCGAAAGACCTTCGGTGCGCGGCCGCAGCGGGTGGAACCCGTGGCACGCCATGGGGTCGGCTTAGTATCCACGAGCGCCGACTAAAGTCGGCGGTACGACAATTCTTTATTCGCTTTCCTACCGCCAGCTAAAGCTGGCGGCAAGCAATTCCCGGACAGATTTGCGAAGTTTCGCGTGGCTCGCGCGCACTCCAATCCGTACTGTGACCATCCCAGGCTAAAAACTGCGATAACCGCAATAAAAACGGCCAGCGATCCTCGAATCGCTGGCCGTTATTGAACTGTCCATTAACGCACTTACCGAATCTTATTGCCCGAAGACAAACTCGGGCGCCATCATGACGACCCCTTCGGCCCGGATGATCTCGAGCCGCTTCAGGGCCAGCAACACGGCCTTTAAGCGGTGCGGATCGAGCTGCTTGAGATACGGCAGGGCGGCGTCGATGAGCGAGAGGCTGTGGCCGGCTGCAATCGGACCGCTGCTGAGCGAGAGATGCTTCGTGTCGTCCTTTTCGCCCTCGACGTCTTCCAGCAAGACTTCCAGGAAGTTCTTGGGTTCAGGCACCACGCGGACCTCGTACTTCTCCACCTTGGCCTGTGCGGCGGCGTATTCGATGGCATCGGCAAGCGTGCCGATCTTGTCGACCAACCCAAGCTCCAAGGCCTGTTTGCCAGTGTAGACGCGTCCGCCGGCCAGGTCGTCGATCGGTTTTTTCAGCTTCTCGCCGCGAGCTTCGACCACATGGCCCTTGAAGACGCCGTAGATGTCATCCATCCAGGCCTGCATGTGCTCGCGCTGTTCGGGCGTGAACGTCTGCGACGAGCTGAGGATCGAGGCGTTGGCGCCTCGTTGATAACCCTTCCAATTGATGCCGAACTTATTCCAGAGGTTCGTCGTGGCGATTTTACCCCCCACCACGCCGATCGAGCCGGTGACGGTCCCTTCGTCGGCGAAGATCATGTCGGACGCGCACGTTACGTAGTAGCCGCCGCTGGCCGCCACGTCGCCCATCGACACGACGAGCGGCTTCTTGGCCTTCACGCCGGCGGTCGCCTTGAGAATGATTTCGCTTGCGGTCGCCGAACCGCCCGGCGAATTGACGCGAAGCACGACGGCCTTGATCGTGTCGTCTTCCGCCGCCTTATCGAGCGCCTTGCGCAGCGGCGTACTTGCCGCGGTCGGTTCCGCAGAGTCTAGCAGGCTCGTTTCCGAATCGCCGAGCGTGATCGGGCCATCGACATACACGATCGCCACCGAGGTCTTGTGCACCTTCTTCTTCGGCCCATTGAGGAGCTCAGCCCACAGATTCAACGCGGCGAACGGGCTTGATAAATCGACTTCAGGGTGCTTCTTCTCGCCATACTTGTGATTGAACGTCGCGTCTTTGCCGACTTTTTCCTTGAC
Source organism: Pirellulales bacterium (assembly GCA_025924495.1). Next base: position 2,882 of record JAICIG010000021.1, on the reverse strand, counting down.
GAATGCGGCGAATTCCTCGCGATGTTCGACGGCGTCGATCAAGCCGATTTCTTTGGCCTTGGCAGCAGTATAGGGGCCGCCATCGACCCAGGTGCGGGCTTTCTCGACATCGACTTTGCGACCGGAGGCAATCTGCTTCAGTTGCGCCCGGAACATGCCGTCGAGCAGCCAGTTCTGCATTTCTTCGGCCTGCGGGCTGGGCCCTTCGCGCATGAACATCTCGGCCGCGCTCTTGTAATCGCCGCAGGTCAAGAAGTCGGGCGTCACGCCCAATTTATTCAGCAACCCGCGGAGATACGGGGACTCGCCATACAGACCCGTCAGCCAGACGTCTCCCGTCGGCACGACGCTCAGCCGATTGGCCCCGGCAAGCAATGCGAAGGTGTGCATGGTCAAACCGTCGGCGAAAGCATAAATCTCCTTGCCTTGCTCGCGCAGCTTCGCCATTGCTTGGCGTAGTTCTTCGACCTGCGGCGACGATGGGGAGGCCCCGTCGGCGGTGATCACGACGGCTTTGACGGCTGGGTCTTCGCCCGCCTTCTTCAGCCGCTCCACCAGATCCTTGAGCGAGACCGACTTCCGTGCTGCGAACAACAAGCTCTCTTCGGCCGGCGTTTCGACGATCGAGCCATGCAACTTGAATACGGCAACGACGGGCTTAGCCGGAGCTTCCGCCTTTTTTGATTCTGCCGCAACAGTGCGAGCCCCCAGGGCAGCTAGCAGTAAGAAGGGAACGAACCAGCGGTCTTTCAAGCTCATCTTCGAAACTCCGTTGATCGATTAATTGCAAGGTATTTTGACGTCAGTGTGCCCGGCGGCGCGCTACGGCAGGCCCGAGTGGTGCGATATGCGGCGAATCTCTGGCTCAAGGGGCGCGCCCGATTGCAGACAATTCGCCGGGCCGAGCCGAACCTTTGCCGCGAAGTCCCCGATCCTCCTTAAGGCGGCAAAGACCGAGCTGCACAGATCGACCGTCCGTGGCCGCTTATTCGTGCAAATATACCTTCCCGGCGTCTGAAAAGCCATTTCCATCGACCTGCCAGCTGTCGTAAGGCGACGAGCGGCTGCTTTGCTGTAACTCGTGAACTACCCAGGTTTATTGCCAAGCGAACGACCATCCTGGCCCGCAATCGGCCACGCATCGGCCGGGAGACGCCGCGGACCATTCGTGTGCCGGCTGGCCATTCCCCCGATGCTCACTTGCACTTGCCATGTACTGCGCTGACGGCACGTCAGCCCCGAAGGCTAGCTGCGACTTGCGGCCGCGCAAGGCTTAGAGCGATAAGCAAACTCAGGCAGCGGCGCCCCGGCTGGCCTGCCGATGAGCGAAAGCCGCCCGTCGTGTCGTTCCGCCGGGCGCCGCTTCGCACAGGGGCGATATTGGAGTTCTGCTGGCCCGGCGGCCTCACGACCGATGTCCGGTCCAGGGGCGAACGGCACGGCAAATGCTCCTAATCGGGGAAGCCAGTATCGATCGGCGCCAAAAGAGCGCCACGATCGCGCCAGACTTCCAGCTTTTTCAAGGAGAGAGCAAGCCATGATCAATGCAGAACAAATCCAAGGACATTGGGACTCCATCCGCGGGAAACTCAAGGAGCGATGGGGGCAATTGACCGACGACGACCTGAAGATTGTCGGCGGAAACATCAATCAGTTGATCGGGGCCATCGAAAAGAAGACCGGCGAGGGGCGCGCCAATATCGAACGCTTTATTAATGAGCAGATGAGCGACGAAGACTCGGTGCTGAACCGGGCTCGCGAAACAGCGCGAGAATATGCCCAGGGAGCCAAGGAATACGCCCAAGACGCGACTGACCGCGTACGCGAAGGCTATTCGCAAGTAAGCGGCCAGATGCGCGAAGGCTATTCGCGGATCGAACGGCAAGTGAAAGAGCATCCGGCGCAGTCGACGCTGGCTATGTTCGGCCTGGGGATGATTACGGGCCTGGTCTTGGGGTTAATGGTGCGTTCAGAGTAACACGCGCCCGATCGACTCTCTTCGGGCGACGCAGCCGGCGACAGGATGAACCAACCTGTCGCCGGCCCGTCGCCCCTCTTGCCACCATTAGCAAGCAAAAAGGAACCACTGTTATGGCCATTCCTAACGAACGTATTTCTCAATACACCAAGCGCGGACGCCAGCAGGCCCATCAAGGGCATGGCGACGAAGCGATGGGCGTGCGACGGGTCTACGAACAGGCTGAGGGCATTGTTCGAGAGAATCCGGGCTACTCGGTGATGGCGACGTTTGCCATGGGCCTTGGGCTGGGCCTGCTGGTCGCATCGATGGTTGCGCCGAAACGCCGAAGCTCGAGCAAGTTTCAGGACTATCTGAGCGATAACGCGCGCGAGACGATTCAAAACGCGGTGATGCGATTCGTGCCCGACGCTGTCTCCCGGTTCTTGTCGAAGCACAGTTAGGGCGAGCTCCGACGTTGCGCGTTATTTTGGTTTCCAGATAAAGCAGTTTTCCGCAAAAGGTGAGTGAGATGGCAGAAGGCATGCAATCGATGGGTTACGATCCTTATCTCAGCCAGTCCGCTTGGAGCGAGGACCAGGTCGAGCCGTGGTCCGAGGAAGAACAAGGAACTCAAAGTCTCGGCGCCCATTTGCTGCAGTTTGCTCGAGAGAATCCAGCGAGCGCAGCGCTATGGTGCTTCGGCATTGGGTTTGTCCTCGGCTGGCGGTTGAAGCCGTGGTAGGGATGCCGGCGCCGTGGAAATAACTGACTGAACGCATCGCACGCGGTGGATGGACCTTGGCGAGCGCGAACTGAGCGGAAGTTTGCAGCTTGTCATCGAACTGGCCGGCCCATCCGCCGCGTTTTTCTTTTTCTCCGCCAGACTTCTCGTCGTCTGTCTGCGGCGCCGTGATCATCTATC
>JAICIG010000020.1 GCA_025924495.1 Pirellulales bacterium | reverse complement strand
GAAGCAGGCCCTACCGTAGCGTGCCAGCCACGCAAGGTCCATGACTCGGCGACAATTTCACGGCGACTTCCATGCGCAGCACGGTCCGCCCTTCGCGCGGCGTTTTCAGCGGACAGCCAATTCCTGCTCGCGCAGCCGCTGCTCCCAATAACCATATTGCGGATCGCCGGATCGAAAGGCGAAGACCGCATCGGGCAGGCGTCGGCCCTCGCGCTCGCGCGATGGGACGCGCACCAGCACGGCGCCATCGCTGCGGCGTTCGATTTGCCAGACGTTTGCGTCCATAGGCTGGCCCGGATAGGTCATGGTCGAGCGCAAGTTTCTTCGCGTGGCCGTTGGATGGAAGGATTCGAGGCGGGGATGTTTGGCAAATCGCTCATCGAGCTTTGCCGAGGTTCTATTCTGTCCGAAGTCTCGCTTGAATTCTAGGCCGGAATTTCGTCGATCGAAAGAGCTGGTTGCACAGCCTGGCGTTTTCTAGGGGGGCACGGCGGCCCGCTATCAGCGTGCGAACTGGCCTCAGGGAGGCTGTCTTTCTTAGAGAGCGACGGTCTTTTGAGTACGGCGGCGTTTGCTTGTCGGGCTTGATCCGTCTGCAATACGCACCCGTTCTCGAGAACCCTCGAGTTCGAGCAGGCGGAGCTTCATGCGGATTCCTTCGCCTGCGGAATAGCCCCCCGTCCCGCCCCCCGATGCGATGACGCGATGGCACGGCACAACCAGCGGAATCCGATTGGTCCGCATGACGCTTCCGACCGCCCGGGCTGCCCGTGGATAGCCCGCCGCCATGGCCAGCTCGCCGTACGTCATCACCTTGCCATACCCGATCTTCCGGCACTTTTCGACGACGGCCCGCTGAAACTCAGTTTGTGGTCCCAGATTGAGCTCTAGGTCCAACAGGCTATCTCGGGCGCCTTCGGCAAAGGCTTGTAAACGCTGGATGAGCTTCGGATTCCAATCGCCGACCGTCGCCGAGGCGGCCACTTTGGCGTCGAGGCTCCTTAACGCGGCATCGGGCGATTCGTGTGCAAAACTAAGCTGTTTGAGCGCCGATCCGGCCGCTTGTACGGCGAACCATCCCAGCGCAGAAGGAAAAACGCTCAGGACTTCCGCGTTCGTGCGCATGGCCGAGGCCCTCGATTAACCCAGATGAATCGATGTGAAAACTCGTGTTTCCAACCGCAAGTGGCGACTGGCTTTAGAGTTTCTCAGGCTTTTGACAGTATCTGCCGCGCCATTCTATACTGCAACCTACGCGTCACAAAGCGGGTGCGCGGAGCAGTAGTTGCGGTTAGGGTTGGCAGGCTGCCAGCTCTCGCATGCGGCACACGATGGCCCAGAAGGGACTACCGAAGTGATGAATGGCTACAATTCATTGTGTGACGATTTCTACGTCAACATGAACCTCAGTACGGAGATGGAGCTGCCGAACAATCGAGAGACCGTGCTGCATTACTTTGAGCGGATCCAGAAAAAGTATCCGACCATGCGGAACTTTTATTGCCGCGACAAAGGCGATTTCGTCCTGGAAGAAGATAAGGATCGCGGGCAGTACCGTTGGGCGACCATCGAGAACCGCCGGGTTTGTTCGGGACACGTCAATCCGGAGTCCATCGACGAGGCACTCGAGCAGCACCGGCTGGCGCTGGATCTGGCCCCTTATATGCTGTCAGTCAGTCCGTTGGACTGCGAGGCGCTGGATTTGCTGTTCGGGTTCGATTTCACCTATCGCGGTAACCATAACCAATTGGTCGCCGAAGCCCTCGGGGTCAGCCCCGCCCTGGAACGGATGCTCGATCTGCCCGGGGCCAGCGTCATCAACTATGAACCATCGCTAACGTTGGCGCTCGACGAAGATTGCCGGACCCAATGCCGGCTGAGCGTCGAAACGCGAACGAACGCCTACCAGGTTCGCACCGGCGATTTTCCCGAGGAGCAACTCAGCGTGTATTTGACTGCACGGCAGTACGGCAGCCTGGGGCCCGACACGACCTATGTCTCGGCACTGGAAAATCTGACGCGAATCTGCCACGACATGGTCGATAACTACGTGATCGACAACGTGCTCCGTCCGTTGGCGCGTGCGATCGCCATGAAGTAACTCTCTCTGGGCAGTCCCCTGCACCGTCGTTGGCGGCCGACGATCGCTGCTGCCCGGAAAGAAGAAGATGCCGATCACCTATAGCGAGTTTGCCCGACAGGTCCGCGTCGAGACGGCGTTCAATGTGCTGGCCGTGGCCAAATGCCTAAAAGCGCAAGGCAAGCAGATTATCGAGCTGGAAATCGGCGACAGCCCTTTTCCTTCGACGGCTGCCGCCAAACAGGCGGGCATAACCGCAATCCGCAATGACCTGTCGCACTATTGCCCTTCGATTGGCATCCCCGAACTGCGCGAGGCGGCGGCCGCTTATGTCGAGCGCGAGCACGGCATCGCGGCGACGGCGTCAAACGTTGTGGTCGGCCCGGGCGCCAAGGTCTTCGAGTTGCTGTTCTGCGAGGCGTTTCTCAATCCCGGCGACGGCGTGCTGGTATTCAGCCCGTACTTTCCTACCTATCTGCCGAACATCGCGCGGCGCGGGGCGCGTGCTTGGCTGGCCGATTTGAAACAGGCGAACGATTTCCGTCCCGATCCGGCGGACGTCGAACGTTTTCTGGCCCAGGACCCGCGGCCGAAAGCGATCTTCATCAACAGCCCTCACAATCCGACGGGCGGCGTGGCGCAGGAACAAGATTTGGCGCGAATCGCCGATTTAGTCCGCGGCCGCGACGTGGTTGTGTTCAGCGACGAGCCGTACGACCAGATGGTATGGCGAGGCAAGCATCATTCCATCTTGTCTCAGCCCGGCATGTTCGAGCAGGCCGTGGCGGCCTATACCTTCAGCAAGTCGTATAGCATGAGCGGCTGGCGCGTGGGCTTTGCCGTGAGCAGCCAGGCGACGACCGAGTTGTTCGGAACGCTGCTCAATACCTCGCTCTCGTGCGTGGCGCCGCTGGCTCAATTGGCAGCCGCAGCGGCGCTGGAGCACGATCAAGAGGAACGCGACAAAACAATGCAGCTTTTTCACCGCAAGGTGGAATTGATGGCGGCAGGATTGAATCGCATCGAAGGCATTCGCTGTCTCGATCCGAGCGCCACGTTTTACTTGTTCCCTAACGTGGCGGCGATCTGCAATCGGCTGGGCATCACCTCGCACGGGCTGGCGATGTATCTGCTGGAAGCTGCCGACGACCGGATCGGCGTCGCTTGCCTCGGAGGCGAATCGTTCGGCGACGCCGGCGGAGGGTTTTTGCGGTTCAGTTGCGCCGAGCCCGACCAACGACTGCAGGAGGCGATTGCGTTCCTGCCGATGGCCTTTGCCCGGACAGAGCGGGTCGGCGCCTTTCTGGCCGCGAAGCCGCAGTTCCGGTTGCAACGGCCTTACGTCGTGTAACAGGCGAAGGCACGCGGCCGGTTCAGACTGTACCATCCCAGAGATACTTGAAATTGTAAAAAATCTCCTCGGCGCCAGCCTTCGGATCGCCGCTCGGGCTAAGGTTGTGTTGGGCAATCTCTCGCTCCAAGCCTCGCAGGCTCGCTAATGTCTCGGGCGAAACGCAACCGGTTATTCGTCGACCCGACGGTGCAAGGGGCGTTTCTTCTGCGGGCTGTCTTTTACTGGCTGGCCTGTGTCGTGTGCCTGGGCATGACCTTGGCGACCACTTCGTTCTTGCCTCAGCCGAGTGAATCGTTTCTCCCCTTTACCAACAACCGTTGGTTCCGTTTCATCCCCGCCTTCGTCCTGTTCCTCGGGCTATTGCCCGCCATGGCCTTTGACATGGTGCGGTTGACGAATCGGGTGGTAGGCCCGCTGGTACGCCTGCGCCGCGCCATGCGTGGCGCCGCTCAAGGCGAAAGAATCTCGCCGCTTCGTTTTCGTGAGGGAGATTTCTGGCGCGACTTTGCCGACGAATTCAATGCCATTCTCGACAAATTGCACGAAGCCGAAGCTCGCCAGGCCGCCGTATCGAGCTCTCTAGCCGAGAAGGAACTGGCCGAGGTCGCAGAGCGCTAACCGCTTCGATCTCGGGCACACGCCAGCGCGACGTCTCTCACGCGGCATAGCCCCATTCGTAGAGCAAGCGTCCCGCTTGCTTTCGCACGCAGGGACGAAGCCAGGCGTTGGCGCTTACACGACGAGCGCCCTAATGTCGCCTTTCGCTCCCGCCGGATGCGATGGTCTATTCCGCGGCGTGGCGACTCGGCGAGCCAACGCCGAACTGCTAAGATGTTCGCATGTCGCTCGAGGAAGCCGCGGAACCAGAGACTGAGATTGCCAGCGCCATCGCGCCGGCTCACGATCCGTATGCGGCGCTAAGGCTGCCGAACTTCCGGCTTTACCTGTGTGGCAACGCCTTAGCCATCTTCGGCATGCAGATGCAGACGGTGGCGGTCGGCTGGGAAATCTATGAACGCACGCATGAGCCGCTCGATCTGGGCTTGGTTGGACTCGTTCAGTTTTTGCCGGTTGCGGCCCTGACCCTGCCCGCCGGCCACGACGCCGACGTTCAGAACCGCAAGTACGTGATCATGGCCAGCATTATTTCGTTGGCCTGCTGCTCGTTGGGGCTGGCCTGGATTTCGTCGCAGCAAGGCGCCGTGTTCTGGATGTACGTCTGCCTGCTGGCCAGCGGCGTGGCCCGAGCCTTTTTGCAGCCGGCCAAGAGTTCGTTCCTGCCGCAGATCGTTCCCCGCGAGCACTTCACGACGGCGGTCACGTGGAACATGGGCGCGTTCCAACTGGCCTCGGTGCTGGGGCCGGCCGGCGGCGGTTTTTTGATCGCCTGGCTCAAGCGAGCGGGTGCAGTCTACGTGCTCGATGCGGCAATGGCGCTCAGCTTTTTCGTGATGTTGGGGCTCATCAACAGCCCGCGGCATGCACCGTCGCGCGAGGCCGTGCGCTGGCGCACCTTCCTGGTCGGCGCCGAATTCGTCTGGAATAACAAAGTCATCCTGGGGGCCATGACGCTCGACATGTTCGCCGTGCTGCTCGGCGGTGCGGTGGCGTTGGAGCCGGCATACGCCAAGGACATTCTAATGGTCGGTCCCACGGGACTCGGCTGGATGCAGGCCGCGCCGGCGATCGGCGCGCTGATCATGTCATTTATCCTTGCCCACCGTCCGCCGATCAAGCGGGCCGGCCCGACCTTGATGTGGATGGTCGCCGGCTTTGGCGCGGCGACGATCGTGTTTGGCGTTTCCCACAATTTCCCGCTGTCGCTAGCGATGCTCTTTCTGACCGGCGCCTTCGACATCGTCAGCGTCGTCATTCGTCACACGCTCGTGCAATTGCTCACGCCTGACGCGATGCGAGGTCGCGTCTCGGCCGTCAACGGCATGTTCATCGGCGCCTCCAACGAGCTCGGCCGCTTCGAGTCGGGCCTGGTCGCTTCCTGGTTCGGTCCCGTCTTCTCCGTCGTCTCCGGCGGCATCGGCACGCTCATCGTCGTCGCCCTCGTCGCCTCCGCCTGGCCGCAACTCGCGCGGTACGGACGGCTGGATGGAACAAAGAGCGAGGAGTGAGTTCGTAGGGTGGGCAATGCCCACCAGAACTGCTGTAGCGCCCCAATTCCGCTTGCGTTTGAACGGCAGTCGGGCCGCGCCAACGACGCCGCAACCGCGGCTTGCAAACAGGATTGGTGGTTCACAATTCGCCATGCGGCAGCGCCTGAGATCAGTTCCGGTGGGCAGTGCCCACCCTACGACTGTAAGAGGATCGGCGCCCGGTCTCATCCACGAGCACGGTGGCAGATCTGCCTAATCCTATTTGGGCGGCGGCAGGGGCTCGTCGTTGCCGGGCGGCGCCGGTACCGCTTCGACGTTACGCGGCGGCGCCGCTCTGAGCACGGGCGGCGTCACCAGTTCTGGAGGACCGATCCGCCAGCCGCCGCCGAGGGCCTGGTACGCATTAACAATCGCAGAAAGTTGCTCCTGCTTCGTATCAATCAGGTCCCTTCGCGCGTCAAACAGATCGCGCTGCGCGAACAGCACGTCGATGTATTCGACGCGCGCATTCAGAAACAGATTGCTCGCGACATCGACCGAGGTCTCGAGCGCCGCCACCTGCTGCTTCTTGAACGTGATGCTGCTCGTGTAGTTCTGTACTGCGTACACGCGGTTGACCACCTCGGTGAAGGCATTGAGGGTCACGCGCTGATAATCGTAGAGAGCCTGTAACTGCCTGGCATTGGCATTGAGGTAGTCGGCCTTGATCGCGGCCCTGTTAACCAACGGCGCGACGAGATTGCCCGCGACGTTATAAATCAACGATTCCGGAGTCAGAAACATGTACTTGGTGTTGAAGGCTTCGTAGCCCACGCCGCCGCTGATGAACAACTTAGGAAAGAAGTTGGCCCGGGCGACCCTCACGTCGATCCCGGCAGCCGACAGTTCTCGCTCGGCCTGGCGAATGTCGGGGCGGTTCAGCAGCAATTGCGGCGGCACGCCGACGTTCAAGGTGCGAAGCGTCAGGTCGATGAACCCCGCAGAATTGCGTTCCACGCGTTGTGGATAGCGACCTGCGAGGAAGTTAATCCGGTTCTCAACCTCGATGGTCTGCTGCCTGATAATCAGCCTTTGACTTTCGTTCTTGCGAACTTCGGCTTCGAAACGCTTGACCGGCAGCTCGGTGCCGCGGGCCGCCGCCTTCCTGGCCTGGGCGATTGAGAGGCTATGCTCCTGAAGGGCGATAATGTTGTTCAAATTGGCAAGCCGCTGATCGAGCGCCATGAGCATGTAATAATTATCGGCAATCTCGGCGACCACGCGGGTGACGACATAGTTCCGCCCATCGGTCGTGCCGAGCCACCGCAGCGTTTGCGCGTCGCGGGCGTTCCTCAGCTGTCTCCAGATGTCGATCTGCCAGGTCAGGTTTGCGGTGGGTCCAAGGAAGTCCGGCAAAGGCGTGGGAAAGCTCGGGGCGTTCAAAGGAGTGTTCTGCAGGTTGTCGGCGCCGATGAGTGTGTTGTAGCTGTATTTGTTCAGCGAAGCGCCCGTGCCGAAACTGAGGAGCGGAAAATAGGTTCCCCGTCGCCTGAGAACCTCATTGTTGGCAATCTGAATGTCTTCCGCCAGGATTTTGAGTTCCTGGTTGTTGACGAGCGCCTGGCCGACCAGGCTCATGATCGCCGGATCATTGAAAAACTCTCGCACCCCGATCTGAGAAGAGTTTTCCGCGCCGGTCGGTCCGTTAAAGTCTTGCGGAAGGAAGAAGTTTTGCGGCACATTCGGTCCCGGCGTCGGCGGACGAAGCCCGGGGATTCCACAGCCCGGCAGAGTCAGCAGCAGGCCGCAAACGATCGCCCTTGTGATCGCGCGCTGCGCGTACTTCACCTTCGACGAACTCACTAAGGCGTTCATCCGTGTCATCCTTGATGAGCTTCCGCTCGCCGGCAATCTGCATTCGCTGCGCGGGCAGAGACCGCGCGGTTTTAGATTGCAAGTGCCGGATAGTCCTCAACCACTTGGGTCCAAACCGGACCGATTCCGTCGTATGGAGTCAAAGTTTCCGCCTGGGGCAAGCGAACGTGTTGCTTACGCCAACTTTGCGTAATTAGGGGTATTATCGTCAACCGGGGGATGCCCGAGGCGGCAAATTGCAAATAGCCATTACAAGTTAACTCCCGCACGGCGAGAAGGTGCGCTAAACGCCGCAATCAAGTTCAAGTTGGGGCCGCGGGAAGTGAAGATTGACAAGCTAAGCAAAGCGGCTTGGCGCGGTCGCCTTTAACGGGCGTCGACCGATTGCGGTCAGCGCGCAAGTTCTCCATTCGCCATGGCGGCGGAAATTGATCAGAAAGTTGCCAGCCAGCGCGTGCCCTGGCGGGAATCGGGAGGCGCGGCTCTTGAAGTGTATTGCGAATGCTGTCAGCCCGCAGCTTGAGACGTTTGCTACGACGTCTTCGTTTGCTGGGGCAATGAGGACCGCGAACTTGCGACGCACGATCTGAATGCGGCACAAGAACGTCGCGGGTGATCACTGTTTTTGCTGGATGATGAATTGTTCCGCCGCTCGGATCCGCCGGGGCGCTACACGACCAGACCGAACGGTGTTGATCTGCGCTCCAATTACGTGTCTCTCAACCGTGATGTTCGACTATTTCGCTGAGAGGCTCGTCTGTCTCGTCGGGAAGGAGCTTGCCGTCGCCGGCCATTCGAGCGAATAAGTAGTAAAGCCCTGGAATAATCAACACGCCAATTACGGTGCCGAGGAGCATTCCGCCTACTGCGGTGGTGCCGATCGTGCGGTTGCCGATCGCCCCGGGCCCCGACGCGCGGAGCAGCGGAATTAGACCGGCAATGAAGGCGAATGAGGTCATCAGAATCGGCCGGAATCGCAGCTTGCCGCCTTCGATGGCTGCGTCCTTGAAGCTCGCGCCTTCGTGACGGCGTTGTACCGCAAATTCGACGATGAGAATCGCGTTCTTACCCAATAGCCCGACGAGCATCACCATGCCAATCTGGGCATAGACATCGTTGGCCAGTCCCATGGCCCGCAGGAACAGGAAGGAACCGAAGATGCCGACCGGCAGCGACAGGATCACGGACAGCGGCAGGATGAAGCTTTCGTATTGTCCAACCAGCACGAGATAGACGAAGGCCACCACGATCAAGAAGATGAAAATGGCCAGGTTTCCCTTTCTCGCCTCGTCATAAGAGAGGGCCTCCCAGCCGAGATCGTAACCAGGCGGCAGCGTTTCGGCCGCGACCTCCTGGATCGCCGTAATCGCTTCACCGCTGCTGTAGCCGGGCGCCGGGGCGCCTTGGATGGCGGCGGAGGGATACAGGTTGTAGCGGTTGATCTCGTTCAAGCCCTGCAGTTTTTTGAGTTGTGTGAATGCTGAGTAGGGAACCATTTCCCCTTGATCGTTCTTGACGAAGAGGTTCGCCAAATCCTCAGGATACCGCCGGAACTCTGGCTTGGCCTGCACGAACACCTTGTAGAACTGGCCGAAGCGGACGAAGCCTTGCTCCCAGGTGCTGCCCACGACAATGGACAGGTTATCCATTGCCTTGGCGATCGACACGCCTTTCTGCATGGCCACGTCATTGTTAATCACGATTTCATACTGGGGGTAGTTGCTGGCAAAGAAGGTGAACAGGCCTTTCACTTCTTTGCGTTTCGCCAAGGCTTCCAGAAACTTGTCGGTCACTTCTCCGAGCGCCTGATAGTTCATCGTGTTCGTTTTGTCTAGGACGCGCACGGAGAACCCTCCCGCGGCGCCGAAACCTGGGACAGCGGGGGGCTCGAAGAACTCGAGTTTGACGTTGGAGATCGTACTGCAGTCATGCTCGAGCTGCTCAATGATCTGCTTCGAGGTCAGCTTGCGCTCGGACCAGTTCTTGAGATTGATGAGACACGTTCCCGCATTCGAGCCGCGGCCCTCCGTCAACACCTCGTAACCGGCCAACGACGAGACCGAGTTCACCCCGTCGATCTTTTTGGCGATCTCCTGCAACTCGTGGGACTTGGCGTTGGTGTACTCGATCGTCGAGCCGGGAGGCGTCTGGATGATCCCGTAGATCATGCCTTGATCCTCAAGCGGGATAAAGCCGGCCGGAAGGTGCGTGTTCACGGAGTAAATGCCAGCGCCAAAGCCCGCGATGATCAAGAACGTGACGAGGCGTTGCGTGACGATCGGTCGCAGAAACGCAGCATAACCGCCCGTGGTCTTCTCGACGCCGCGGTCGAAAAGGTGCAGCAGGAAGGCCAATGGCCCGCGTTTTTTCTTGCCCGTGTGGGGCTTGAGAATCATCGCACACAGCACCGGCGTGAGAGTCAGGGCCACCACGCCGGAGAGCACGATGGAGGTGGCCATCGTGATGCCGAACTGGCGGTAGAACGTGCCCACCGGTCCGGTCATGAACGTTACGGGTACGAAGACCGCCGTCATTACCAGGGTGATGGCAATGATAGCGCCGCTGATTTCGTTAATCACCTCCTTGGTCGCCCGATAGGGCGAGAGATGCTTCTCATGCATCTTGGCATGCACCGCTTCCACCACCACGATCGCGTCGTCCACGACTACTCCGATCGCCAACACCAGTGCGAACAGCGTGATCAAGTTGATCGACAGGCCGAGCAACTGCAGGAAAAAGAAGGTTCCGATCAAGGAGACTGGAACCGCCAGCGTCGGAATCAGCGTCGAACGCCAATCGCCGAGAAACAGGAACACCACCAGAGAGACCAGCACGAAGGCCTCGAACAGCGTGTGGAGCACCTGCTCGATGGAGGCCTCCAAAAAGCTGGAAACGTCGTAGCTGACTTCAAACTTCATGCCCGGGGGGAAGCGCGTCTCCTGGATCTCTTTGAGCTTTTCCTTGACTTCCTCGATGACGACGGCCGCATTGGTGCCGGGCAGTTGCTTGAGCACGATGGCGGCCGAGGGATGGCCGTCGATGTCGGAATAGATGTTGTAGTACGAAGGGCCAAGTTCGACCTGCGCGACGTCCTTCAGCCGCAGGACCTCGCCATTCGAATTCGCCTTGATGATGATATTCTCGTACTGCTCCGGCTTGTTGTAGCGGCCTACCCAGGTCAGCACGTACTCGACCGTTTGCGATCTTTTGCCCGTCGCCTGGCCGAACCGGCCGGGCGAACCGATCATGCTTTGCTCTCCGATCGCCTTCATGACGTCGTCGGAGGACAGGTTGTAAGCGCGCATGCGGTCGATATCGAGCCAGACCCGCATGGCATACTGGCGGCTGCCGAGGATGGTAGCGCTGCCGATGCCTCGCACGCGTTTGATCTCAGGCAGGAGATCGACAAAGGCGTAGTTGTAGATGAAGTTCTGATCGTGACTCGGATCGGTGCTGTAGATGTTCACGTACATCAACATGCTCGTCATGGCCTGCATGACGATGATCCCTTCCCGCTCCACCAGGGGCGGAAGCCGGTTCTTCACGGTCTGAATGCGGTTTTGCACATTCAAGACCGCCACGTTCGGGTCCGTGCCCGGTTCGAAGATGATCATGATCGTGGCTTCGCCGGCGCTGGTGGCGGCCGAAACCATGTAGCGCATGTCGGGCACGCCGTTGATGGCCTGCTCCAAGATGATCAGCACCGAGTCGACCAATACGTTGGCGCTGGCGCCCGGATAGGCTACCGTGACCACGACGCTTGGCGGCGCCACGTTAGGGAACTGCGAGATGGGCAGCGTTTTGATCGACAGTCCGCCCAGGAACAAGATGATGATCGAGATAACGATCGCCAGGGCGGGTCTTTGCAGGAACTTGGAGAACATGGATCTGGCTGGCTCTGGTTAGTGTCCGTACTTCAGCGCCGCTAAGCGGTTGCTATTCCGCGTGGTACTTCAGGTTGGCGGCGACCTGATCCGGTTCACGATCTTCGAATTCCACCTTGTCGCCGTCGCGGACCTGTCGGATCCCCTCGAGAACGATCTTGTCGTTCACGCCAAGGCCGCTCTTGATGACAAAGACGTCTTCTAATTCGTTCTGAATGTTGATCTCGCGCTGATGCGCTATGTTCTCGTCGTCGACGACGTAGACGTACCGCTTGGCGAGCACCTCGAACGTCGCGCGTTGAGGAATGACGATGGCGTCATGCTGCACTCGGCTGATCAGCACGGTGCCGGTCTGGCCATGACGCAGCAGGCGGTTGGGGTTCGAAAAGTCCGCGCGAAAGGGGATGTTCCCCGTTTCATTGTTGAAGTCAGCTTCGATGGCGCCGATCTTGCCGATGTGGTCGAACTTCTTGCCGTTCGCCAGTACGAGTTCTATTTGCAGGTCTTTGTTCTCTTTCAGGTTGGTCATGTACTCGAGGTACCTGGCTTCGGGAACGTTGAAATAGACCCACATCAGGCTGTTGTCGGACAACGTCGTGAGAACTTCGCCTTCCTCGACCAGTGCGCCTTGCTGATGCTGAAGTCGGTCGATGATGCCGTCAAATGGCGCTTTAACCGTGGCAAAGTTCAACTCGGCCTTGGCCAGTTCCGCCTTGGCCTGGGCCCGCTTCCACTTGGCTTCGATCAGCAAGACCTCGTTTTGAGAGATTGCGTTTTTCCTTGCCAGATCCTTGGCGAACTTCAACTCCATCTCCGCGACATGGGCCTCGGCAAGCTCAGCTTCCGCCTTCTTCTGGTAAAGGATAGGGATCACTGTGAACAGCAGGTCGCCCTCCTTCACCTGCTGACCTTCTTTGACTTTGATGGCCTCGAGGTAACCGGTATCCAACGCGCGCACTCGGATGTGGCGCTGCGAGTGGATCTGACAGACGTATTGCTGAGTGAGAGTCACCGTCGTCGACTGAGGCATGGTGGCCACAATCTTGTGGGCCTCCACGTGATGCTCCTCTCTGTGCTCGTTGCAGCCAGGCAGCCAGATAAAAGCCAGTGTCAGGGCGATGGATGCGGTTCGGGACGCGTTCATTGTGTCTGCTCGTTGGTTGATTCTCTGTTCGTTGGAGCGCGGCGCCTGAAGTGGGTCAAGCAAAGGCCGATGCCATGCGCTTCAGCGCCCGAAGGCCAACGCAGGCGCCAAAGCGCCCACGAAATGGCAGCCAATGCGCTCGGCCCAGGGCGGCGTCATCAATGCCCCACAGTTTCGTCGTCGCGTACAAAATGAGATGGGCCGCTATGTTGGGCAATGTCCGTCAAATCCGGTTGCTATAAACCACCGCGCTCGCCGACGACCGGCGTCTTATTAGGGTCGACTGAAGCTTGCCTCGCGCCGTCCGACGATGAAGGCGAGCAGATGGTCAGATAAAGGTAAATCACACGCGGCTTCCCAAGCGGCGCACGGACGAGCAGAACCGCACGTTGCACGCAATTGCGCAGCAACAGGCGTTTGAGGAAGCTGTGCCGCAGGCCACGCCAAAAGCAATGCATAGATCGATAGGTGCTGCCATTTTTTTCTTACTAATTAAGAATTCATGTTCGGTTTTCGCGCTTCGGCGGCAATCCTCGAGGATCATTTCAGCCGGCTTTCAACCGATCACAGGACTGGCAATTCCCCGCATTTAGCAATGGCCATGCCATGGAACCGCCCGACTTGGCCGCTCAATCTGCGAAAAAGTGGGAGTATGATTCCCTAAAGCGATATAGTACGACAAATTGACGCGGCAAGGACTTTCACGCAAAAATCCCGAATTCTGTCGAAAAGGTCATTTTTTACGCGGCGTTCCATCGCGACGTGTACAAAATCTGGTCAATGACTGCATTGAGGTGAGAAAAGTGCGCACAGTCCTACCGACACGACGCCCGCATTGCGGCGAGATGCCTTTTCGTCAAAACTAGGCATCAGGAATTGAATGGCTAAGTTCGCCTCAGTCGAAGCATCGACACGGGCCCGAGGCCGCGGCCGCCTGGCCGCAACTGGCGCGGTACGGCAGGCTGGGATGGGAAGCAGAGCGAGGAGTGAGTCCTATCTTCTCTCTGTGTCATTGACCGCAGGAGCAAACGCCTTGGACGCAGCCGCCGACGGATTTCGCCGACTCAGACAAATTGCCCGCCGCGCCATGCTCGAACGCGGGCTGGCCCCCGACTTTCCCGAGGCCGCGTTGCGAGAATCGCACTTGATCCAATCGCCCGCAACCGGCGACGGCGCGCTGGACTTGCGCGATCTCGCGTGGTGCTCCATCGATAATGACGATTCTCGCGATCTCGATCAACTGACGGTCGCCGAGGAATTGGCCGGCGGCGAGACGAAGGTGCTCGTGGCGGTTGCCGACGTCGATGCGCTCGTCGCTGTCGGCACTGCCATCGATAAGCATGCCCAGTTCAATACGACTTCGGTGTACACCGCCGCCCAGATCTTCGCCATGCTGCCGGAGAAGCTCTCGACCGATTTGACCTCGCTCGGCGAAAACCACGACCGCACCGCGCTCGTGACGGAGATGCTTATTGCGCCAGACGGGTCGCTCGCGAGCGGCACGGTCTATCCGGGGCTCGTGCGGAACAAAGCAAAGCTGGCGTATCACGGCGTCGCCGACTGGCTTGATGGCAAAGCGGCCATACCCGCCCGCGCGGCCGCCGTTTCCGGAATGGCCGAGCAGTTGCGACTGCAATGGCGCGTGTCGCAGGCCATGAAAGCGCTGCGCCACGAGCACGGCGCGCTGGACCTGCGAACGCTCGAGCCTCGGGCGGTGACCAGCGACGACCAAATCGTGGGCCTGGAGCAGGACGCCACGAATTGCGCCCGGGAATTGATCGAGGACTTTATGATCGGCGCCAACGGCGTTTCGGCCAGGTTTCTCGATCGCAGCGGTTCGCCCAGCTTGCGACGGGTCGTGCGTTCGCCTTACCGCTGGGATCGAATCGTCGAGGTCGCGGCCGAACACGGCGAGACGTTGCCCGCCGAACCCGACGCCCTGGCGCTCTCCAAGTTCCTGCGCAAAGAGCGACAAGCCGATCCGCTGCGGTTTCCGGATTTATCCTTGACGATCGTCAAGCTGCTAGGTCGGGGAGAATACGTGGCGGAACTGCCGGGCCAAAGGTCGCAGGGACATTTTGGATTGGCGGTGCGCGACTATACGCATTCCACGGCCCCCAACCGCCGATATCCCGACTTGATTACCCAGCGACTCCTCAAGGCGGCGATCTCGAGAGCGGCGGTTCCTTACGGCGAGGACGAGTTGGATTGGCTGGCCGCACACTGCACCCAGCAGGAAGACGCGGCCAGCAAAGTCGAGCGGCGAGTGCGGAAATCGGCCGCCGCATTGCTTTTCTCCGAACGGCTCGGCCAGAGCTTCGATGCTCTGGTGACGGGCGCCGCCGATAAGGGAACCTGGGTCCGAGTTCTCGATCCGCCGGTCGAAGGAAAGCTGATCGCAGGGACAGAGGGGCTCGACGTCGGCCATCGTTTGCGCGTCAAACTCGTAAGCGTCGACATCGATCAGGGCTTTATCGATTTCGTGCGAATTCAGGGTTAGATGCTGGCAGGCAGGCTGCAGCGCTCGAAAGGTCAAGGCATGATGCGAGTTTGTTGCGGCATGCTCGTTCTTTTGGTTTGTGGCCTGCTGCAACGCGGGTTTTGCCGCGCGATTCGAAGCTGGTCGTGGTCTGTGATCGAGGCGGCGATACCTTCGAGCAATTGGAGCATGAAACCAAGAGCAGCCGACGGTTTGTGATCCGGTCGCGGAGCAATCGAAGCGCGTTCATCGAACATGAAGGCTCGCGAGAAACAGAAGGTGCATGCCGTAGCGCGACGCGCGAAATCCGCGGGCAGCTACGTAGTTGAAGTGAGGGCCGCCGAAGACCAGCCGGCGCGTAAGGCAACCGTGCAGTTCTCCTTTCAGCCGGTGCGTCTCATTCCGCCCAAACACCGGCGCGGCAACCACAACCAAGAGCTGTAGTGTGTCTGGGCCATGCGGGTGTGGGAAAGCAACCTGCCGCGAGGCGCGACTCCCCTGGAATGGTTTCTGCTGACGAATGCGCCGCTCGACAATGCAGAGACTGCACGGCAGGCGATCGGCTGGTTGTTCAATCCCCGTTGCTAAGGAGCAATTCCGGTGCGTTCTGTTCGCCCAGCCTGGGGCATTGACTTCCCTCCCGCAAATTCCGCCACGACTTTTTCCAGCGCCGCAGTCACAAGCGCCATGCGGTCGAAGTCGAGCTTATCGGGCAGGTCGTCGGCCGTATGATAGTAAGGATACCGGAACGGAGCCGTATCAGTGATCATCACCGCCGGGTAGCCCGCCTGCCAGAACGACCAGTGATCGGACCAGCCGGCGCCAGGCACAACCGACGGCACGGCGCCTCCTTCGGACGGAAAGGCGGCATGGCGGCGGAACGAGGCGACCACGTCGCGAACCAGCTTGCGCGAGCCGACATCGCCAATCACGGCGATGAAATTGCCGACATCGGGGTAGACCGCGCCGAACGGCGGCGGGTACTGCTGGCTCCCGGGCTCATCGCTGAAATAGCCGATCGTCTCGATGCTGATCACGCACGTCAGGTTCTCTTTGCGCTGGCTGCAGTTCCAGGCATAGATCCAGGAGCCCATCTCCTGTTGATGAAAATAGGGCGGCTCTTCATTCGTAAAGGCGACGAATCTCAGCGTTCGCTCCGGCTTCGTCTTGGCGAAGCGACGAGCCAAGGCCAATAGCGCCGCCGTGCCGCTGCCATTGTCGTTTGCGCCAGGGGCGCCAGGATAGGTGTCGTAGTGCGCCCCGACAACTACGATTTCCTTGGGCAGGGTCCGGCCAGGAATCTCCACTTGCAGATTGAAACAATCCTGCTCGCGCACCTGGTAAGTTTGGCGGTCGACCTCGTAGCCGGCGGCCAACAACTCGAACTCGATGAATTTGGCCGCATCGCATAGCCATGGATAACGGCTCAGATTTCTATCCCCGATGGTTACGGCAAGATGCTCGACGTCACGACGCAGTTCATCTCGGAGCGAGACCTCCTGGGCGCCCAGCGCGGGCAGCGCGCCTTGATAACTGCTACCGGGCATTTCAATCATCAGCTTCCAGCCGATAAAACTTGCTAGCGGCAGCAATATCACGAGCGCCAAGATGAACTTCAAGAGTCGCCGCTTCTTGCGCGGCGCGAGCGAAACGACTCGACGTTCGGCGCTCATGCAATGCCTGATTCCAGCGGTTAGGAGATGGCTGCCCAAGGCGCTGGAAAGGCCTACGTTAACAGCCCGCGCCAGCAGATGAAGTGGAGAATAGCGGACCGCCGCAAGGCAAACAAGCAACAGGCGGCGGATCCCGCACAGGTCGCGTTCAATAATCGCCGGCGCTCGCCGCCTCGCCGCCTCGTCGCGTCGCTAGCGCGTCGTAAACTTGAATGTCAATTGTGTCGTTGATGACATGTACGGATCCGTCGCCGAACAAGAAATTCACTCCCGCGGGGTGAAAGCTGCTGCAAGCATCGGCATCGGTGACCTCGGGATTGTTGGGCACGTGCGGCCCGGCGTGGCTCAGCACTAAGGCGGCCGCTTGTTCACTGGCTGCAGGGTCCAATTGGGAAGGAACCGCGCCCTCCGTCACGGCGCCCGTCCACGTTGTGAGCGACATTCGCGAACAGCGCTCGCCCACGAATAGGGTACTACTCAATCCATCCGGGATCTCAGCGACCTTGAACCACCGATTGCGCAGAAAGGCGCCGTCGTTGCTGCCGGCGAAATCGCTTACCCCGGCGTTGCCGTTCAGCCCCACGTAGTTGCCGTAAGCCACAGAGACCGATGTTTGATCGACGGTGAACTGCCGTCCGTAGATTTCGCTCGGGCAATAGAACGTTGGAATCTGTACGGCACGCGGCAAGGCATTCTTCGAATCACCGATCGCGAAGTTGAAATCGATCTGCGACTGCAGCGAAGTTTGCTCGAGATCGCCGAGCAAGGCGGCCGCCCAGCCCCAGCCGGGGCCGAGCTCGTCGCCGTTGCCGTCGAGCAAAGAGATATACCCTGCTGGAAAGGCGCGGACGCGATCGTGATAATTATGGAGAGCCAGGCCGAGTTGCTTTAACTGGTTCTTGCATTGGGCTCGCCGCGCCGACTCGCGCGCCGCTTGAACGGCGGGCAAAAGCAGCGAAACCAAAATGCCGATAATGGCGATCACCACCAACAGCTCAATCAGCGTAAATGCGGCGCGCTTGTTTTGGATGCCAATTCTCATTTGTCTATCGCCACAGATTTCTTGGAACTCGTTAAATGATGAAAGGCGGGCCGTGTTGTCGTCCGCAGACGACGCAGGGTCGTTCGCTCGGCCCGATCGATTCTCTGTCCTGAGCCCTTGCGGAGCAGGTCGCTTGCGGTCCCAGCCGAAGGGTGCATAGTTCTCAGGACGCCCGACGATCCCAGCGCGGGCGATTGGCGGGTCAAACCGCGCGTCTGCGACGTGCGACAGCCTGGCGCGCCTAAGTCTCTACCGACAGTTTCACTTGAGGAGCGAGCCGCCGGCGAACGACTTAAGCGCGCAAGACCTCGCGCGTCGAACGCAGACGCAGTCCAGGGAATTCCGAAGTTCATCTCGCCGGCGCAACGAGATCCGGAGACACTCGTTCAGCGCAGGGCGCAAGAACTCGGGGTGAATAGCGCCTTAGGCGCGGGGAGGGGGAGTGTCGGGAGAAAAGCAAATCGAGGCCGAAGCGTCTGAACCCACAGAGACCCAGGCGGATGGACTCCAGTCAAACTCGTAACAGAGCGACGGCGGCGCCGCTAGAGCGGCTCCGAGAAAACTCCAAAGCGGAGCGAGGCCATGGCAGGCCCGCCAGGCCGAGATTGTAATCAGGCCGTCGTCTTCCCCGGCTGCGGTAGACGCGGGCGTTTCTGCCGGCTGAGAGACCGTCGGCTGTGAAATAACGTTCTTGGGCTGCTCGGACTCGCAGCAATGACTGTTTTGCTCGCGCAAAGGCTTCGCTTCGCAACAGGAATGTGCATGGCGATCGCCCTCGCGCCGAACTGCCGCAAGCAAGGTCAACGACCGGGGCGGCTCAATCCCGCGCTCGCGAGCCCAGGCAAGTCGCTCCTGAGGCGTCGTGCAACAGCAGCTCTGCCAGCACTGGGCGGCGCTCGCGCAACCGCAAGCGCTATGCATACAGGGAAAGGGCTGGCTGCGATCCTTGACAACTTTCACTGGCAAGGGCACGCCTGTCACGGCGATCAGATAGGCGATACAAGCCGCCATCGCGATCGCACCGCGACCCGATCGCAAGGAATATTGCTGGAGCCGGTGGGATAAACTCATCGAACCTAAGCCGCCCAGGCGGGATTCGGCCATGCACAAGCAGTGCACCGTGCCGAAATGGTGTCTCTAGGAAAACTGCGGCTCGCTCCTCAAGTGCCGATGTTAGGCACATCGCAGCGCGTTGTCAAACAATTCCCGGCTTTTTGAGCCAAGAAACCAAAGATTTCTCGGCCTGGGCTACTTCCCGGCGGCAGTCGCCGCGGCATCGATGGCAACCTTGCCGTTGGGCGAAATGCCCCGCGTCGGCGAAGGGCCGATAATCGTTTCGATCTCTCGGTCATCGAGGACTTCGTGCTCGGCTAGCGCGTGGGCCAACTTATCGAGCTGGTCTCGATTGTCCGACAACAATGTGTTGGCACGGTTGGCCGCATCGTGAAGGATGCGCGCCACCTCTTCGTCAATGACGTGGGCCGTCTCTTCGCTGAACTCGCGATATTCCTGAATTTCTTTGCCTAAGAAAGGATGCTCCTCGCTGGTGCGGTACGCTACCGGGCCGAGCCGTTCGCTCATCCCCCAATGCGTGACCATTCGCCGGGCGAGCTGCGTCGCCCGTTTGAGATCGTCTTCGGCGCCGGCGCTATACTCGTCGAACACCAGTTTTTCCGCGGCGCGACCGCCCATCATGAATACCAGTCGGGCGTGCAGTTCCGTCTCGCCGATGTTCATGCGATCTTCTTCGGGCAGCAACTGCGTCACGCCGAGCGCACGGCCACGCGGGATGATTGTCACTTTGTGCAGCCGGTCGGCGCCCGGCACAAGCCAGGCCAACAGCGCATGGCCCGATTCATGATACGACGTCATCATCTTCTCTTTGCCGGCCAGCACTTCTTCTCGCTTCGGTCCCATCAGCACCTTGTCACGGGCAATCTCGAAGTCGGACATGTCGACTTTGTCTTTGCCTTCGCGCGTCGCCCATAACGCGGCTTCGTTGACCAGATTGCGAATGTCGGCGCCGGTGAGGCCCACCGTGCCGCTGGCCAAACGATGAAGATCGACGTCGTCGGCCAATGGTACGTTTCGGCAATGGACTTTGAAGATTGCCTCGCGGCCTTTCAAGTTGGGCCGATCGACGGTCACGTGGCGATCGAACCGCCCGGGCCGGAGTAATGCCGGATCGAGTACGTCGGGACGGTTGGTAGCGGCCAATACGATCACCGATTCGTTCGGGCTGAATCCATCCATTTCGCTAAGAATTTGATTCAGCGTCTGTTCGCGTTCATCGTGACCGCCGCCCAAGCCGGCGCCGCGCACGCGGCCTACGGCGTCGATTTCATCGATAAACAAGATGCAGGGCGCCGCCTCTTTGGCCGTTTTGAACATGTCGCGAACGCGGCTGGCGCCGACGCCGACGAACATCTGGATAAACTCCGATCCATTGATTGAAAAGAACGGCACTCCCGCTTCGCCCGCCACCGCCTTGGCCAACAAGGTCTTGCCGGTGCCGGGCGGCCCCATCAGCAAGGTGCCCTTGGGAATCCGGCCGCCGAGACGTTGGAACTTCTCAGGAGCCTTCAAAAACTCCACGACCTCCGCCAGATCGTTCTTCACACCTTCCAGCCCGGCCACGTCTTCGAAAGTAATGCGCTGCTTGCCGTTTTCGTATCGCTTGGCCGGACTTTTATTGAAGCCCGACAGGATGCCGCCCCCCATAAACTGATCGCGGGCACGGCGGAACATCAGCCACATGCCCGCAAACAAGATCAGCGGCAGGCCGAGATAAACCAGCATCAACAGCACAAGATTGTCTTTTTCTTCGCTGGCCTTATAGTTCTCGCCCAAGTGCTCGAGCAGCAGCCGATCGAGTTCGGCGCCCGCCACGGGGCTATTGATGACGATGAACTCCGTCCCCTCCTTGGCATCTTTGGCCGCAGGAGGCTTGGTGGCGGTTTTCTCTTTCGCTTTCTCCTTATCGCTCGACTCGGCGGCAGCCGGCTTCTTGGCCGTAGCTGTTTTTTTGGCGTCAGCCGGCTGTTCGGGCAATGGATAGCCGGGCTTGAATTTGCCGCGGATCTCCCGTGTTCCGACGCTCGCTTCCGCGACGTGGTCGGCCTTCAGTTCTTCGATGAATTTTCCGTAGCTGATCTCGGCGCGTTTGCCGCTCTCACCGCCGAAAAAGAGCATGCTTGCGATCACCAGCGCAAACAGCAAGAGCACCATGAAGGAGGGATTCGGGCGCGGCCGCTGCACGGCGGGTTTATCCGGTGCAGGCCCGGCGCCCACAGGTTGGTTCTCCATCGACGTCCTTTCCACTGTCCAAAAACGCTTTTCCCGAGATGCGCCGAGTCGGTTCGGCAGCCCGATTGCATGCGATTGCGGCATGCAGTCACCCTGTTGAGCAAGCCGCCAGCCCGTGCGGCGCTCCGGGAAGCAAACAAGTTATTCTAGCTCATCGCCCGGCAAATTACGATGCGGCTGTTCCGCAACCGCAAGCGGCGATGGAGCTAGCGTCGCCGAACGACACTTGAGGAATAACAGCACTTCTTCGTACCGAGTGCCCGGGGGCAGGCGACCCAACAAGGGGCGGATACGAGCAGGCGTCTCTTCTCCAATCACGCTCGCAAGGGCCTGCAAATGCGCGGATGACAAGAACCACTTGGCGTCCACGGGGCTGCCAGAGTCGATCGCCCGCAAAGCGTGGTCGAGCACCACCTCGCGCTCAAGGCCGCGGATCGCCATGCACTCGTCGACGGAAAAACCTGCCGCCAGTAACCGCCAGGTCCAGTAGTGCGTGGGACGCGTGCCATGGGCCTGACTACCGCCGGACATGTTGCTTGCTGGCACAACTGAAGCATCTGGCTCCGTATCGAAGGACGCCGGCAGGTCGTCCGGGTAGGCATCATCTGAGTAGGCGACTTCGTCCAGTTCCGGCGATCTGAAGGATAACGCATCTGCCTCCGCGTCTGCAGGATTGATCGGCGCCGAGGGTCTGGCAGCCACACTTCTAACCTCGGTCGACGGCGGCGCCGCGTCCGACGCCGTGCGGTTGGCGCGGCGCGTGAAGCGGCGGGCCAATTCAGGCGATAGCGGCAGATTGAGCTCCTGCCCGGCCCGCCCGGCCATGACTTCCTGACCGCGATCGGTCAATTGAATGGTCGGCCGCCGACTGTCATGGCCCGTCTGCTCCAGGCATCCGACGAGCAGCAGTGCATCGAGCAATTCGACAACCTGGTCCTGCTTCAGTTCGCTGAGCAGTCCATAAGTTGAGAGCCGCTGCAAGCCGAATCGTTTGATGCGGGCATTATTCGAGCCGCAAAGCATTTGAGCGACCAGATGTTTTCCGAACCGCGAACGGGCGCGAGCCACTCCGCTGAGAGCCATCCGCACCGCTTCCAACAAGCGATCGTTCATTGCTGCCGGCGCAACTGCCGCCGACGACTGAACGCTGCCCGCCGCAGCTTGTTCCTGCACGTGCGGTGCGCTGACGCCGCGGCGCCGGCAATTGTCGCAGCGGCCGCAAGGCTCGCTCTCTGTTTCGCCGAAATAAGCTAAGATCTCTCGTTCGCGACAGCGCGAACTCTCGGCGAAAGCAACGACGCGATTGAGTTTTTCGTACTCGCAGGCCTTGCGTCGCTCGAACTCTTCGAAATCCAGTTCCAACCGGGCGAACGGCTTACTGCGCTCGAGCATGCGGATCGCGCGGCCGCGGAAAGCGGGAATATAATCGAACGCTTTCAACTGCCGCAGTTCGCGCATGGCGCGGGCGAGCGCCGCGGCATCCATCTCGGCGGCAATTTGCAGGTCGCGCGGCGAGACGTCGACCCACTCGTGCCGCACGCCGCCCAGCAGTTGCTCAATGGCTCGGGCCAGACGTCGCTGAGCTTTCGCCTGACGCGGCAATAGTTCGACCAGCGTCGGAACGTCGCTGTCGAATTTCACGCGCGCCATGTTTTCGCGGCTCTCCAGGCGTTCGAGCACGTTGGATTTCTCCAGTAGTTGCTCGCAGGCGCCGACTCCTTCCGCGCTGATTTGCAAACTCAGCGATTCTTTGATCTCCTGCTGGGTCAGCTCGATCAGTTCGCTGTCGATGCTCCGCAAGAAGTTATAGACCTGCGCCACGACTTCGCGAGCCGGATACGCGCTCTCGATGAAGAACTCTTGAATCTTGCGATCGCCATAGCTGTACAACATCAGGCACTGCGAAGGAAGTCCATCGCGTCCGGCTCGCCCGGCTTCCTGATAATAGCCTTCCAGGGTGCCTGGCAAGTTGTAGTGAATGACGAACCGCACGTCGGGTTTGTCGATGCCCATGCCGAAGGCTGTGGTGGCGACGACAATGTCGCACTGGCTCCGCATGAAGCGATCTTGCGCCTGGCGACGTTCGTCGGGCAGCATGCCCGCATGATAAATGGCAGTGGTTCGTCTGGTCGTGGCGGCGATCTGCTCCGCGAGTTCTTCGCAGCGTTTGCGCGACGAGGCGTAAATGATGCCCGAGCCAGGACTGCGCCGCAGGAACTCTTCGAGCGCCTGATCTTTGCGCCCCTTGGTGTGCGGCATCTGCACCTCGTAATGCAGATTCGGCCGGGAGAATCCGTGTATAAAGGTCCGCGGCGCTTGCAAGGCAAGTTGCTGAACGATGTCCTGCCGCACCGTGTCCGTGGCGGTCGCCGTCAACGCGATTGTCGGCGGATTGCCGAGCAGGGTCCGAAACCGCCCCAGCTTGGCGTAATCGGGTCGAAAGTCGTGTCCCCATTGGCTGATGCAATGGGCCTCGTCCACGGCCAGCAACTTGAGGTCGGCGGCCCGCACCGCCTCTAGGAATCGCGGGCTGCGGAACCTCTCGGGCACGACATACAGCAGATCATATTCGCCCTTCGCCATCGCGTCGAGCCGCGCGTACTGTTCGGCAGGCTCGAGCGTGCTGTTGATGAAGGCCGCCTTCAATCCTTTGGCCAGCAACTGGTCCACCTGATCCTTCATCAGGGCGATCAGAGGCGACACCACCAGAGTCAAGCCCGGCCGCGCGACCGCCGGAAGTTGATAGCACAGGCTCTTGCCGCCGCCCGTCGGCATTACGCACAGGCAATCCTCGCCGGCGAGCACCGCTTCGATCACCTCGCGCTGGCCGGGTCGAAACGCCGACAGGCCAAACAACGGCAGGAAGTCGGCGGGGTCTGGAGTAGCGATCAGCGACATTGCGCCGGCAACTAAGCTAGGCTTTGGGTGTTGATAAACGACTTTGGCAGCAGCGGCGACCGGCAGCGAGCTTGAAGGGGCCCCGTGTTTAACCGGCGCGTCAGGAAGGTTGGAGGCTGCGAGCAGCCCCATCCCCTCTTAGGAATCTACGCTGCCGAACTGCCGTTCGGCAATCCCGACCCCGCCATAACGCCAAGCAGGTTCACCCGGCGAGCAGTTCAACTGGACCCTGATTTACCCGAGCACTAAAATAGTCTCGTTGCTTTAGTTGGGCATTCTAGTCGTTTTCCACGGAGGCGAGACTATGCTTCGTCGTTCCTTATTGCTTACCGGGGCGCTTTCCGCAGTATTTGCCGCTCTGTTCGTCGCTAATCGGTCGGGCGCTGCTCCACGATTCGCTCCACAAATCAGCGGCAACTATCTCGAAACTCGGACCTGCGACGTGTATACGGGCCCCTGCTTTGCCAATGCGCAGGTCGGGCTGACGGGCCAGCAGGCAATCCTGGCCTGGAATATCGAAGAAGGGCGTCATCACGGAGTGGATTTGTCAGGGCTGAATGTCGTGCTGGTAATCCGGGCCGCCGACACTTTGGGTTATGGCGGCGGCGTGGTCGTACGTCCCGACCCAATCAAGTCGGTAGTGCTTGTCGACGAGCGCGCCAACAAAGAACAGCGCGCGGCTTTGGCCGACTTTGTTCGCGAGCATGCGGGTCGGGTAGCCGGCGAAGTGGTGCGAGTGGCATCGCTGCCGATTGAAATGAAGCTCGACCATATCGACATGGTCGCCAGCCTGAAGGCGGGCAAAGAAGCCCATCTCGAGACGCGCAAGTTGAAAAAGGGAGATTGCGTCTGCACCAACGAAGAGATCTTCTACCCGCCGCTGGCTAAAGTCGAGAATTCTGCTCCGGCATTCACCGTGGCCGGCGGCTTCGCAGGTCGCGGATTGGGCCAGCAGTGGACCAATCCCGGCACGCGCAGCGCCTTTTTGGCGACTTTCGCCTACTAATCGCCAACGTATCTCAGAAACCGATCGACTCGTCACGACGTTCCCGCGTAAGGCGCGGGAACGTTTTTTTGCGCTTTAAGCGATAAAACTCGCTCGAGCCGCGGCGGGTTGCTCCTCTCGTCAGGCCCACTTACGATAGCTAACCGAAGACAGTCGGCAGCGGTTGGCCGGCGTCATTCCCACCCCGAAGGGTCCCGCTGATGCTTGGTCGATTGCTTATTGGTTCCTCCCTTTTAATTTGCGCACTAGCGACATCTGTTCTGGGCGCTCCTCTGACGACTCGGCATGTCGTCATTATCAGCATCGACGGCTTTCCGGCTTACCTGCTCAATGACGCCAGGCAGCCGCTGCCGACAATCCGCCGTCTGGCCGCGACGGGGGCGGCGGCCGAAGGCATGCATGTTTCTAATCCGTCGGTGACCTGGCCGAACCACACGTCGCTGGTCTCGGGCGTGCGGCCAGAGAAACATGGCGTTTTGTTTAACGGCGTGCTGGTGCGGGCAGGCGCCGGCGAGCCAGTCGCACTCGACCCAAAGCGTGACAAGACCGACCTGGTGCGCGTCGAGACGATTTACGAACGTCTGCACAACGCGGGCTATTTGACGGCGGAGATCAACTGGCCGTGCACGCGCAACAGCAAGCATCTCGACGACAGTTTTCCCGATGTTCCCGAAAACGTGCTGCACTCTTCGCCGCGGCTGCGGAGCGAATTGGCGGCGGCAGGCATTCTTGCGGATGAATCGGACGCCAGCTTCAAATCGCTAAGTGCTGTCGGCCGCGACGAAGTCTGGACCAGCGCCGCCTGCCACGTGATTCGACGTCGTAAGCCGAACCTATTGCTGCTGCATTTGCTCAACGTCGACGCCACGCACCACGCCGAGGGGCCTCAATCTCCTGCGGGATATACCGCCGTCGCCTATGCCGACTGCTGCGTCGCGCGAGTGTTGGCCGCCCTGGATGAAGCGGGAATTCGCGAGCGAACGACCGTATTTATCGTCGCAGATCATGGCTTCAGCGTTTCGCAAAAGGCGCTCAAACCAAACGTCGTGTTGCGCCAGGCGGGCTTGCTGACTAGCAGCCGGCCGGGCAAGATCGACTACGCGCGAGCCCAGGTGGTCCCCGAAGGCGGCATCGGCATGGTCTACCTGACCGATCCTGGCCAGCGCGAGGCGGATCGCGCACGCGTCCGGGAATTGTTTGCAGGGAGTGAAGGAATCGCCGAGATCCTGTCGCCCGAGCAATTTGCCGCGCACGGATTGCCCCATCCTCGCGAGTACGAGCAAATGGCTGACCTCGTGCTGGTCGGCAAGGACGGCTATGCCTTTTCGGGCTCCGCCGAGGGGGATCAATTTGTCGTGCCGCAGGCAGCCGGAGGCATCTCGCTTGGCAACCACGGCTTCATCGCGACGAATCCTAAAATGAATGCCGTATTCGTCGCCGCGGGCGCCGGCATCAAGCCGGGCGCGAAGCTCGGCATCATCGAGAACATCGATGTGGCGCCGACCGTCGCCCGCCTCTTGGGCCAGGACATGCCCCAGGTCGACGGCAGGGTGCTGTCAGAACTTTTCGATGAATAACACGGGCGGTCCTGCGGCAAGCGACACGGGCTGACGTGCGGAAACCGATTGGTATGATATCGGTTTGACCCGCCCGACGGCGAGACCGCCGCAGCGATGCGAACCTTCCCATTAAAGCAGAGCTAGTACTCACCATGTCAGAAGCACAACGCCCCGCCGCGGCGGGTCATGGCGGCCACCGTCCCGGTCCGCAATCGGCGCCTGCCGAACCTTCGCTCAAGCCAACGGAAGGCTGGCATTGCAGCCACTTGTATTACCGCTTCGATCGCCGCGAGCTCAAGCGACTATCGGCCGAGGAGCTGCGGCAGGGTTGCCAGGCGCTAGTTTCGGTTCTGGATCCCAGCGGTTCGGAAGCGCCGGCCAGAATGCAAACCTCGGTGGTCAGCGGCCATAAGGCCGACTTCGGCTTGATGTTGCTTGATTCCGACCCGCTCAAGATCGACGCCGTTCACCAGCGGCTGATGTCGAGCCCGCTGGGCTCCGTGATTGAGCCGACCTATTCATTCGTTTCACTGACCGAAGTCTCTGAATACGTTCCTTCGGTGGAGCAATACGGCAAGCGATTGGTCGCCGAAGGAGAAGATCCCAATGGTCCGGCGTACCAGGCGAAGCTGAAGACTTACGAGGCGCGCGAGGAAATGATGCGCCGGCAGCGTCTGACGCCGGAATTGCCCCCGTGGCCGAGCTTTTGCTTTTACCCAATGAACAAAAAGCGCAAGGTCGGTGAGAATTGGTTCCTGCTGCCGTTCGACGAGCGGAACCGGATGATGGGCGAGCATGCGCGTAGCGGCATGCAGTTCGGCGGCAAAGTGACGCAACTCATCACAGCTTCGACCGGCTTCGACGATTGGGAATGGGGCGTCACGCTCTGGGCGAGAAACCCCGAGTTCCTTAAGGAAATCGTCTACAAGATGCGGTTCGACGAGGCTAGCGCACGCTATGCGGAGTTCGGGCCATTCTACGTCAGCTACATCATGTCGCCAGCGGAGATGCTCAAGCATTGCCGCGTCGGCGAATAGGCCGGTTTCGGGGGCGCCGGCCATTCGGCAGCACCAGGATAACCAGCGTCAGGGCGACGAAATCAGTCCTTGGTCTCTGCCGCCTCTTGGTCGGCTTTGTCCTACTTGTCTTCAAGCACCGGCTTCAGCACGATCGTCACCTTCGTGCCCAGCGGGGGAATGCGTTCGGTGAAGGCATCGAAGGACAACTGTCCGGCCTTGTCGGAGCTTTCAATCGGCAGATCGAGCATGGCGGTAGGAAAATTGGAGACGCAGATGAAATCCCCCTGCTCGGCCTGATAGTGCTTCTTGCCGGTCGTTTCGTCGACCCAGAATCCGCTGCCGCCAAAGACCCACGACTGTTCGAGCGATTTTTGCGTGCCCGTGTGACGAACCCAATCCTGGCCGCGGGCGCGTTGACGTTTCCCATTTTCGTCAGTCCAGAATAACCACACGTCCACCTGCGTCCCGCGGGCGGGCTGATAGTCGGGCACAAAGCGCGCCGGATTGCCCGGCTCGGCTCCGACCGCCAACAGCGCCGCATGAACCTTAAATGGCTCGAGGGCGACATGCAGCACCGACTCGTGTTCCTTAGAGCCATGCGGGCAGACGAGCATCTCCAATTGCCCCTCGCGCAGGCAAACGTCGCCCACCATCACCACACGCTTTCTTGCAGCGTCGATCCACAGCGGCTGCTTTGGATCGAGGCGTTTCAGGCCTGCCGGTTCATCGGCAGCCAGAAGTTTAGCCGAGCCTTCGTTCAAGGACCCGACCGTCCAATACAGCGCTAACGCTAAAGAACACGCGATCATTCGCCCGGAAAGAAACGCGCAGTGCCGCATGGCGTCGTCCTTGTGAAACGCGAAGTATTACGCCGGCCCCCAATAGATCAAAGCATGGGGCCGTCCGTGGTTCAGCCAAACGATATCATAGGATAGCGGTGGGCCGCGTTGACTGACAACCCGCGAGCGTTGCTTTTCGACACGCTGCTTCTCGACTCCTTGCCGATTGCCGAGCGGGTCGTTAGGCTTTGCCCCAGGCTTGATTACCGTATTTTCGTTCCTGCTTGCAGCCGGTACCATCACGTTGGGCGGTTGACGGAGCAGTCAGACTTGCTCGCGAAGGAACAAAGCAACGTCGCGCGGAAACGGCTTCAACATTTCCACGACTTATTTGGCTCGGACGCACTCCAGCATGGCCTCGATCACTGCACAACCCCGGGCCTCGCGCCCCAGCGCCACGAATGGCTCCGTCAAGCCGCACGCATCGGCCAATGGCACGCACCTGCAGCCGGCGGCGTTCTTTGAGCAAGCAGGGCAGTGGCAGGAATTTGCCCGCGCCTTGTCAAAACGCCGAGTCACGCACACGCTGGCAAAACGGCTGGGAGCTACGGGCGCACTCGCTTGGGGAGCTGCCGACAGCCAACTTACATTAGATGGCGCCGCTCTGGCTCGCCTCCGTGAGCTGACCGACCTTGAACAGGCCAGACCCGGTCGCCTGTTTGCCGCGACCGCCGCGCTTGATCTGTGGCTGGCCCAGAAGACCGTGGATGTCTCTAACGTCCTAGCGGGTTTGGAAGCGCTCGCTTGGGCGCATGCGCTTCCTGTGTTAGCTGATAGTTTGGAACCGGCCGTCTGGCAGGCCGCCCTGGAGAAACTGGTCCGAGCGGCAGACACCGCATCAAAGTCCTCTACGGGCAAAAACCTGTTAGCCAGACAATTGTTCGCCGTCGAATTGCCGCGGACATTGAGCTATTGGTTCCCTGAGGCAGAGGCCTGCAAGGCTCTAGCTGCTCCCGGAGGTGAAACCGCAACAAAACTGCTGGAAGCCGTAACCGACGCGGAAGGCGTCTGCCACGCGCAGTACCTGTCGTGGTTGCGGCCGCTGCTGGCCTCTTGGACGCGAGTCGCGGCGATGGAAACAGTTTCGCCTCGAGACGAGCGCGTCATCTCCACGCATCCGCGTTTTCCCAAACTCGTGGGCCATGCGCTTCGTTTAGCGCGGGCCGATGGCTCCCAGGCGCTCGGCCCACCGGCCAGCAGCGAGCGCGTTTCCGCCGCCGCGTTCTTCCGCGCTGCCTTAAAAAATGCAGGCGAACCGGCGCGACGCGTCGCAGCGCTGACCTTTCCGACAGCACTCGATGCTCGTCAGCGCGCGACCGGCAAGGCAAACCCAGCTCGCAAGAATCCGGCGCCCGCTTTCAATTCCGAGTTGTCGCAACTGGCTGTACTTCGCACCAGTTGGGCGCCCGGCGCTCCTCGGCTGACCGTCGCGTATGACAACAAGCAGATCCGAACGGAATTGACCTCTTCCGGCGAACTGATCTGGTCGGGCAATTGGAATCCCGAGATTACCTGGAATCAGACGCCGCTGAAGCCAGTTTCCGAATGGGAAGAGGTCTGCTGGTTCTCGGATGACGACGTCGACTATCTGGAATTGGAAATCTCGCTAACGGGCGGCGTGCGGATCCAGCGACACGTGCTGTTAGCGAGGCAGGATCAATTCCTGTTTACCGCCGACGCCGTGCTGGGGGAAAAGCCTGGCGCCATTGGTTATCGTTCCGTGCTGCCGCTCGCTCCAAGCGTACGATTTGCCCCCGCCAAGGAATCGCACGAGGGAATGCTGACGAGCAAGCGCGCCAACGCCCTGGTGTTGCCGTTGGCACTGCCCGAGTGGCGCACCGCCGCCGCCTGCGGCGCCATGATTGGAACAGGCGACGGCCTGGAGTTGCAGCAATCCGCCGCCAAAGCCCGGGCGATGTTCGCTCCGCGGTTTATTGATCTTGCGCCGCGCCGATTCTCGCAACCATTCACCTGGCGACGGTTGACGGTCGCGGAAAACAGACAGATTCTGCCTGACGATCTGGCGGTCGGCTATCGGGTGCAGGTCGGCGGCCAACAATGGCTGTTCTATCGCTCTCTGGGCGACCGCGGAAATCGAACCTTGTTGGGGCACAATCTGGTCAGTGAGTTTCTGGCCGCGAGATTCAATTGGGATGGCATCGCCGAATCGCTGATCGAGATCGAGTGAAATGGAAAGGATGAAGACCGAGCAGCGCACGGCCAAAAGCCCATGAGATTGCGCAGACTCGCGTCTTTTCCCATGAATGCCGCGCAGCGAATCGCCGAAAACGTGCAGCAGGTTCGAGCACGAATTGCCGCGGCCGCATCGCGCAGCGGACGTGCCAGTTCGGAAATCCGTCTGGTCGCAGTAACCAAGTACGTCGGCCCGGCAGATGCGAGAAGTCTGCTGGCCGCGGGATGCGCCGACCTCGGCGAAAGCCGCCCGCAAGAGCTCTGGAGCAAAGCCGCAGAACTAGCAGACGAGCCAGTCCGATGGCACCTGATCGGCCACTTGCAGCGCAATAAACTGGCGCGAACCTTGCCCCTGGTTTCGCTCATCCATTCCGGCGATAGTTTGCGTCTGCTCGAAACGATTCATGCCGAAACCATGCATCGAGGCGCCGCCCCGGCGCCACTGCTGTTGGAAGTGAACATCTCCGGCGACGCAACTAAGCACGGTTTCCCACCAAGCGAGCTGGAACCATTGGGCGAAGCGCTGCTCGGCATGCATGGCATTGAAGTTCGCGGCCTGATGGGGATGGCAAGCCGAGAAGGCAATCTCGATGATGCCCGGCGCGAGTTCGCTCAGCTGCGCCAATTACGAGACCGCCTCAAGGCCGTCTGGGGCAGCCGGTGGGAGTTGCACGAGCTTTCGATGGGAATGAGCGGCGATTACGAGGTGGCGATCGAGGAAGGCGCGACGCTGGTTCGTATCGGCTCAGCGCTATTCGAAGGGCTCGAGCCGTGATCGACCTGGACTTATATGCCGACGGCATCCTGCTGCCGGTGCGAGCGCACGCCGGTGCAAAGCGGTCCGAGATCCGCAGCTTCCAGGAGGGCACGCTCAAGGTGTCGGTCGCTCAGGCGCCCGAAAAAGGCAAGGCCAACAAGTCCATCATCGAATTGCTGGCCGACGCGCTTTCGCTGAAGAAGTCACAGATCGAACTGATCTCAGGGGCCACGTCGCCGCAAAAGAAGTTTGTCATCCGCGACATCGACCGCGAAACGCTGGCCTCCCGAATCGACGCCGCGGTTAGCGGTAACGTTTAGAGTGATAACTGCTGGCTCGGAGCCGATCTCGTTCCGCGCTCCAAGCTTCCCCTCACTCGGTCCTGATTTCGAGGATTTCGAACTTCATGGTGCCGGCCGGTACGGGGATTTCCACCTTATCGCCGACTTTCTTGCCGACCAGCCCTTGGGCCAAGGGGCTCGTAATCAGAATCTTGCCGGCGTCGTAGTCTTCTTCGCCGGCGCCCACCAGCGTGAACTCTTCCTTATCGCCGAAATCGAGGTCTTTGACGACGACCGTGCAGCCGAACACGACTTCGTCTTTCGGCAGCGTCGAAGCATCAACGATCCGCGCGCGGCTGAGTTTGTCGCGAAGCAAGTTAATCTTGGCCTGCATCATGCCTTGAGATTCGCGGGCGCCGTGATATTCGGCGTTTTCCTTCAAGTCGCCGGCGCTGCGCGCTTCGGCGACCCGTTCGGCGATTTTTGGCATTTCGACTTCTTCCATGTGCTTGAGCTCGGCCATCAGTTTTTCATAGCCGACACGGCTCATCGGAATAACGTCGGACATGGCTTTTCCTTCCCCGCGAACTAAAGAAACAGGCTGGCGTGCAATGAAAAATGAAAACAGGCGCGGCCTCCGAGATCAAGGAGGCCGCGCCAACGTGACTATTCTGTGCGCGCTGCCGAAATGTGTAAAGTACATTCCCCGCCGCAAGGACGACGGCCCGCCGTCAGGCCGCAACGACCGCGCGCGTGCCGCGTCAGGCCCGTCACTTGCCCCCCCCGGGCGAGCGATCCTCAGGCAAGTACAGCAAGCGGCCGCAGCTCTGGCAGGCCACAATCCGGCCCATCAACAGCGAGTTGAAAACGTTCGCCGTGATCTGGTGGTGGCAGCCTCCGCAGACCTCTCCTTCCACCTGCGCCATGGCATCGGACCCCTTGCTATGGACAATGCGGTGATAGGCATCGCGAAAATCGACGGGCAGGGTGGCTTCGACCGTTTTGAGTTCGCCCTCCAACCTCTGTACGTCTCCCATCAAAGAGCCCTGCATGTCGCGGACTTGCCCCTGCGTCTTGCTCAGCTCTTCCTTGCCCTTGGCCAGCTTTTGTTCGGCCTCGGCGATCGCGGGGGCGAAACCGTCGATCTTTTCCATGGCTTCAAGAATTTCGTCCGCCAGGACGCTATTCGCCATCTCGTCGGCGGCGATCTGATCCTTGAGAGCCTGATATTCGCGATTACTGCTGGCCGCGTTCAATTTGGCCTTTAAATCGCGGATTTTGCTCTCTCCGCTTTTGAGGAGCAATTGTCTTTGGTCCGTGGCGACTCGGGCCGCTTTGACGTCAGCCTTGAGCTGGGCCAGCTCGCCTTCGAGTCGGGCGAGATTGGTCTCGCGCGCACGGATCTGCTTGGGGCCTCGTTCAAGTCGCTCACGCAAATCGCTCAGTTGGCGATGAATGCGGTGCAGCTCGCGGAGCACCCCGGCGGTATCGGACATGGGTCGATTAACTCCCCTGAGTTTGATGAAGATTCAAGCGCCTCATGATACCATGAGCGGGCTCCGCCGCCACGAAAACCGGCAGCGCGGTCGTTCATCATAAAAAAACCGCTGGTCGTTTGACCAGCGGTTCAGAGATTTCACGGGGAGTTTGCTGCAAGAGCGGCCCCCCGGCGCTAGCTAGCGATGCCTTCCAGAAAGCCTTCCAATTGCTTGCTGCGCACCGGATGCTGCAACTTGCGGACGGCTTTCGCTTCGATTTGCCGCACGCGCTCGCGAGTGACCTTGAAAATACGGCCCACCTCTTCCAGCGTATAGGTGTAACCGTCTCCCAGGCCGTACCGCAGGCGGATGATTTCGCGTTCGCGGAAGGTCAGAGTCTTCAGCAAGTTCTCGATCTTCTCGCGCAACATGCCTTGCGAAGCGGCGCGGAGCGGGCTCTGCGTGCCGCTGTCCTCGATGAACTCGCCGAAGGCGCTGTCCTCGCTCTCGCCCACCGGACGGTCCAGGCTGACCGGGTGGCGGCCGATATTCAGCACCCGACGGGTTTCCTCGATGCTGATGTCGGCGGCAATTGCCGTTTCCTCGGTGGTCGGCTCGCGGCCGAGTTCCTGCAGCAGCCGTTTCGAGACGTTTCGCAAACGCGAAAGGACGTCGATCATATGGACCGGAATACGAATGGTCCGCGCCTGATCGGCAATGGCTCGCGTAATTGCCTGCCGAATCCACCAGGTGGCGTAGGTGGAGAACTTGTAGCCGCGGCGATACTCATATTTATCCACCGCCCGCATCAGCCCGGTATTGCCCTCCTGGATCAAGTCCAGGAAGCTCAATCCCCGATTGCGGTATTTTTTGGCGATCGATACGACCAGCCGCAGATTGCCGCCAGACAGCTCTCGCTTGGCGCGCTCGTAGTCCTGGTACTGCTGCCGCATCGTCTCGCAACGGCGGAGCAGGCTGCTCGGACTTTCCATGGTCATCAGAATCGCATCGCGCAATTCCTTACGCAAATTGGCGCGCTCGTCCTTCGCGGCCGTGTTTTCTTCCAGCCGATTGAGCCGCTCCTGCAGGTGCGCCATGCGGCGCACGATTTCCTCCAGCTCGCGCATCATTGGCTGCACGCGGCGAGTGCGAAGGCTCAATTCTTCGACCAGGGTCAATGCCTTGCGGCGGCGCGACAGGAACCGGTTGCGAGCGGCGATTCTCTGGTCGCGCGGCAGTTTCTTGTTGACCACCTGGCGGAAATCGCGGCGGTTCTGTTCCAGCAGATGCGTCAACGTACGCAGATTGTGCGGCATCCGCGCCATGATCTGCTCTTTGGTCAGGCGCTCGGTCAACGAAACCTTAATCGTGCGATCGAAAGTCAACGTGCCGTCGTGAACTTTTTTCAGAGTGGCGATGGTCGCTTGCATCGCATAGTCGCAGCCCATCACCGTGCGGCGGTATCTCTTGCGCGTGACTTCGATCTTCTTGGCCAGCGAAATCT
>JAICIG010000019.1 GCA_025924495.1 Pirellulales bacterium | reverse complement strand
TGCCGGCGGAAACGCGCGGCGCATTGGCAGAAGTCTATTTTGACGTCGGCAAGCAGGCCTACGAGCTCAAAGACTACGACGCCGCCCGAGTGCATTTGACCCGTGCCATCGATCTCGGACTGGATAAATGGCAGGCTTGGTTTTATCGCGGCGCAGCTTTCTATCGACTCGGTCGTTGGAACGAAGCTGAAACTAGTTATTCGAAAGGGGTATTCATCGGGGGCGATCCGATCTTGGACGCATGTCTTGGAGACTGTCTGCTGCGGGCGGAAGGAGACGCATTCCGCGATTCTAGGGCAAGGGAATGTTATCGCAGAGCTGCTGACCGTGGGCTGCGCAATGCAGCGTTGCTGAACAATTTGGGCTTGTTCACATCACGGACGCAGGACAGTAAGTCTTTAGACCAGGCAGAAAAATATCTCGCAGAAGCGATTCGCCTGGATCCTTCCCGGACGCCGCCTCGCGTTAACCTTGCTATTGTCCGGTTTACGCGCGCCGTCAAATCGAAGTTTTCCACATCCGATGATCGTGCAATCCAAGCGGCAGACGAGCTGGCCAGGCATGCGCCGAATAATCCGCAGGCGCTCATGTGGGTTGCGGCTATTTATGCGCGCGGGAGCATCCCGAGCGATCAAAACTGGGAAACTGCATTGCAACATCTCCGGCGAGCATTTGAAGTAGGCCTCCGTCTAGAAACAGTCGAATCGATGGAGGACCTGGCGCCGCTACTACGAAGATTGCGAGAATGTCCCGACTTCGAAGAAACGCTACGTAATCAACCGAAGCAACCCGAACATCTCGTCCGCCAGTTCGAACTGTTGGACGAATTGGGCTACTGAGCGGGGACGTCTCGAAGGGTTCGAAGGGCTTGGCGTGCAGGTCGAGAGCCGGGGAGTCTAGCTGGGGAAGTTTGACTCCCCCAGTCGGGCGATTTCGCACGCTAGGGGAGGGGCGACCGGAAATTCATAAGCTCGTTCTTCAAACCTTGGATTTCGTAGTAAGCTTTGATTGTCATCCTCCTGTCCAGGTTGCATCTCGCAGCGACCTTTCGGCCCAAGCCGAACTTTTTTTAAGCTGCCGTGTCGGGTTTTAAGCAGCTTTTTCGATTACAATGAAGGCGACATTACCGATTTGGTCCGCTAGCAGACCAATTTAATCGCCGTCTCCAGCCGCGCTGTTCCTCTAAGGAAGCATGCTAGCAGGCTGGTTCTCAGGGCAATGATCCTGGGGCATCTTGGGGCGCGTGCGAAATCGCACTTGGCTGCGGGCATTTGTGGGCCTCGATTTCAGGGAGTATCAGCTATGCCGTTTGGTTATTTATTCTCGCATCGTAACATCAAGCGATCACGACGCAGGGCGCCACCTCGCTCATTCCAGATGCTTGAGAATCGTTATGTATTGTCGTCCGCTCCTGTGATCGACGCCTTCAACGCGTCGGTAGGAGCCGGCAATACGATCAGTATTTCAGGACACGTGGCCGACTATGATCCCAACGCCGGGGCTCTGCAAGTTGCATTGAGCGGGCCTGTTCAAGCAAACGTCGCCGCGGACTCCGCAGGAAATTTCAGCTACGAAGGTACGGCCAGCGCGCTGGGCAATGAACAGGCGATAGCAACCGATGCGGGCACTGGGCTGGCATCGGCGGCTGCACAGACGCCGATTGCCAACAACGCGCCGCAAATCACGTTCTCGGTGCAAGAGACGGGCGATGGAACAAATGTCGTCGTCTCCGGCTCGGTGTCCGATGAATCGCCGGCCGGCTTGGCGGTGAACTTTGCCGGAGTGGTTTCCGGCTCGGCCATCACGGATTCGACCGGCAGTTTCGTGCTCAATACGACGGCGTCTGCTTTAGGAACAGTGACCGCGACCACTGCGGACGTGTGGGGCGTATCTTCG
Source organism: Pirellulales bacterium (assembly GCA_025924495.1). The sequence goes on along the minus strand of JAICIG010000019.1, from coordinate 32,933 downwards.
CCGTCTGTCGATGCCGCGCTGACCGACTCGGGCCCGACGGTGACTGTGTCATGCGACCAGTCGGACCCGAGCGGGCTGGTGACCTTCTCCGGCCAGGTCTCGGACGGCGTTCCCGGCGGAGCGGTTGTTCAATTCTCCGGATCTGTCACTGGGACAGTTACGACCGATTCCTCAGGCTGTTTCAGCCTGACAGTACAGTCGCCGCCGCCAGGCGACGTGTCCGTTGAGGCGACAAATGTCTGGGGACAATCATCGGCTCCGACGAGCGTGACGGTTGTTGCGAATCCTGCGGCGGCCACGCTGATCGTAAGCGACTTAAGCGCCTACGCCACGGCAAACAGCGACCCCAACCTCAGCACTTGGTATCTGTCGGGCGTCATCAGCGGCCCAGTTGGAACGTACGGCATTCAGCTCAGCGGCTTGGTCGACTTGACAGAGCCCGTCACCACGACGCCTGATGCGGCTTCCGCAGAATCGAGTGATTTTACTATCTCCTTCGCTCTGCCAATCGGCGCTTCGGGAGAGATTGCTGTGGTTGCAAGCAACTCATTGGGTACGAGTTCCGATCCTGTTTACTACATAATTACGTCCGTGTGACGCCTTGCAACGAAGCTGGAGTGGCTGCGAACTGGCTCCTGCTCGACGTCCTATGGTGCTCTCAGCCGGGGCTATTTAAGAGTCATCGTTTACTACCTCTATTACCGAGTTGAGGATATTGAGATGTCGAAAAGCTTTCATGCACTGACGGAACTCTGCCGCCAGGTCGCCGCGGGAGATGCAGACGCCCGCGAAGAATTCGACCGCAACGTAGCGCCGCTGATTGGCGTGATCACCCGACATGCGATGGCGCGAGGGGCGACTCGAAGCGCGCCGCGTCGCAAACTGCCGTCTGCTTCGGAGAGATTGATGTCCGAGCCGGCAAGACATGGTGAGAGCCCATCGGGGTTGGTTGACCGCATCTGTCGCGCGCTGATTGAGAAGGTTCGCATCCAATCCCGGCAGCCGGGAGCGGAAACGCTCGTGCGCAGAATGCCGCAGCAGACGCAACTGAGCCCTGTGCAGGCTTAACCCTTGCGGCAACGCCGGTTGACCTTGAGCAGGACATAGGGAGAATGGAGGCTCTCTATGACAGAGGTTGCGAGGAAAATACCGGCTATGAAAATCCGCCGATGGTTGTTGACAAGCTGGGGCTGTCTGGGAGTCTTTGTCGGCGGACTAGCCGGCTGCAGCGAGCCTGCCGCACCGCCAACTAGGTCTGCCGGCGACCAGCGGCCGGCGTCTAAAGCCGATTCAGCCAACAAGCCGCCCGCGAAGGAAAACGGCGAGCCAGAAGGCGCCAACGAGCACGCAACAGCCTCCGCGGCCGCCGCCGCTTCGGACAAAGTCGAAGCAAAGCCGGCCCGAATCACCCTGGGCGTGTCCAAGCTCACTTCGGGCATTCCCGGCGAGGGACCGCTGGACGTCGCAGACATCAAAGCCTGGCTCGACGATCCTAACAACCACGAGATCATCGCCGACTTCGACTTGCCGCTAGGCATGGCTACCGGCCGTCAGCAGGTCAAGGGCCTGGACGCCAACCCGCTCACGCGGGCGAAGATCGAACTCGGTCGTCAGCTCTATTTCGACCCCAGGCTTTCGGCCGACGGCACGATCAGTTGCGCCTCGTGCCACGATCCTGACCACGGCTACGCCGCCGACACGCGGTTTGGCGTGGGCATCGGCGGTCAGATGGGCGGCCGCAACTCGCCGGTCGCCTACAACAGAATTCTGAGCGATAAGCAATTCTGGGACGGGCGCGCCTCTTCGCTCGAAGACCAAGCTAAAGGACCAATCGCCAATCCTATCGAGATGGGCAACACCCACGAAGCCTGCGTCAAGACGCTGGCTGAGATTGAAGGTTACAAGCTGCAATTCGAGAAAATCTTTGGCGAGCTGACCATCGACGCCGTGGCGAAGGCGATCGCCAGCTTTGAGCGAGTGCTGGTCACCGGGCCGGCGGCGGCCGATTATTACGAGCAGTTCCGGCCCTTCGCCGACATTGATCCCGAAGACCTCGAAGATGATGATCCCGATCAACTGGCCGCCTACCAGAAAGCCAAGGCGGAAATGGAAGCCCATCCGATGTCGGAAAGCGCTCAGCGAGGTCGCGAACTGTTTTACGGAAGCAAAGGTTCGTGTACGGCCTGCCATGTGGGCCCCAACCTGAGCGACGAGTTGTACCATAACCTCGGCGTCGGCATGGAAGCAGCGGAGCCGGATCTGGGGCGCTACAGCGTTACGATGGAAGAGAAGGACCGAGGCGCTTTTAAGACCCCCACGGTGCGCAATGTGACGTTGACCGCGCCCTACATGCACGATGGCAGCTTGAAGACGCTAGACGAAGTCGTCGAGTGGTATGACAAGGGGGGCCATCCCAACCCGCAATTGGACCCGAAGATCAAAAAGCTCAATCTCACGGACCAGGAGCAAGCCGATCTGGTGGCCTTTATGAAGGCTTGCGAGAGCGAGTTTCCGGTAGTGCGGCAAGCTCGGCTGCCGAAATAGTACGGTCAATTCGTCCGGCCCGTGCCAGCCGGCGCCGTAGCGGCCCAAGTCGATTTCGCCCCGCGGTTTCGCTGAAAACCGGCCAGGTTGGGACGCATGCCGCCTGCTGAGCGGTTGTCGCCCGCGAGCCGACTGCCTACACTCTTTGTAGGTGGGCAGGCGCCGCATCGAGCAACCGGGCCGGTGGCAGATAAGGACCATTGGTTCCTCTGCTTTCGGTAGACCGAAAGCCGACGACGCCAAGCGGTGCGACGATCAAAAATCGAGCGTTTTATTCCCTTTTGCTATGCCTGCAGACGAAGACGAACTTTACCAGGAGCGGATCCTGGAGCACTACGAAGAGCCCTACCATCGGGGTCATGCCTCTTGTGCAACGCACGCGCATGAGGACGACAACCCGTTGTGCGGCGACTTTGTTCATATCGATCTGGCAATCGACGATGCTGGGCGGATCAAAGAGGCGTACTTCGACGGCGATGGCTGCTGCATCAGCCAGGCTTCGGCTTCGATGCTGATGGAGCAGGTCGATGGCAAGACCGTGGAAGATGTGAAGAATTTCACTGCCGACGACATGCTGAAGCTGTTCGGGGCCAAATTGACGCCGAATCGGCAAAAATGTTGCCTGTTATCTTGGCGAGTGCTGCAATCGGCGATTTACTCGCCCAAGCAAGGCCAGGCGGACAACGGCTCGGCCGAAAACGGCCGCGCTTGCCGCTAACCCTCCTCGCACGATCGGTCGATCTTGCGAGGATTGTTCGCTAGCGGCTCGGAACGACTTGCCATCGGTCCGCGGCTGAAAGAATTAAGGCTGCAGGGCGTGGACCCTGTGGGAGTTTTTGATGAGTGCTTTGCAAATGACTCTACCGCTGGACCCCGAAGTTCTGCGCCCCGACTTTCCCATTCTTTCGACGGTGCTGCATGGCGATATGCCGCTAGCTTACTTGGACAATGCAGCGACGACTCAACGTCCGCGGCAGGTGATTCAATCGCTGGTCGACGTTTACGAAAAGCAGTACGCCAATGTGCATCGCGGCATCCATTGGCTGAGCGATCAGAGCACCGATCTCTATGAAGAAACTCGCGAAAAGGCCCGCGTATTCATCAATGCCCGCGAGCGCGAAGAGGTATTGTTCACCTACGGAACGACCGAAGGAATCAACCTCGTAGCGCGGAGTTGGGGAGATGCCAACGTACGCGCCGGCGACGAAATCTTGCTTTCCGTGATGGAGCACCATTCGAACCTGGTGCCCTGGCAGCAACTGGCCGAGCGGACCGGCGCCGTGCTGCGACACATTCCGATCACCGACGACGGCCTGCTCGAACTCCAGCAGCTTCCCAACTTGCTTAGTCCGCGCACGAAACTGGTCGCGGTCACGGCGGTTTCGAACGTGCTGGGAACGATTAATCCGGTGAAAGAAATCATTCGCCAAGCACATGCAGCCGGCGCGGTGGTGCTGATCGACGCGGCCCAAAGCGCGCCGCACCAGGTTACCGACGTGCAAGATATTGATGCCGACTTTCTGGCGTTCAGCGGACACAAGCTGATGGGACCGTCCGGCGTCGGCATTCTCTACGGCAAGCGAGAATTGCTCGAAGCGATGCCCCCGTTTCTGGGCGGCGGCAGCATGATTCGCCGCGTAAAACTCGACAGCTTCGAACCGGCCGATTTGCCCGCCAAGTTCGAGGCGGGCACGCCGCCCATCGTGCCGGCAATCGGTCTGGGGGCGGCGCTCGACTACATCAGCCGCATCGGCTTGGACGCCATTCACGAGCACGAACGGCTATTGACGGTCCGTGCTCACGAAGTGCTCGAAGCAGTCGGCGGAGTGCACTTTCTCGGCCCATCGCCGGAACAGAAGGCGGGCATTGTCAGCTTTACGCTCGAAGGAATTCACGCGCACGACATCGCCCAACTGCTCGATCGGCAAGGCATCGCCGTGCGAGCGGGGCATCACTGCACCATGCCGTTGCACAAGCGGCTGGGCATTAACGCCAGTGCACGGGCCAGTTTCTACTGCTACAACACGCTGGCCGAGGTCGATCGGCTCGGCGAAGCGCTGCAAGAGGCCAAGCGGATCTTTCGCCGCAAATCGCACTGAGCCAACTCAGGCTGAATTCTCTTGACTGTCTCTGGCGGCGCGGCGAAATTGCCGTGAGAGGTTGCTAGAGCTCACGCGGTCTTTGTGCGGAGGCATGAGATGCAAGACATGGTCCTGTCCCAGATGCTCAACTCCAACGGCTTGATGCATGCCGTATTTCTGGCGGGCATGTTCCTGATTGTTGTCTTCAAGAGGGAAAGTATCGCCATTCCCGGCATGTTCAAACTGGCGTACGTATTGTTCGCGTTTTCGCTGGTCCTGCCGGCCCTCCTGACGCCTGTGGTGATTTCCCTGGGCGGCTTATCGATGCGCGGTTTTCGAGCCGGGACGGCATCCGATATTAATTGGGTTGCCAGCATTATTTACAACGGCACGGGCCCGGCTCTGTTCGCCTTGAGCTTGCTGTGTGCGTTCGGCTCCATGTTCCCGCGCCACTTACGGCTTCCGCCCGCGCCGTCGGCGCCCGTGAAGCACCCGCTCGATTGAGCTTACCAGATGTCGGCCGCGGCCACGCCCTGAGCGGCGGCGAGTTCGGTCGTTTTGGGACGGCACTCGAGACCGACGAAGTCGCGGTAGCCCAGCTCGTACGCCTGCCGCAACACGCGGTTGTAGTGAATCTCGCCCGTGCCAGGTTCATTACGGCCGGGATGATCGGCCAGTTGCAAGTAGCCGACCTGGTCGAAGCCGTCTTTCAGGTGGCCGCAGAGATCGCCTTCGCTGATCTGCATGTGGTACAGATCCCAGTTGATCTTCACGTGCGTCGAGCCGACTTCGCGGCAGATATGCACGGCCGCCGGGCTGCCGTAGAGACAGTGCCCTTTGTGGTCGACGCGAATGTTCATTGGTTCGAGAATCAGCATCACATCGTATTTCTCGGCGATTGGCGCTGCCCGCTTCAGCGCCTTGATGATGTTCTCGTGCATCTGTTCCTGCGTCATGCCCGGCTGATCGTTGCCGCCGACCACGCACATTTTCTTGCAGTTCAGCTTATTGGCGACCTGGCAACTGGCCTCGATCTCTTTGACGACGGCATCGTGGTTCTTCGGATCGTTCATGCCCGGTTCGAACCCCCAGGCCGTGAACTGAGCGACTTCGATGTCCAGTTCGCGCGAGAGATTCGCGATGGCATCGATATCGCGTTTGCGCCAGGGCCAGAATTCAAAAGCCGGATAGCCGAACGACGCGGCCGCGCGGATGCGATCCATAAAATCGAGCTTGGTCCACCACATCTCGATATTGACCGCGAATTTCGTGTGCGGCGTCTTGCCCAACCGGCCGGTGTCTTCCGCTCCGCCCGCTGTTGCGGTCATGCCCGAAAGGGAAGCCAACGCGGTCGTGGCGCCGAGAAACGTACGACGATTGAAGGCAGACATAATCAGGCTCCAGGCAGAGGGCAAAGATACAAAAGCGCCAAAGACGCGTCGGAGCTTTATTTTTTACCGAGAGCTCGCTTTTGCTGAAAGAAGCAAGAGAGGATTTCCCCGCAGGGTCCGGCCAAGATGCCGCTGACGGTCTGGCAGCGATGGTTGAGCCGCGGATCGGCCAGCAACTGGTACAAAGTATGCACCGCCCCCGCCTTGGGATCGGGCGTGCCGTAAACCACCCAAGGGATGCGCGCTTGCAGGATGGCGCCAGCGCACATGGGGCATGGCTCCAGCGTGACGTACAGGATGCAATCATCCAGCCGCCAGCTTCCGAGCGACTCGGCCGCCTGCGTAATGGCGATCATTTCCGCATGGGCCGTCGGATCGCGCAGCGACTCTCGCTGATTATGAGCCGAGGCGATCACATGCTCGCCATGCACAATCACCGCGCCAACCGGCACCTCGTCTTCTTCCAACGCTTGCTGGGCTTCTCGGAGAGCCAGCCTCATAAACGCTTCGTGCACGAAACCCTTCCAACTTGTATTCGCGGACAATTAGTTGAGTGTCGTCCGTCAGTATACTCGTGGTTCACGACGCGGTCATCCGGGTGCGCACCGCACGTCAAAGCGAAGCCCAGCGGCGTCAGCTTATGCGGTGCCCCAGCCGCGGTTCGGGAATCTTCAGCCGCTGCTGCATGTCCGCCACGCGACGCTCGAGCCGCTCCAGTTCGTGCCGGTAGCGATGCACCGTCCGGCATTGTGCCTCGAGCCCGGCAAATACGGCGGACGATAGCTGCGGGTTGTTCCAATGGGCGGCAAGCGATTCAATCTCCGCTCGCACGCCGCGCCGCAAGCGTGCAGTAAAAGCCCAGAGCAACAGCCCGGACCACAGCAACAGGACCACAGCGGAGGCCAAAAAGAAATCGGTCCCGAGCACGGGCTGCGCTTGATTGCTCAGCCCAAACTCGACGGCCAGCCACGAATCGTAAAAAAAGTTTCTTCCGAAGCGATAAAGCAACAGACCGAGCAAGGCAACCAGGGCCAGCTCATACCGCCAGCGCACCCAGAACGGGGTGTGTTTGGCGGCCAGACGGCCGACAAGCGCCTGCAATTCCGCCGAGGCCGAAGCAACGAGCGCCGTCCCGGCCGCGGCTGCCTCGCGTTCGACGACCGCGAGTTCCGCTTCGTTGCGCGAGAAGCCAGCCTCCGAGGCATAGCCATCGACAATAATCGCCGCCGTCCGCAACTCGCCTTCATCCCAGCCAAGCGCTACGGCGCGAGAGGTCGCAGACTCTGCGTGCGATTCTTGACGCCGATTGCGCAGCCGTCGGCCGCCTTCCATGGCGCCCCACAGGGCGAGTTGCGCCGGCGTTCGAGCGCGCAGCAAGGCAGCGCTCGAAAACAAACCGCCCAGCCCCTGGTAAGCGCGCAGCAGGCATGAAAATGGGCTGAAGCCCCAGTGAGCGGCGATCTCGCCGAGCAAGCGATTTTCCCACAATCGCCGGCTGCCGAGCAGTTCGTCGCGCATTTGGCGGGCCAGCTTCGCCGCCAATCGCCCGCGCTGTTCGTTGATGCCGGCTTCCAATTGTTCGACCGCCGGCGTCGAGGAGTCGATTCGCTCGCGGCAAGCTGCCAGCGTCTGGCTGACCAAATCGAGAAAATTGGCCCGACGGATCCGCTTGGCCGGCGTACCCGCCAGCTCGCGCGCCAAAAACTCCAGCAGCCGCGCAAATTCGCCGCGCGGCTGCACTCCCGCTTTGGCATCGTCCAGCGCCGAAAGCGAATCGACAAAGAAAATATCGCCCGTCGCATAATCTTCCGAGAGCACGTGACGCCAATCGTCGCGAATGTCTTCTTCCACGTCGGCGTGCGTCTGCACGAAAACGAGTCTCGCCCCGGGAGCGGCCATCGCCAGCTCTTCATTGACCCGGGCGCTGCGGTACTTCTGCTGCGTCGACACGACCAGCAACACGTCGCAATGCGGCAACAGCTCTCGCAGCCGGGCCAGGTTCGTCCCGGGTTGATCAGCGTCTTCGGTCGTATCGGGATCGGGACAATCGATCAACACCAGATCGCGCAGGGCCGGCACGTCTCGCTGCACGAGCAACACGCTGTCGGGATTAATGCCCAACTGTTCGGGCTGCAGGTCGGGACGGCAAATCAACGTGGGCTGCCGCGTCGTCGGCCGTTGTCGGCCCGCTTGCGAAACTTCGGCTCCGACCAGCGCATTGACCAGCGTGCTCTTTCCGGCGCCGGTGCCGCCCATCGTGGCCACGACCAACGGCGCATCGAGCCGCACGCGCAGCGTACCGGTGCGTTCGGCCAACCGCCGCACCAAGGCCCGGGCGTGCCTCGCGGCCGGCCAATCGGGCGCGCGATCGGCCCAGAGTTCCAACTCCGCCATCAATGAGTCGACGTCGGCGAGCAGTTCGAGATAAGCCAGTTCGGCGGCGGATGACATGTGGAAAGATCGCTGTTGGAGTGAGCCGTGACTGGTCCAAGTATACCTCGGCCCAAGTTGCGCGGCTTGAAGATCGCCTGATCGATGCCGAAATCGCCCCGGCCCAACGCAGTTACGCCAGAGGCACGGGATGGGACATTTGCTCGCTAGCGGCGCCAAGCGAGCCATTTTTCGAGCAACCGAGCCAATGGCGGCGATAGCCGCGTGCGCTGGTACAGATCGGCAATGCGTTTGAACGCTTCGACCTGCGTCGGGTAACAATGGATCGTCGCCGCCAGCGTCTTGAGCGGCAGCCGATTGGTCATCAACAACGTCATCTCGCCGATCATTTCGCCCGCATGTTTCGCCACGATGGTGGCGCCGACGACACGTCCCGTACGGCGTCGTGTGTGCACGACGGCGAAACCGTGTTCCTCTCCCTCGAGCACCGCGCGATCGACTTCCGCCAGCTCGACGCGGTAGCTATCGATTTCGATCCCTTGCCGAGCGGCGTCGGCTTCGGTGAGGCCCACATGAGCCACCTCGGGGTCAGTATAGGTGCAACGAGGAATGATCAGGCCGCTCAACTTCGTGCGTCCGAAGAACAATGCGTTCTGGATACAGATTCGCGCCATCGCGTCGGCGGCATGTGTGAATTGATAGCGCGAACAGACGTCGCCAGCGGCAAACACCGCCGGGTTCGTAGTCTGCAATCGATCGTTTACTTCAACGCCCTGCTCGGAGTATTGTACGCCGGCCGCCTCAAGCTGCAGGCCATCCACCTGCGGCCGCCGCCCGACAGCCGCGAGAATCGCATCGCCGATTAACTTCTTCTTCTCTCCGTTGCGCTCGATGATCAGGCTCTTGGAATCGCCCATCTTCTCTGCGGACAATGCAGACCAATCGAGGTGTAAGTGAATGCCTTCCCGCTCGAACTGCTCTCGAACAATTCGCGACGCTTCGGGCGATTCTTTCTTCAACAGCGAGCTGCCATGCTGAATCAAATGCACTTCGCTGCCGAAACGGCGAAACGCTTGCGCTAATTCGCAGCCGATCGGTCCGCCCCCTAGCACGATCAGACGGCGAGGAAGTTCGGTGAGCGAAAAAATCGTTCGGTTCGTCAGGTAACCGACGTCGGCCAAGCTTTCCACGAGAGGCACAGAGGGCTGACTGCCGGTGGCGATCACGGCGCGGCGGAACTCAAGCGTTTGCCCGCCGACTTCAAGGCTGTGGCGGCTCGTGAATGCCGCCTGGCCTAGAAACACATCGACGCCCAGCGCGCGCAGCCGTTCGGCCGAGTCGTTCCGGCTGATCTCGGCCCGCAACTTTCGCATCCGCCGCATGACGGCAGGAAAATCGACGTGCGGCGGCTCGCTCAGGCGAAAACCGAATTGTTCGCCGGAAGCGGCATCGTACGCTGCGCGAGCAGCTTTCAATAGCGCTTTGCTGGGCACACAGCCATAGTTTAAGCAATCGCCGCCGAGATTCTCTCGTTCGATGAGCGCCGCGCGGCCGCCAAGCCCGGCCGTGCCGAGCGCCGAAATCAACCCCGCGGTGCCGCCGCCGATGGCGACCAGGTTGTAACGGCCCGCCGGCTTGGGATTGATCCAATCCGCCGGCCAGGTGCGCTGGGAAAGAAGCTGATTGAATTCGTCTGGCGGCGCAATATCCATGCTGGCTCCGAGGAATCGCCCTTGCGAGCGGTTGCCGCCGCCTGGACTGCAACCAAGATCGTCGACCAACATAGCCCAACGCCGGCTCAACATGCAACCATGGCAGACGCCGCTGTTGGAATGCCGTGGCGAAGCGCCGTTTGAAGTTGCCCCACCGAGCCCGAGCGCGCTTAACGCTGGACGGCGGAGCCGTTGTCCAGGTTCGACGCCTGTTCGGCGTAGCTGGCGGCCTGCACTCGGTCGCCCAATTGCTCGTGCATGGCAGCCAGGTTCGCAAGAGGAACGGAGAGCGCCGTCTTCTCGATCTCGCCTTGCGCGGCGGCTTGTTCCAACAGCTTGATGCCGCGACCCGTGAGCGTCACGGCCTTGTCGCGCTGTTGCTCATTCCAGTAGGAAATTGCAGCCGTGACTAACATTTCGCCCTGCTGGCTGACATTGGCAGACGAATTGGTTTGTCGCTCAAGGAGCGCGAGCGCTTTGTCGTAACAGGCGACGGCCGTTGGATGCTGGCCCCGATGCATGGCATACAACGATCCCAGTCGGAAATGGAACCTCCCAAGCATATAGTTCTCGTCGTTGGCTATCTGCCGCCCGACGGCGCCTTGTTCGAAATAAGCGGCGGCCAGCTCGCCGTACTTCAAGGCGGCGTCAAGTTCTTGCCGGGCTTGAAATGCCTGCAGCGCGTCATGGAGCGCCAGTCCGAGTTGCCAGCTCAAACGCTGCCGGCAGAATGGATCGCGCAGCTTGACGAATTCCTCACTGCCAATTTGCGAGGCCCGTTCAGCCCAGCTCGACGGGTCGACCTTTCCTTGAGCGCCCGCGCACGCGGCCAGCGCCCCTTGGCACACCCGCAGTTCGGCCATCGACGCCGATTCGTCCGAGGTCTCGATCTCCGCAGCCAACGCACTTGCTCGATCGAGCCACTTTCCGACCGCCAGCGGCTTGATTTTCCAGCGGCCCCAGGCGATCGAATAAGCCATGGCCAGGTGAGCGTCGATCAGCACATCGCCGGCGCCACGGCGCACCGACGGATGAGAATCGCCGAGCATCGATTCCGTCAGTTTGATGGCCTGCTGATAAAACTCAATCGGCTGGTAGTAGTCGGGCTCTTCTCCGCCAGCGGTCAATTCTCCCAATTGCACCAGTCCCCGCGCGCGCATTACTGCCGAAGCGTTGCTGAGCGAAATCGCGCGTTTGGTCTCATCAAGAGCCTGTTTATTGTCGCCCGCGTCGGCCAGTAGCCGTGCATAGAGCAAGCGATGCTCCGGCGACTTGGGATCGGCCTTCATCGCGCTGGCCACCGTATGGATCGCGTCGTCATGGCGTCCGGCACGCCACAAGTATTTCGCTTTGAGCCCTAACGCCGCCGAAGATTGCGGGTCTTGTTCGAGCACGTAATCGATGTCCGTCAGCGCGGCCCGGTCCTGGCTCGCAAAGCGGGCTTCGGCTCGCAGTAAGAAATAGCGCGGCTCGATGCAGCCAAACGCGACCTCGGCCACTTTGGCTTCGCTTGCATCTTCAGGAGCCTTGCCGATCGTCGCCCAGCGCAGGACGACGCCCCGCTCGGGATAGGCCTGACCTCGGCAGATTTCGGCGCCGTCGTAGATCAGCACGGGATCATAGTCGACCAATTGTAATTGATTGGCCACTTCGGTCGCCGCGAATCGCTCGGTCAACTGTACTACAATCAACGACACTTTGTCGCCGCTGACGCTTACTTCTACCTGCTTGAACGGCTCTCGCTCGTAGGTATGGACGCTTGTGTCCCCCTGCTCGCGCGTCTCAACTGGCTTGCCCCAGACTTGATGCACGTCGGCCAACGTCGAAGAGCCGGGCTGGATGCCGTCGAATTCAAGCGGCTCAAATCGCGTAGCGTCGCTCGGCAGTGAAGCCGGCGGTTGTTCATCGACCGGCTCGTCAATGCGACCAGGCGAGGCGCGCTCGGTCGCCTCTCGGGGCGCCAGCTCGTCGGACTGATCGCTGACGACGACCGCATCCGTAGGCTCCTCGGCGGCGACGCGCAGTTCGGGCGCGAACCAAAGCCAGGCGATCGAGAGAATCAAGCAAAACGAGCTGCGGACACGGAAATGCACGGCGAGTTCCTCCTTGAACATCGCGAGGCGGCTATCTTGGGCTCGGCAAGTATACCGAGTGCCTGTCGGGCGTCTATATGGTTCGCTGCGGTGCGGACCGCTCTTCGACCGCCACGACCTTGCGCCGATGAAAACACGTGCCGATTGGTGCAAGCTCGTCATCGCCGCAGTGGCGATTTGCGTAAGCTGCGAAGGCAAGGCGGCTCGCCCGAGTTACTGAAGGAATTAGCGCCGCGTGGCAGACAGACGGCTAAGAGAACTTACATGATTCCACGAAGCGTTAGGACAGCGCCCGCGTGGTTGTTGGCGCTCAGGCAGTCGATCGCCGTTTCGATCGCGGCAAAATGCGAGGCGAGGAATGGCACAGCAGCGCCCGGCGGCGGCGCCTCGGCGACGATTCGGGCGGAAAGCTGGCGGACTAGCTCTTCGATGCCCGTCATCGCTGTGGCGCTGGTCACGATACCTGGCGGGCGCCGCGGGTCGGCAGCAACAATCAAGTCGGCCTTGTTCAGCACGAGCAGCGCGTCGGGCCAGGCCGCGCACAAGGATTCGTCCTCTTCCGACCACGGTCGGCTCGCGTCGAAGACCAGCACTCGCTGATCGGCCTGGTGTAAGCTGGCCCGAGCCCGTTCGATGCCGGCGGCTTCCAACTCGTCGGCGCTCTCTCGTAGGCCGGCCGTGTCGGACAGTTCGACCGGCCAACCGTCGAGGGCAGTCATCACGGTAACGACATCCCGAGTCGTGCCCGGCTGATCGTAGACGATGGAACGACGATATCCCGCCAACGCATTGATCAAGCTGCTTTTGCCCACGTTGGGCCTGCCCGCCACCACAATTTGAAACGGCTCCGTCAAGTGCAGGCCTATGCCCGCTCGGCTTCGTAAAAGTTCGAGACGCTGCTCTGCTAGAGCGAGCGACTCGCAATCCTCTGCCGCGACATGGCGCAAGATGGCTTCCAGCTCGCTGCGCAGCACGCCGGCATGCTGATCGAGCAGAATGGAAGCAGTCCGATCGGTGCGGGCTTTCGCCAGCGCCTCGACGGCCTGAGCTTGGATGAGATCGGCGTTCTCGGCCGCGTGCCACGTTTGCCACGCGACGTTTCGGCAGCCCGCGGCGGCGAGCGAATCGATTACGGCGGCAACCGCGGCCTGACCTCCGTGGCCATGAATTTCAACCCGATCGGCACGGCGACGGCAGACCACCAATTCCTCGCCATCATCACCGCCCCAACGACCGAATGCGATCCGGCCAAGTTCGTAAGCGGCCAGCGGCGTGCCGGCCGCCGAATGAAACAATCCGCCGACGACTTCCGTCGACCGCGGCCCATCAACTAGCACGGTGGCGATGGCCCCTCGCCCCGGCGGCGTGAGCAAGACCGAGATCGTTTCTCGCGTCATTGGGCGGCGGCCAAAGCGATGCCCGCCAAGGTGAGATGCGGCACGAACACCGCCGACGGGCCGAGCAAGCCCGCCACCGCGGGCGCCGCGCCGCCGGTGAGATAGATCTCCGGCGTCCCGGCGACCGAGGCCGACAACAATTCAATGAGCTGCTTGACGCCGCCCACGGCTCCCCAATACATGCCCGACCGCATCGCTTCGGCCGTGTTGGACCCCAGGGCGGCCGGTGGTTCCGCGAGCGCCTGCATTTCCAACAGAGGCAGCAAATCGGTGAATTCATGCAGCGCACGGGCCGACATGCCGATGCCTGGCAGAATGGCGCCGCCCAAAAACTCGCCCGCCGGCGAAACGAGATCGACCGTGATTGCCGTACCAAGATCAACCACGACCGCCGGCGCGCGGCGACTGCGCAACCGATTCGCCGCGACAACTCCCAGCAATCGATCAATGCCGACCTTATCGGGGCGCGGCACGCGCACCTCCAGCGGCAAATCGTCCGCGGTTAACAACGTAATGCGGCTGGCATCGGAGCGCCGCAGCCAGTCGATCAGATCCACCGTGACGCTACGCTGCACGCTGCCAATCCACCAGGAGACTGACGCGGCCGGCATGTCGGCGCCCAGCCAATCGGCGATCTCGCTCATGCGATCGGGATCGGGCTCCAAGTCCAGGGTTCGTACGGGCGCCGGAAGATTGGCGTCTTTTGTCGGGGCGGCGGCAAACAGGCCGAACTTGATGCGGCTATTGCCAATGTCGACGGCCGCCAGCGGAAACGATTGCAGAGAAGTCATGGCGCCGATCCCCAAACGCGCGGATCACGGAGTGGAAGCAACCAGCCGCCGTTGTTCGTCGAGTTCTCGCCCGATCGCATACAACAACTTGTCGAGCCCGGCGCCGGTCACCGCCGAGACCAGCAGCACCTCGCGTCCCAGGTCGTCGGCGAGTCGCCGGCCGACTTCCGCCGCTGCCGGCAATTCCGCCTTCGACACTGCCACGATCTCTGGTCGCTCGACCAAGGCCGGATCGAACCGCTTCAGCTCGTCGCGAATGACGTGGTAATTGACCAGCGGTTCGCTGCCATCGACCGGCTCCGGTTCCACGAGATGGACGAGAATGCCGGCCCGCTGGATGTGCCGCAAGAACTCGTGCCCCAGGCCATGCCCGGCGTGAGCGCCCTCGATCAAACCGGGAATATCGGCCAACACGAACGAGCGCTCGAAATCGATTTGGACTCGGCCCAGGTTCGGATACTTGGTCGTGAATGGATAATCAGCGATTTCCGGTCGGGCGCGAGAGAGCCGGCTCAAGAGCGTGCTTTTGCCGGCGTTGGGTTTGCCGATCAAGCCGACGTCGGCGATCACCTTGAGTTCGAGCGTGACGTCGCGCACTTCGCCGGGTTCGCCGGGCGTGTACTCGCGCGGAGCGCGGTTCGTCGAGGTCTTGAACCGAAGGTTGCCTTTACCCCCTTTGCCTCCACGCGCTGCGACGACGCGGTCGTTCTCCTGCGCCAAGTCTTTCAGCACGAAGCCCCCGTCGGCGTCGACGACGATCGTTCCGGGCGGCACGCGAATGACGAGATCCTCGGCGCTGCGTCCGTGACAATTCGCGCCTCGGCCCGGGTCCCCCGATTCGGCCTTCCAATGTTTGCGCTGCGAGAGCGAAGCCAGGCTATCGACGCCGGCCTCGGCCACAATGATCACGCTGCCGCCATCGCCCCCATCGCCGCCGTCGGGACCACCGCGGGCAATGTATTTCTCGCGGCGAAAACTGACGCAGCCATTTCCGCCGCGACCGCCTTGGATTTGGATTTTTACGCGATCGACAAACATAACTAGCCGTGAGCTGTAGAGCGAGCCGCCGGACACAAAAGCATAAGCCCGCTTAGCCTGAGCATGCTGGCGCCAAATTGGCCGCCAACGACCATCCCCCCGCCGTTCGTCTTTTTAGCGAGCGCAGCGCGCACAAAAGACTACAGCCCCCGGGGCGCAATTATTCTACGGCGAGGGTCGAGGTTTGCGGCATGCCCCGAGGGCCGCTCAGGGCCGGCGGGCGCTTAGTTCGCGTCGACGATATTGACCCGGCGGCCGCCGCGGTCGAATTTCACGTAACCGTCGACCAGTGCGAACAGCGTGTAGTCGTTGCCCTGGCCCACGCCCTTGCCCGGCCAGAAACGGTTGCCGACTTGCCGTACCAGAATATTGCCGGCCCATACCTGCTGGCCGCCATAACGCTTGACGCCACGGCGCTGGCCGTTCGAGTCACGGCCGTTCCGGCTAGAACCTTGTCCTTTTTTATGTGCCATGGTCGATTATCTCCGCTGGGTAACCGCATTCCGGCCGAAAGCGATCGCCGGGCGTGGTAAGTCTATTTATCGGATCCGGCCCTCAGGCCGGCTTCGCCAATTGCCGCTCTGCTCCTGGCGTGCGAGAAGGGCCTGCGGCGAATCCCTATGTTTAGCGATATACCCAGAGATAGTCAACCTTCTCTTCCGGCTTCAGCTTAAAGCGATTGACGCCAGATTCTTCATAGTAGCCGTAGCGGAATTCGCCTTCGTGCTCATGAAGCGTATCACTCGGGCGCCAAAAATTCAGTCGTAAGGTCTTTTGCAATAACTTCCGGCCCGAGCCCGGTTTATCGCCTTTCTTAAACGTGTAAGCCGCGGGTTCGCCGCTCTTCTCGTCTTCCCAGCGGTACGCGTTGGTCAAACCCTTGATAAACACAGAGAAATGATCGGTCGCCGGATTGACGTCTTCCCAGGTGGCCACGCCCCAGATTCCCAGATCTTGCCCTGCAGGGCTGGGCGGAATTTCTCGTTCCATCTCAATGGTATTGAACAATCGAGCCGGCGCCTCGGGCAGCGCCTTGTCCACGTTGGTCAGCCGCCGGCTGGCATCCTCACGCCGCTCAATCTCGGGTATGGCGACGGGAATCAACCGGTCGGCATAAGCCTTTCCGGTGTCCCAGCTTTCTAGCCAGAAGTCGGGCACGAATCGCACCGGCTTTTCACCCGGATTTTTCACCCGATAGATCAAGTACCACAGCCTTTTACGTTCGAAGCGGCCCTCGCTGGTTGGAATGTCTACGTCAATCATGCGCATCGGCTTGAACGTGAATTCCAGCGACCAGATGTCGTGCTTGAAGCGAGTGTTCTTCGCCGGCGAAGGCCTTTTCGCTTCGGGCCGCGCGCCGAACTCGGGATCTACCGCCAGAATCTCGACCACGTCGTGTCGACTGGAACCGGCCTCGACATCTTTCTCCGCCGGGATGGTTATTTCCACGCCTGGGGCCAAGGCTCGAAATCGCCCCGAGGCGGCCTTGGTCGAAGCGCCCGCAGCTGGCTTGGTCGCCGGCCGGGCCTGAGCACGCGCCGGCGCCGAATCGAACGACGCCAATGCTAAAATCATTGCAACAATGAGCAGCAGCTTGCCGGAAGCGGCGCGCATAAAAGTCCAACCTTCTTGCTGGCCCCAAGAAATGCAAAATCTTCGAACTTTCTAGTCTACTTGGGGTTTTCGCCGGCGGTCAAGTTTTTTCGGCGCATCCTGCCTAAATCGCACAAATTCCCACTCATCGAGGGGAACCTGAGGGCGGTTTGCTAGGCAGGCAGTAGTTCCCAGGTCAATGAGGCCGGTTGGGCCGGCGCGGTCGCCAGCGCGGCCGGGCTGTCGTATTTGGCAATGGGAATCGCCCGCCCGACGGCATCCAGCTTCAGCCGCTCAGGCTGAAAGGGCCAAGGCGAAACGGCGACCCGCCCCTTGGCCGTAGAGCGAAGCGAGATCGCAGGTCCCAAGGGCGGCTCGAACGTTTCAGGCTTCGGCAACTCCGAGCAGCACAACCACAGGCTCAAGGAATCGAACAACTGCAAGAAGCGGAATGCGTGGTCGAAGGCCATCGCGGATGAACTGCCTTCCCCATGGCGGCCCCAATCCTCGCGCCATTCCGCCTGCTGGCGTTCTTGGGACGCAAGAAATTCCTGAGCGATCGTGGTCATGGCCTCAATGCCTTGCCAACGCGATGAAAACCGCCGCAACAAGGCGCAGAAATGAGCGCTGACGGCATAGCCGGCCAGGCGGTTCAAGGAACTCGCCGCAGCGATGGAGTCTCGCCAAATGGCCAAAGACTCGACGAGCGGCATCTCGGTAAAGTCGAGCGGCCGACCGCTCTGGGCGTCGACGCCGGCGGTGCGTTCCCAGTCGGCCCAACCATCATCGTGGTGAAAAACGGCCTCGAGGATTTCGGCTCGCGGCTGCAACGGCGCCGCCGAATCGCCGCCCCACTGCTCGGCCAGCTGTCCCGCCAAGCGCGCGTGTTCCACTTGAGAAATCAAAACCCAGCTTTCGGCGCCTGCGGCGTCTCGAACCGTGCGACGGATCATGGGCCGACTCCTGAACCAGCGCCCGAGTTCGGGGCGCTCGAGTTCCATTTGACGTTCCTTGCCTAGGCGCCTTCGGCGTCGCCGCCACGCCAGCCCGTGTGGCGGCTGACCAAAGCAACCTCAAAAAGGAGGCGATGCCCGCGAAGGCAAGCTCCACTCTCGCTCAAGAAGCCTATGCGCCTGCCAAGGCAAAGAAAAGCCGCTACGGGGTGCGCCGTACTATCGCAGCTGATTCTGGCTCGATTTCTTGCTGGTGCGGGGCGTCGTCGATTTGGCCGAAGCGGCAGGCGTTGGCCGGCCCGCGGCGCCTGGACGAGGCGCAAATTCGAGCGTCGAAATCAGTTCCTGGTCGACATCGCCCAACTGAGCCGCGAGTTCGCTTTCAAGCGTGAAGGCGAACACCGCCTGATGCCCCTGGTCGTCGGCGACCAGGTAATACCGCCACTGGATCGGCAGTTCCGAGACCTTGCCTTCGGCCACCACGCGATAGATCACGTGGCCGACCGAACTCACCGATTCCGAGGCTTGCCTGAATTGCCCGAAGTTCTTGTCGAGCGAACGCTGGATGTCTTGCTGGAACTTCGCCAACTCGGGGATTTTACCCGGATCGGCGTCGGGCAGCGCCGACACGTTGCATTGAGCAACCAGTTCGCCACGGTCGACGTAGCGCATCGTCACCACTTCGCCCAGGTCGCTCATCACGTGCCAGCCGCGCGCGTGCTGGAACTGAAACTTGCCCGCCGGCCCCTGACACTCCAGCGAGATCGGCTGAGCCGAGGCATCCAGGGCCAGGGTGCGGAGCAAGTTGTCAGACAAGTGCTCGCTGTCGTCGAGCGGCGACAGGTGGATTTGCAACTTCGCCACCACTTCCAAACCGGCAGCCACGTGCCCGACCGAGCGTTTCTCTTTGATCAACAGCCCCACCCAAGCAATGCGTTGTTGCTTGCGATCGAAGCGGTATTTGCCTTTGATTTCGATGTCGGTTGCCACGCCGCCGGCCGCGCCGTGAATTTTGCCCGCCATTTCAAAGCGAGCGTTCACTTCGTCGATCGTTTTCAATTCGCTGACAACGTCCGACTGGCTCACGGCATCGAGCCCGAGCAGATTGGCCATGAATTGGTCGCTGAATTGCCATTTGCCGCCCACTTTAACGGACTTGGTCGGCACGAGCTTCTCAAGCCAAAGGCTGTTGGCTGGCACATCGACGAGATCGAGCTCTTCTCGCGTGAGCGGACCTTGGGGGCTGAAAAGCACCGTTTGCGTTGGCGCGGCATCGGCGACGATCAGACGGCGATCCGCACGAAGTTTCGGCGTTTCGCCGCCATCCTCGATCTTGATTGCCGCCTCGGCCAGACTGTAGTGGCGGGCCGACTTGAGATGGCTGGGGCCGCCCGCGGCATCGAGCAGTTTTTCTTCGTAGATGAGCTTGCCGTTCACGCTCATGTTGAGCGGCTTGACTTTCCCTTCAGCAACGACTTTGAGCTCTCCGCCGACCTCAAGCTGCACCTGCACCTTCGAAACGTCGCCCGGTCCTTTGCCGCTGCGCAGAGAATAAGTCTGGCCAGCCAGGGCAGTCAGGCTCGGCAACACGCCGCAAATTCCGGTCAGCAGCACCACCCATCCCGGTTTGCGCATGCTCCAGGCCATGCCCGATCCTCCTAACCTTTCATCTACCGGCGCGTATTTCAACGATTACCAGCGCTAAATCGACGCAGGCGATGGCAGGAGTTGAATGCAAAATGGCGCGAATGAGGCCGACGCCGATTATGGCCCGCGTCGTTCGCGGAAGCGGCCAACCAGCCGGCTCACCCTCGCTCATCGTCGCCAAACATCCCAGCTTCTAGGAAAATCGGCGATGCTTGCCTAGCTTCTCAGGCCACTCCGTCCGGCGAGTTGGGGCGGTTCTTGCCATCGCCTGCCAGCGGCAGACGGACAATAAATGTGCTGCCTTTGCCCAGCCCATCGCTGAGCACCTGCACGCTGCCGCCGTGCAAAGTCACCAGGTCTTTGACGACCGATAAGCCGATGCCTAGTCCGCCGCGGCCCGAAGCGAACTCCGCTTGCGTAAACAGATCGAAGATGCGAGGCAGCATCTCGGGCGAAATGCCGATGCCCGTATCTTCCACCTTGACGATCGCCTCATTCCCCTCGGCATACAAATTAACGAACACGGATCCGCCGTGCTCAGTGTACTTGGCCGCATTTTGCAAGAGGTTGACGAACACCTGCTGCAAGCGATCGGGATCGGCCTCGACGGTCAAGGCGCCCGTGGACAGAATGAGCCTTAACTCATGCGTACGTTCGTCGAAGATCGGACGGCAAGTCGTCATGGCGGCCTTGATGATATCGACCAACGAGATGCATTGCTTCTTGAGTTCGATCTTCCCAGCCCGGATGCCGGCCACGTCGAGCAAATCGTCGATGAGCCGACGCATCGCCGTGACCTGGCGATCGATCGAGGAAAACGCGAACCGCGAGTCGTCGGTTTCCGGCGTGAAATGCCTGAGAAGTTCGACGGCGGTCACAAGGGCTGAGAGCGGGTTGCGCAGCTCGTGGCCCAGGGTGGCGATGAACGAATTCTTGCGCTTCTCTGCCTGCTCGAGGCTTGATACGCGTTGATTCAGGCCCGCGATCTGGCCTTTTAGATCGGTTCGATTTCGCAGGACCTTGATGAACCCGATAACCTGACCGCCCTCGTTCTTCAGGGCATTCAAGGTTCCGGTAGCCCAGAAGCGCAGCCCATCGCTGCGCAGCATCCAGCGGTCGTTGTCCGCGCCCCCTTCTTCCAGCGCGGAGGCTCGTTCGTAGTCGGGGATTGCCAATTCCACATCCTCCGGCGTAAACAAGATCGAGATCGGCTTGCCGAGCATCTCATCCGCCGAATAGCCGAAAATGCGTTCCGCGGCCGACAACCAGGCGACGATTCTGCTGTCCGTGTCGAGCAGAATCACAGCGTAGTCATGCACTTAATCGGGCGCTAGACACCTTAACTCTTCGGCAAGTTCAGTGATTCGATCCTTTGACATTCGTCTGGTCCTGCGGCCGAAATGTTGATCGATTGGTGTTCGTCAAACTGGCATCCGCGACCAATCGTGCCCGATCTCCGGCGGCGAACATGCAGCGCGTGTGCCAAATCGATGGCCGCTCCGCGGATTTTAGGCTCGGCAGCGTCGGGCGACTGGTCGAAGGCTAGCTAGTGCGCTTCATCGCCCCGCCCGGGTGGGAAAGTCGGCAGAACCGAGCTTGCGTCAAACAGGCAATCTGCGGATGATACCCGCCCGAACGAAGGCCAGAACGGTTCCGCAGAGCCGTTCGTCGCCGAGCCTCGACCCAACCCGCCGGTCTCAAGAGAACAGCCGGAGAATTATCGACCCATGCCGCACCGCCTGAAGTCTCTTCTGTCGCTTGCCGTGATGCTGTGTCTCCTGTCGACGGGCTGCAATCGCTCGGCTGAAACGCCCGCCGAAAGCGCCGCGGCCGAATCCGACTCCACTGGCGGCGAGACCTCGGCAAAAGCCGATTCGATCGTGCTCAAGGAGCCCAGTCACGAGTATTACCCGACCGTGGTCCTCAAAACGTCGCTCGGCGAGATTACGCTCAAGCTCGATGCCAAGCGCGCTCCGCGAACGGTCAACAATTTTCTGCACTACGTGCAAAACGGCCACTACGACCAGACGATCTTTCACCAAGTCGAAGCGGGTTATGTGGTGCTCGGCGGTTCGTTCACGCCCGAACTATCGGAGAAAGACGCGCGCTACCCGATCGCCAATGAAGCCGACAACGGCTTGAAAAACGTTCGCGGCGCTATCGCCATGGCTCGGCAGCCCGACGATATCGACAGCGCTACCTGCCAGTTTTTCATCAATCTCGGCGACAACCCAAATCTCGACCACACAGGCGATTCGCCCGAGGAGTTCGGTTTTTGCGTGTTCGGCGAAGTGATCAAAGGCATGGAGGTGATCGATAAGATGGGCGAGCTCGAAGTGCAAGCCAACGAGCAATTCGAGAAACTGCCGGTCGAAACCGTGTTGCTTGAGACCGCCCGCCGGGTGCAATAGACTCGCAGTCCTGCCCCGCTCGCGCCCTACATCGACGCAGCCTTTACATCTTGGGCTCGTGCGCAGCAATCTGCCGGCTCCGAGTTTTGCGGCTATTGCCCATGAGCGGCAGGAGCTTCCGCCGCCCAAAACGTCATCAGCGCTCCCTTCAATTGTCTGATGACCGATGTGCCGGATAACTGGACGTCGAACCCCGTCTCCGGCGAGTCGCAGATGCTGATCTGACAACCCGGCTCGACTAGGGCAATCAGCCGCGGGTGCGTGAGATGCTCTCGCTCGCGCAACGACGCAGCGAGCGCTTTGGCATCGGCATCGAGTCCGATCGTCTCGATCACGATCACATGCGGCGAGAAGGCATCGACGTCTTCCAATGCTTCCTCGGCGCTGAGGCAGACTTTGACGTCATGTCCCCATTGCCTCAGCCAGTTCGCCAGCCCTCGGGCAGCGCCTCGATCCTGATCGACGAGCAGCAGCCGCAGCGGCGCGACCGCTTGCGGTGCGGCGGAAACGTTAACCGCTGGCAAGCTGCCGTTTGCATCTGGCGATGCGCCGCATGGCCGATGGATGCCGTCTGAGGCGGCCGGCCAGGGCAGTGAAGCAGTGACGGCTGGCAATCCGTATTCAGCGGCGATTTGAACCAACGCGCGGTGGAACTCGTCGGCGGCGACCGGCTTGATCAGATGAAAGTCGAAGCCCAGCGCATTGGCCCGCATCCGCTCGCGCTGCTGATCCGGATAGCTCAGCGAAATCAGCAGCAAGCGCCCCGCTTTGGCGCCCTGGCGCAGTTCATGCGCCACCTCAAAACCGCACATGTCCGGCAGACTCAAGCTGACGATGGCCACATGGGGGTTGAACTCCCCTGCTTGGGGCAATGCATGCGACCCCATGGCGGACGTGCGTACGCTGCAATTCCACGCTTGCAGCAGGTTCTCTAGATTCTTGGCGCTGTCGCAACAATCCTCGACGACAAGGACCCGCAAGGCGCCATCTGCTCGGGCCGCTGAGTGCGGCTCCGCCGACCAGGCAGCTTTCATGGCTACTCAGCTCGCTTAAAAGCGATGGTCTGCTTGGATAGGTGGCCGGACCGACGAGGAGTGGTCAGATAAGAAAGCGACCATCCTTTGAGAAAAACTGGTTGTCACCCTACACAAAAATTCTATACGTGGCCGGTCAAGAGTAAAGAAAAAATGCGCAGACAGCGAGCTTAATGGTTTCGCTCAGATCTCCGCCAGCCGCTCGCGTGAATCGCCGAATTGGTCCAGGTGCACGCCCATGTTGTCCATCATCGAGAGATAGAGGCTGCACATCCGGCGGTTGGGCTTGCCGAGGTAATCCAGAATGCGGCCCGTCTGGATTTGCCCGCCGCCACGGCCGACCATCACCACGGGTAGTTGGTCATTGTTGTGGTTGCCGGTCATCATGCTCGATAGGAACAAAATCATCGAGTTGTCGAGCAGCGTTCGCTCCCCTTCCTGCACGGCGTCCAGCTTTTGAGCGATGTAGCCCAATTGCATGGTGAAGAACTGGTTGACCTTCAGCCAGTCAGCCGTGTCGCTGTGCGATAACAAGTGGTGGATCATGTAGTCGACGTTCAGATGCGGGAAGCGGAGCGACGAGTGATCGTTGTTCAGCTTCAGCGTGCAGACGCGAGTCGTGTCGGTGCGGAAGGCCAACACCAGAATGTCGCACATCAACCGCATGTGCTCGTCGATGTCCTGCGGAATACCGTCGGCGGGTCGAGGCAGGTCGGGCTTATCGAGCGTCGGCCGCCAGCCTTGCAGGCGGCGTTCGCGGCCCGCGTTATCGATCCGCTGTTCCACTTCACGCACGGCGGCCAGGTATTCCTCCAGCCTCCGCTTGTCCGATTGACTGACGCGATTGCGCAGCCCGTTGGCTTCTTCCAGCACGGCGTCGAGCACGCTCTCGTCGGCTCGGCCGACGTCGTCGCGGAACAGCCGATCGAACGCCAAGGCGGGATACAACTCCAGCGGCGTCGGCGTGGTGGGTGAACTCCACGAAATGTGCGAGCTGTAGATCATCGAGTAGTTCTTGTGCAGCGCCGCGATCGACTTCTCGCAGCCCAGCACCAGGCTCGGCGCCTTGGTCTGTCCGGCCAGACGCTCGGCGACCACCTGGTCCATGCTGATGCCCGAATGAATTTCGCCGCCATTGGCCAGATGAGCGCCGGTGAGCAAGTTGCCGGTCTGGCAGCTATGGATGCCGCCAATCAAGGCCTCTTCGTTATAGAGTCCGCGCAAGAACAACAACTTTTGGCGAAATGGATGCAGAGGCTCGAGCACTTTGCCCAGCTCCATCTGCTCGCCTTCCCCCTTGGCCCACCACTCCTTGCTGTGAAAGCCATTGCCGGCAAACAAGCACGCCAGGCGGACAGGCGGTTCCGATCCGCGATCTTTCGCCGGTTCATCGCCCCAGACGGGCAGCGACTCGAGCCACGGCAAGGCCATGGTCACGCCCAGGCCTCGCAGAAATGTGCGTCGTGAGACGGGATAGAAACCAGCGCCAGTCGTCATGGGACGTGCTCGCAAAAGTTTTCGAGGAATGGCTCTTGATGCGTGAGGAGATTGAGATTCGGGAGATTACTGTCCTGCAAACTCATTTTCGACAAAGTCGGCGCCGCGAATCATGCGGAACTGCGGACTGCGCACGATCGCCAGGACAACGCTGGAGATCCGCAGTTCGTCGCCGCTGGCTTGCGCCATCATACCATCGATCAGCATATCATCGATCAGCGGCTGGTCCGAGAGCGTCACCGCGCGGCCCAAGGCATAGCCCAGCAGCCGCCGGCAGAACAACCGCATGAAGACCTCTTTTTTCCTGGTCAGCAGGTAACTTCGCAGGCCGTCGATCCCTTCGAACTCGGTCCCGTCCTTCAGCCTGGCCTTGGCATCGACCGGCAGGCCGCCAAAATCGGTATCGCGGAAGCGTCCGATCGGGTCGTACTTTTCTAGCGCAAAACCGAACGGATCGATCCGCTGGTGGCACACCGCGCAGGCTGCGACGCTGGCGTGCTTCTCGACGAGCTGCCGCACGGTCAGGCCTGCATTGCCGGTTTCTTCTTCAGGAAGCTGGGGGACATTCGGCGGCGGCCGGGGGAGCTTTTCGCCGAGCAAGGTTTCCACGACCCAATTGCCGCGCAGCACGGGGCTCGTCCGCGAAGCGCCCGACTGTTTCGCCTGCACGCTGGCCAGCCCGAGAATGCCGCCGCGACCGTATTGCTTGACGCCGTCCACACGCCGCCACTCAGGTCCTTTAACGCCAAGGATGCCATAGTGTTTGGCCAGCGTTTCGTTCAAGTAGGTATAGTCGGCGTCGAGAATCTGCCGCACTGAACCGTCGTGCTGAAACAGATCCTGAAAGAGCAGAATCGCTTCTTCATAGATGGCAGCCCGCAATGTTGCGTCGAACGAGGGAAACAGCTTCTCGTTCTTCTCCTGCAGCTCGTCGAAGCCGCGGACGTGAATCCATTGGGCGCCGAATTCAATCGCCATGGCGCGGACGCGGTCGTCTTTGAGCATCCGCTGCGCTTGCTCGGCCAGCACGTCGACATCGTGCAACCGGCCATCGGCCGCCGCCCGGCGAAGCTCTTCGTCGGGCAGCGACGACCAGAGGAAATAACTAAGTCGGCTGGCGAGTTCCCAATCGTTGACGGGTTGGGCCTGCGTGCCGGGAGGCGCTTGCTCCAAGTGCAATAAGAACGAGGGAGACATCAACACCCGCGCCAGCACGTTGCGGAAAGCATCAGCGTGCGAGACTTGTTTGCCGCGCAGCGTGTGATAGAGCGAGACGAGTTGGTCCTGCTCGGGCTTGGTCAGCGGGCGGCGGTAGGCCCGATTGGCAAAGGCCAGAAGCTGTTCGAGTTGCTGTGGCGCGGCGGCTTCGAACTCGCGCTCGAATTGTTGGGCCCGCTCGCGAAATACTCCGCGCTGACCCTCGAAATAATTCAACAGCTCCTTCGGCTGATCTTGCGTGACGAAGCCGATGAACAGCGGCAAGTATTCATTTTCCACCACCGGAGACGCCGTAATAAAACGATGCTCCGCCCAAAGGCGATCGATCTGGCGAGTCTGCTCTTCGTTAAGGAACAAACGCGTGAGGGGCTCGTCTTCGCGATGAAAGGTTTTCAAGCAGACCACTTCGTCGAGCGGGATCACATGCGGATAACAGATGAACAGCGGAAAGACGTTGCGAAATTCCGCCAGACCGGCGAGCAGCCGTTGGTGCGCCGGGCCGCCGGGAGCGCCGACAAACGGCGCCTTCAAATCGAGCGGCGCATCCGCCGCCGGCCGTGACGTGGCGATCTGAAATTGAACGATCCGCTCGCCGGCGTTTGAGTCGAGCAATCCCTCGACGACCAGCTCGCGGCCCGCGAATAGAGCTGCCGGCAGCCGCAGTTCAAGCGGTTGGTTGATCGGCACAACCAAGCTGGCGTCATCGACAGCGCCGCCCTGGGGATGCTTGCCGAATTGCGAGCGATCGAGTGCGTAGCGAACGTCGCCTTTTTCGTTTTGCGGTTGATCGCTGGGCTTCTGTGGCGGTTGCTTGAGCTGTGCCAGATCGAACCCGCGCAGCAGCGGACCGTCGAGCGTCGCCAGGTAATCGTACGTCGCGCGATCGGGCTGCTTCTCGTCGGCAGGGCGCGGAGAGGTGAGCAATGTCTTCAACTGATCGGCCAGCCGGCTCGCTTCTTCTTTTCGCCGCGGATCGGCCGCCGCTTCGCGCCAGCGGGCCAAGGTCGAATCGGCAGGGATCGCCGGACCGGCTTGCGGCGTCCTCGCGCTCGACGGGCCTTGCATGGCGCTCCACACTCCCGCATTGCCTAAGCGATCTGCATGCGGGTTGCCCGCCAGCACGTTCTCGGCCAGGTCAGCGGCTAAGTCCCAAACGCGCGCGGGCGCTGCCTCCTCAGTAATCGTGAACGCGATTTCGGTCAGATCGCAACTATGGTTGCCGTCGCGCGCGTCGATGGCCAGAAAGACCAGGTCGCCCGGCACCACGCGCAAACGCTGCGGTGGAAGCGTCGCCTCTTTGCCAAGCTCGATTGCGCCTTCGGCGAGAATGGCTGCGGCGGCGGCCGACTGTTTTTCGAGCCGCCAGTAGACGCCGTTGCCGCAAGCCGGATGGGCATGCGCCACCTTGCCCGTCACTCGGACCAGTCCGGCGATCGGACTCTTCCAAACCGCGGCCACGAATTGCGCGGGCAGGGGATGTACCGCCACGCCGTGCGGCCCGATCCGGCCTGGAACATTCTCAGTCGCATCCGAGGCATTGGCGATCAGAATCGGCAATTCGGCGCCTTTTGCTTTCCAGCCATTCACCGCCGGATGCTGCGCATTCGGCGCCTGTTCGGTGAGCAACTCCAAGGCGACTGGCGCCGCCGGCCGTCCTTCATCCGTCGGCTGACCGCTTCCAGCGACGTAGGGCTTTACGGCCAACGTCTCGATCCAGCGCTTCAGCCAGGCCGCATTCAAGTGATGCTTCGCGGCCAGTTGGTCTGCGGAGAGGTCTCGATGGTTGGCGGCTTCGACGGCGGCAGCCAGATATTGCGGCGTGTCGGCAAAGACCGCCCGATAATCGAGTTCGAACTTCGGCCCATAATCCTGGTAATCTCGCAGCAGCAGTGCGTCTTGGCCGTTGCCCTCGAACCGCGGACGCCGCCAGACGGCGGAGCCGCCTTGGCCGGACGACGAAAGATCGCGGGCGACCAGATACAACACGACGTCGCTTTGGCCGGGCGCCGGCTTCAGGCCGAACCTCAACGGCTGCGTCTCAACGACCGTCGGATCTTTGGGCGCCTGGCGGACCATATTGCCATAGCGATAACTGCCGATGGGAACGATGTTCCACAGGGCGTTCTGCCAAGCCGAGATTTCGGCTACGAGCGCTGCGACGTCGCTCGGCGCGGCCTTTCGCCACCGCGCTCGAATCTGTTCCCGTGGGAACGAGTGCTCGAACTTTTCGTCGGTTAGAGCTTTCCACAACGCGGCAAGATACTTCGCATTTAGCTTTTCTTCAGCCGCTGCGGCCGCAAGCGAAACTTTGCCGGCCAGCAATTCATCGCGGCGGCGAACGAGCGCGGTCAGGTAAGGCTCGAGCGGCAATCGGCCGTCATTCGCGGCGGTGAACTGGCTGTAAAAAGCGCGGAGCCGGGCCAGGCTTTCATTGGTCCAATCGCGCCGCGTATTGGTCGGCGAGAAACGGAACCCGTCGGGCAGCAGCATGGCGTGCGACGAAATGCGTTTGGCGGCGTCGAGATACTTCGACATCATCGCCGGCGACATGGCGAGCGCCTCGCCTGCATTCGTAAAACCTTCGCCCGCCGCGCCGTCGGCGGGAAACTCGCGTGTGGGGCGCAAGTCGATGCCCGTCAGGTCACGGACCGTGTAGTCGTATTCGGCGTTGCTCAACCTTCGTAGCGGCGTACGGCCGGGGTCGCCTGCACGCGACCGGGCTTCCGCATCGAGAAAGCCGCACGCCCAATCGATCAACCGCTGACGTTCCGCTTGGGTCGGCTGCGGCTTGTCTTTAGGCGGCATTTCGCCCGCCTCGAGCTGCTCGATCACGAGCGTCCAGGGCTTCGGGTCTTGCCGCACCCGAGCGAGCGTGTCGAACCGTGCAAGATCGAGCTCGCCTTTCGGGTCTTTCTCTGCATGGCAGCTCAAGCAGTATTGCTTGAGCAATGGCCGGATCTGCGCCGTAAATGCCGCTTCGAGTTCCGATTTCGGCTCGTCAGCCGCTCGGGCCTGCGGTAAATCGAGACTCAAAGCCGCCAGCAACAGCACGCCCGCGCGTAGACCAACCCGCATCCTTCACCTCATCGCCCCCGTTTCCGCCGTTGAAGTCACTCTCCCGCCCTAGCAGTACGATAACGCAGGCGGACGGACCTCGCCAAACTTTCGCTCGGGCGAGCAACCGAGAGCAGTTCGGGCGGCCTTGCCGGCAGCAGATTTTCGGCTAAGCTTGGCATGTTGCCTGCTGCGAGAATGAAGGCGGTCAGGCGTCATCGCCGGCGAGCCGCATGACGCAAGGCGGCTATCGCACGGCCAGCAAAGTGCTATCATACAAGCACTTCGGCGGCGTAGCTCAGTTGGTTAGAGCAGCGGAATCATAATTATCTCGGCGCAGCGACTTACACCGCCGAATACGCTGTAAAACTCGCCACTTCGCAAGCACGTACCGCGCGAAAGACTTTACTGGGCAACTGGCGGAAACCGCCGCAAACGGCGCTTTGCGGGTGTCCCTGACACCTCGGGGGCACCGCGATGGTCAAGTTTCAGTTCGACGAAATCGAACATACTCTATTCGCTCTCTCATCTATCTCCAAAAACAGCCGCCGCCCGGCAAACAAAGGTGACGCCTTGTTAGGCAGTTTCTTGGCAGTCGCCTTGACGGGGCGTTTTACACGTTTGAACGCGGCGTGAGCAAGACCGGTGGCGCCAAAGGGTGGGCTTACGCTCCGTTGCGCAGCCATTTCGGCTGATGATACAAGGGCAAGCACAAGGGTCTCGCCGCTTACTGGCGGCTTCTGTTCTTCCGCGAAGATCTCAAAACTAGCCGCTATTGGTCGTGCACGATCTCGAACGCTTCGATAATCACACGAAAATTCACCAGAAGGCCAAGAGCGTCTACGTCTTCGACCTCGACGGGCTCGCTGCGCGTCCGGCCGCCAAAGGGTGCGAGGAAACCTCGTCCTGACCTGCTGGCAGCAGAAATGGAATTTGCTTGCCGCCTTGTTGCGCGCTAGTCGTCGTTCAGATAATTGAACGAGCCAAGACGAAGATATCGGCTCAACTCGCTATAATCTCCTGGATTCTTCGTTTTGATTGGCTTTACAGTCAGCAAACGCGTAATCTGCAAATCGCTTACTGCCTTGTTCACGACGACTTACTCTGCGGGGGTAAAGTATGGCGGATTGGCTTATCGTCTGGGGTGTGGGCCAAGCGAGTTGGTCCGTCTTTCGTCCAATCCTTGAGGACTTGGCAATGGATGTCGCCAAGGATGCGGCGAAGAGCTACGTCGGCGAGTGCTTCAAGAGCGTTTTTTCGGTCATCCATCGCGATCCCCCTGACCAAGGCTACTGGGCTCGCGTTAAAAGAATTATTGGAGTTGCTTGAAAGCGAATTGATTCGTGCGCATGTTGAAGAGGAACAGCTTCGCGATTGGATCCACGACGTTAAGCGATTGGTCAACGATGACGACGTGCGTCATGCGATCGCATCGTTGTTCCTAAAGCCCGACTACCATCTTGATCCAAGGACATTCGCCACATCCTGGCAACGGCTCGCAGACGCCAACACGTTGCCGGACGGCTTTTCCTGGCGGTACGTCGCTAAACGCTTTACATCCAAGGTCGCCGAGATTCGCGAATCGTCGAGCGAGCTACAGGAGACATTCTTATCTCTTGCAAAAACGCAGGATTCCGCGGCGCTCAGGGAGATGGCCGGCCTGCCGCCGGACTTCAATCTCGAGACTTACCGCGAGGCATTAGTCGAGCGGTACGGCAATCTCGATTTCGCTTGCCTGGAAGCGACCGGAGCTTACTACAGCAACGTGCGGCTTTGGAGCGTATTCGTGCCTCAGTCGGTGCGCGAGTGTCGCGAGTACGATCCACAGTTGTTGGAAGTGCCGAAGGAGCATATGCGGCTACTGACCGAAAACAACAAACTAATTGCCAAGCAAGTCGAGGAATCCGCCGATCTGCAAGACCAGCTTCTGCACGCGTACGTCAACCAGCCGCCGCGGCCGGTGCTTGGGTTGGTCGAGGATTCAACGATCGAGCAACTCATCATCCTGGGCGATCCTGGCGCCGGCAAGTCGTCGCTGCTCCGCTTTCTGGCTCTGCGATGGACAATGATCGAAAGCGCCAACCTGCGGTACAACCAACCGCTGCCGCTGCTAATCGAATTGCGCGAATACCATCGATGGGAATGTACAAGCGGCAAGGGCTTCCCGAAATACCTCCATGAAGCGCCGACCTGGCATCGGCTGAATCAGCAGACATTGGCTCATTTGCTTGAGCAACCAGGCCGTGTCATCCTGCTGCTCGACGGCCTGGACGAGGTGTTTGATCCCATCGAGCGCGAGCATGTCGTCAATGATATCCACCGCTTCAGTAACGATTACAAGCACGTCCGAATCATCGTCACGTCGAGAGTAGTCGGCTACCAGCCTCAGCGGCTGCATAACGCCGGCTTCCGCCACTTCATGCTTCAAGACCTGGATGAAGGCCAGATCGCTGGCTTCCTCGACAAGTGGCACGACATCATGTTCGAAAAAAAGCATGACGGTGAGGCCAAGCGACAGCGACTGGCCGATGCGATCAAGAACTCGAAGTCGATTGCCCAACTCGCAGGCAACCCGCTGCTGTTGACGATGATGGCCATTTTGAACCGGAATCAGAAGCTGCCAGACGATCGGATCGACTTGTACCAGCAGTGCTCCCGGCTGTTGCTGCATCAGTGGGACGTCGAACGGACTCTGGGCGAGTTTCCGGGCCTTAGCGCCGAGATCGGCTTGCGGGAAAAGACGGAGATCTTGCGTTCCGTCGCCTCTGCCATGCAGAGGCGCATGTCCGACCGATCTCGCGCCAATTATATTGACGGCACGACGCTGACCGACCTGATCGAAAACTATCTGCGCAGTGCCTTGCGATTTGAAAAACCTCGGGCTGTGGCTCGGGCGCTGGTCGAGCAGTTGCGGACTCGCAATTTTATCCTCTGCTATCTCGGCGGGGAAAACTATGCCTTCGTACACCGTACATTTCTGGAGTATTTTTGTGCGGCCGACATCGTCCACCAATTCAACGTCGCCAAGACGTTGAGCGAACCGGACCTGATCGCCCTGTTTGATGATCATTTCGGCGACGATGACTGGCGCGAAGTGTTGCGCCTAATCTGCTGCCAGATCGACGAAGCGTTTGTTGGGGCAATACTTGCCAGCCTCTTGCGCCATATCGATGTTCGTTCCTGGAACGGACACGACTACTTACCTGCGCTAGGGCTATCGTTAATGATCATGGTCGACATGAGGAATCCAATCGCCGTGGGACGCGCAGCAACGGACCTCCTAGATTGCCTGCTCGCGGCAGTGGCAAGAGTTGGCGGTCCGGGGGTTACTACGGAAATGCACGAACAGATGGACGAAGTCGTGAACGCGGTTGACGCGGTCGGCACGCGGTGGCCTGGTCTGAAAGAGCGGTTGCCGCTCGAGAGACCGATATTCATTTGGCGCGGCAGCGCGGGAAAGCGCGTCTGGCCTCGAGTGTCAGTTGTGTTGCAAGCTAATGATCGAAGATCCGCGTTGCATGAATTCGCGGTAAATGAATCTGACTCCGAGTTTCGTGCGGGCGCGATCCTGGCGTTGGCCGAGAAGTGGCCGGATGAGACCACGCGCGAACTGTTGGCCCAGAGAGTAGTTGAGGATGAAGCCGAAAGTGTTCGGGCCGCCGCGATGCTGGCGTTGGCCGAGAAGTGGCCGGATGAGACCACGCGCGGATTATTGGCCCAGGGCGCTGAAGATGAAGCTGAAGATGTTCGGGCCGCCTCGATTCGGGCGTTGGCTGAGAAGTGGCCGGATAAGACCACGCGCGAACTGTTGGTCAAGAGAGTAGTTGAGGATGAAGCTGAAGATGTTCGGGCCGCCGCAATTCAGACGTTGGCAGAGAAGTGGCCGGATGAGGCCACGCGCGAACTATTGGCCCAGAGGGCCGTCGAAGATGAAGGTAGCGATGTGCGGGCCGCCGCGATTTGCGCGTTGGCCGAGAAGTGGTGGAATGAGACCACGCGCGCACAGTTGGCCCGGAGGGCCGCTGAGGATGAAGGGAGGGATGTCCGGGCCGCCGCGATTCGGGCGTTGGCCGAGAAGTGGCCGGATG
>JAICIG010000018.1 GCA_025924495.1 Pirellulales bacterium | reverse complement strand
GGGCGAGGTGTGGTGCCAGTCGTTGCCCTTCTCTCGGCTGGCGGGCCGTGTGCTAGCGAATGCCCCGCAAAGCGGCGGCAGTAAAGAAGAAGGCTCGCTCCTAGGCGGCATCGGCCGGCTCTTGGACGGGGACAACAGCTAACCGTTAATATTAGGCAATCTTTGGCGACTGACCGTTAGCTACGTCGGGCGCCATCAATGCCTGGGCGATGGACGATGGCAAGCGAGCCGGTTTGTTTCCTGCAGCCGCTGGCTAATCATACGGCAGCTACCAACGACGCGAGCACTTTGCGCGTGCCGCTGAAGGTGCGACGGCCGTGCATGGCGACGTAGTTGTCGACGAGCGCGACGTCGCCGAGCTGCCAGCAGGCGTCGAACGTAAATTCGTCCGCCAGTGCGACGGCGGTCGCCACGGCGTCGCGATTGAGCGGCGTTCCGTCGCCCATGGTAATGGCCTTTGAGGGATCGTTACGCGTGTCTTTCCAGCCGCAGTAGGCGGCGATTAGTTGATTGAAGAAGGAATAACGGCCGGGCGACAGCTCCCGCACCGCGGGCAAAACCGGCGTCGTCGCTCGCAAACAGCCGTCTTCCAGCCATTGCCAACTGTAGCCCAGGCTGCGCAGTCGCTCTTCAGCCGCCTGGCGGCTGTCGGTCCGTAGCGTACTTTGCCAACTGCGGCCCATGCCCGAGTTAGGATCGTTCTCCGATGGCATGACGTTGGAATAGCGCAGCCCCTTTTCCAGACAGTCGCGGGCAAACTGGGGCTGCGCCTGAGCGAGTCGATCCCACAAGATGTCGGATCGGCACAGCGGCGTGGCGCCTCCTTCGTCGGCGGGCTTTTCGCAGAAGAAGAACAACTTGCTGGGATAGATCGGCGTCTGGGCCATCTCGTGGTGCAGAAAGATGTTGACCGTCGGCGGCGCCTCGTTGGCCGTGAATACGCGCGGCGTGCGATTAATGCGCACGGCGTTCGAGAGGGATTCGTCGTAGGGAAAGTTTCGCAGGCCAAAGGCGGCGACAAAGGCGTCGAAATCGTCGGCCGTTCGCAACGGAAACCCGCGGAACAGCACTGCCCCATACAGCGCCGCCTGATTGCAGAGTTCCCGGGCGTGTCCTTCGACCCAAGGGACGACGTCGGCGAGCAAGGCCCCGGGCGAGTCGCATTGCAGCGCCAAGGGAAAGACGTCGCCCGAGTATTCCTGCTGCCCGGCGATCGAAATGGGCGAAACGGAGAGCGTTGTGGATCCCAAGGCGGTTACTCCTGAAAAGAGGCTACTCGTAAATCGGATAGAAGGTATGGAAGGCGGCTTCACAGAACTGGCCTGGATCGTTGAACCGCCGCCCGCGGTCGAGGGCGGAAATGGCCTGCATCTCGGTTTCGGAAAGCTCGAAATCGAACAGAGCCAGGTTCTCTTTGAGCCGCTCAGCGTTCGACGTCTTGGGAACGATCGCCGTGCCGCGCTCAACTCCCCAACGCAACACGATCTGGGCCGGCGTTTTCCCGTGGCGCCGGGCTGCTTCTTCGACGGGCGGCTGTTTCAGCACGGAATCTTCCTCCGCCGCCATGCCCAGCGACAGATAAGACAAGGCGCCCAAGGGCGAAAAGCCGGTAACGGCGATCTGCTCCTGTCGGCAGAAGCGGAGCAGTTTTTCTTGCGTCAGGTAGGGGTGCAGTTCCACCTGTAACACAGCCGGGCGAATGCGTGCATACGAGAGCATGTCGCGCAGCAAGGCGCAGTTGTAATTGCAAACGCCGATGTTGCGCACCAGGCCTTCGTCGACCAACGCCTCCATGGCCCGCCAGGTTTCTGCCAATGGAACTTTCGCGGTTTTCATGCCGGCTGACGGCTTTTCCGGATCGGCCAGCCAGCCGGGCGGATAGCGGACGCCGAACGGCACATACTCGAGCGCAATTGGAAAGTGAACCAGGTAGAGGTCAAGATAGTCGAGGCCCAGATCATGCAGCGAGCGCTCGGCGGCAGGCCGCACATGGTCGGCGGCGTGATATGTGTTCCATAGCTTAGAGGTGATCCATAAATCTTCGCGGCGGCAGGCGCCGGCCGCGAGGGAGGCGCGGATGCCTTGGCCAACGTCGGCCTCGTTGCCGTAATCGCAAGCGCAATCCAGATGCCGATAGCCGGCCTCGATGGCCGATTGCACGAGAGACGAAACGGCCGGGCGCTCGATCTTCCAAGTGCCGAGTCCCACGACGGGCAATTGATCTCCTGAGGCGAGTTTCAGTACGGGCATCATCGTCTTTGTTGCTCCGAATGGGTTCTAAACTTCCAGATCGCCTGGCGACGCTGCTCCGAGCGTTTCGGCGCCGAAAATCAGGTAGCGCACGCCAAGCAGCAGCAAAGCCAGGTAGATGCCGGTCCTCAAGTGGCGCTGTGGGATGAACCCCAATACCCAGTTGCCGCAGAGCAGCGCGATTGCCATCGGTCCAATGGCCCAAGCGGCCGACGCCAACGTTGTCGAGTTCAAGTGCTCGTGGAACAGCAGCATCCCCAGGCGGACCAGCCCGGTGCCGATGAAAATGCCGTTGAGCGTGGCGACCTGCTGCTCCTTGGTCCAAGGCCGATCATAGATATAAGCTACCAGCGGCGGGCCGCCGACGTTGAAGGCGCCGCTGAGTGCGCCGCTCGTCAGGCCGATGCCCCAAGCACTCCATGGCGGCAAGCGGATGCCGCGGCGCCGTGCGAAGCAGATCTCGAACATCACCATCGCGCAGAGCGCCAGCCCCAGCCCGCGCATCACCAGGTCCTGAGGCGCGGAGGTCAACAGGGCAAATCCGAGCGGCACGCCAACGAGCGAGCCGATCCAGAGCCGCCCGACGCTTGTCCATTGCACGTCGCCGAGCGTGAGGGCCGTGCGCGTGAGCGTGGCGGTAAAGCCGGCGACAGTGACGATCGCCTGCGCGTCTTGCATGCCCAGCAGGGCCGGCAGCATCGCCATGGCGACCATGCCGAAACCGAAGCCGGTCAGGCCTTGCACAAAGCCGGCCAGCGAAAGGACGCTGACGGCGGTCAGCAGCACTTCGTTGCTCATCGCCGCGGCTTCCAATGGTGAAAGGCGAGCGCTGCGGCGCCGAGTGCGCCGGCGAACTCGCCGAGCGTCGAGCGAACGATGCGCGTTTCGAGCGGCGCTGCGCTCAGTTCAGCCGCCGCCTGTTGGACCTTCTGCAGGTATTTGTCGCTTTCGGCGAGCGGTCCGGCCACGACCAGCAGCTCCGGGTCGAGGAGCGTGGCCAACTGATGGACGATCCAGCCATGCGTGCGCGCTGCTTGCTCGAGCAGTTCGCCGGCCAGTTCGTCGCCTGCTTCGGCAGCGGCAACAAGCGCCGCTGCCGAAGGCGTATCGCCCGGTAGGCCGAGCATGCTCTTTCGCCCCTCGCTTAGTTGTTCGGCAGCGGCGGCCAGGATGCCGGTCAGGGAAGCGGCGTCTTCGATCGAGCGCGGCGATGCGTCGCGCGTCTTAGGCGAGTCTGCACCGAGCAATGGCGGCTCGGGGCATTTCCAGTGGCCAATCTCGCCCGCCAGGTTATGTGCGCCCGAGAGCAGCTTGCCGTCGACGACCATGCCCGTGCCGATGCCGCTACGGACGCCGACGCAGATCAAGTGCTTTACGC
Source organism: Pirellulales bacterium (assembly GCA_025924495.1). Next base: position 31,420 of record JAICIG010000018.1, on the reverse strand, counting down.
CGCGCCCCTGGCCGCACCACAGTTCGCCCAGCGCCATCGAACGCAGGTTATTCTCCACAAAAGTCGGCAGGTGGAATCGCTCGCCGATGCGCGGGCCAATCGGCACGTCGCGCCAGTCCCGAATGAATTGATATCGGCGCGAGATTCCTCGTTCCGCATCGATCGGGCCGGGCACGCCCAGGCCGATGCCGAGCACATCGCTCTTGCGGGCGCCGATCGCTTCTTCGATCAGCTCTTCGATCACTCCCAACACGCGTTCGACGCTGGCCCGGGCCGGAATCACGCGCCGCAAGCGCTTCAATGGCTGCTGGGCAAAATCGACGACCGCGGCCATTACCTGCCGGGCGTCGAAGTCGACGCCGATGAAGCGGCCCCCTTTGGGATTCAGCTCCAACAGCACTGGCGGCCGGCCGAGCCCTTGCGGCGTCTGGGCCGACTCTTTCAAGAATCCTCGTTGGAGCAAGCGATCGACGTAGATGCCGGCCGTCGAGGGAACGAGCTTCAATTCGCGGGCCAGCGCCGTTCGCGAAATGGCGTCGCGCGCACGCACGAGCCGCACCACTTCTGATTCGAGTTGGGCGACCGCCTGCGGCTTGTTGACGACCTTGGGCATGTTGCGCGTCTTCGCCGGGGCGTTACTCAGGCAACGGCCGGTCTTTGGTTTCGGGCATGAAACAGATAATGAAGAAGCCCAGCAGGAACAAGCTGCTCAGGGCCGTAACCGCCATCCGCAGGTCAAAATCGGGCCGCGATTTGATCCAGGCGGAAATCAACAGGATTGGCGCCGCCAGTAGACGGCCGCCATTGAAGCAGACGCCGGCGCCGGTGGCGCGCAAGTGGCTGGGGAACAGTTCGGGGAAGTAGATGGCATACCCGGCGTGGATGCTGAGCGTCAGAAAGCCGAAGACGGGCAGAATGGCCAGCATCTGCCCGTAAGTTTGCGGCACGTAGCAAGTAATCGGCACGATCGCCAGCGCGCCAAGGTGCATGAAGATAAACGTCGCCTTGCGTCCGAACCGTGCGGCCAGCGGACCGAACGCCAGCAGGCCCAAGCCGCCGCCGGTCGTTTCGACGATGCCGTAGGCGAATTTGGCCTCCTGAGCCGCGTCGGCTTGGGTCACGCCATGTCGCTCCAGCAGTTCGCGCGTCAAGTCCTGTCCCGCCACCGTGACGCCCCAGAAAGTTCCTAATCCGACGGCGGCGAGCAGAATGCCGAGCGCCGCCGAACGGGCCCAGCGCCACGTGCCGAATAGCTCTCGGAAACTGCCCATGCGGCGCTGTTCGCGCTCTGCCTGTTGCCAGCTTTCAGGTTCTTCGATGCTGGAGCGGACCCACAGCACCAAGAGCGCCGGAGCGATGCCGATCAAATACGCATAGCGCCACTGCGAACCCACCGCCATACCTGCAATCGCGGCAAGCCAGGTGCCGAGGATGCTGGTGGCATGGAAGATGCCGGAAGCATGTGCGCGGGCCCTGGCCGGAAACACCTCGGCGACCAGCGCCGCCGCCACGGCCCACTCGCCGCCGACGCCCACGGCCACCAGAAACCGCAGCACGGCCACATGCCACAATTCGGTGGCAAAGTACGTCATCCCGGAGAATAGCGAGTAGCAGAGGATCGTCACCGCCATGGTCGGCTTACGGCCGAAGCGATCGGCCAGTGAGCCGAAAGCGATGCCACCCACAGTGCCGCCGATGAGAAAGACGGCCAGAAAAATATCGCCCCAGCGTTTGACGGCGTCGGCCTGATCGCCCGAGCGCAGCAACTCGGCCAGCATGTCGCCGCGCGTCAGGTTGAACACCTGCCCTTCGAAGACGTCGAAGATCCAGCCGGCCGATGCGATCGCCAACACTAGCCAGTGATAGGCCGAGACGCCGGAGTACCAGCGAGACGAATTCGAAGGATCGGACATGCTGTTCAGCTTTCGAAAGAGATCGGGCGTCGCTCCGCCAACGATTGTTCGGCCTTCAAACACATGGCGACCGACCAGCGGCCGTCTTCGCCGCTGCAGGCCAGCGGCGCCCCTTCGCGGATGGCGCGGACGAAGGCGCCGATCTCGTCGACCAATTCATACACTTCGCCGCTTTTTTTCTCGATGGGGACGTCGACCGCGCGTTCCCCTTCGAGCATTTGCAAGGAGAAGCTTGGCTCGAAGGTGCGGTCCATTGCGCCGCTCCATCGCGCCAATATGGCCCCTTCCGTGCCGGTGAGCTTGGCGGTTTGATGATGCTCCCAGCCCGCCAAGGTCTGAGAGATAATCGCGTATTGTCCGCGCGGAAAATTCAGCAGGGCCGAAAAGTTATCGTGCAATTCCGGATGATCGGGCCGCTTGCCATTGGCCGCCGCGTACACCGATTGCGGCTCGCCGACCGACGAAAAGTACCAGCGCGCGAGGTCGAAGAAGTGAATCGGCTCTTCCAAAATCCAGTTGCCCACCCGTGCGATATCGTATCGCCAGCCGCCGGAACCCATGCGATACGGCTTGCGCCACAATTCGATCATGGCATACAGAGGCTCGCCGATGGCGCCCGCATCAACGAGTTCCTTGACTTTGCCCCACAGCGACGAGAGCCGCAGCTCGTGCCCTATGGCGAGCAACTTGCCGCGCTTTCGCGCGAGTTCAACCAGCTTCGTACAGTCTTCCAGCTTGAGCGCCATCGGCTTTTCCAGCAGCAGATGCCTCCCCGAGTCGAGCACGGCGCTAGCCGCGTCGAAATGCAAGTCGGACGGAAGCACGATGTCCGCAGCGTCTAAATCCTCACGCGCCAGCATTTCGCGGTAGTCGCCATACAGCCGGGCTGCCGGATGATCGACCTGCGCCTGTCGGCGACTTGCCTCGCTGCGGGCGCAGATCGCTGTCAGCCGCGCCCCGGGCGTTTGCCCGATGCTGCGGGCGTGGTGGCTGCCCCAGGCGCCATAGCCAATGAGGCCAAATCGGACGGTTGACGCGTCGCTCATGGTTTTCCTGCTCGCTCGCGAGTAAGCGGGGCGCCGCGTATTGCGGCCGGTCTCGAGCCCTCAACTTATTTCGTTTTCGAAAAAAGTCAAGGCGCGAAGGCAAATCTGCAATGTTCGCAAGGCAGGCTGCACAGCGGGGCGATGTCAGAGATTCATGGACAGTAGCGCACCCGAGCCGGCAATGCAACCGCCGGAGCATGCTGGCGGCCCTTGGGTTCCGCTGTTGCGAATCGAGGACAGCAACGCTTAATCATCGCCCGAACTCGGCCGCCAGGCACTCCCGCCATCGCCTGCGGCGCGATGCCTGTGAGCTGATGCGGAGCTATCGCGCCGTCCAGCCGCCATCGACCATCAACATGCTGCCGGTGACGAAGCTGGCGGCGGGGCTGGCCAGATAAATGGCGGCGCCCTGAATCTCGTGCATTTCGCCCCAACGGCCAAAGGCCACGGCGCCGACGATGAACTTCAAGGCGTTCTCGTCGTCCTTGATGGGGACGTTCATTTCCGTCAGAAACGGGCCCGGGCAAATCGCGTTGACCGTAATATTAAATGGCGCCAACTCGAGGGCTAGTGCTCGCGTCATCTGCACGACGGCGCCCTTGCTAGATGCATACGGCGTGCGATCCGCCAGACCGACAATGCCCAGAGTGCTGGCCACATTGATAATGCGCCCGGCTTTGCGAGCCTTCATGTAATTGACTGCGGCTCGACTGCAGAGCCAAGGTCCTTCCACATTCACTCGCTGCACCTGCCGGAACTCATCCGGCGAAAGTATGTCGATGGGGCCGCGGGTGTTGATGCCGGCGTTGTTGATGAGAATGTCAAGCTGGCCAAATTCCTTGTGTGCGCGCTGCATCAGCGCCTCGACGTCTTCGACCTGGCTGACGTCGGCTCGCACTCCAATCGCTTGCCGCCCGTATTCCTTTGCGATCCGATCCGCCGCGGCGCTAGCTTCTCGTTCGTTGCGGCTGGCCAGGACAATGTTGGCGCCCGCCGACGCCAGGCCTTCAGCCATCGCCAGCCCCAGCCCTTTCGAGCCGCCCGTGATGACTGCGGTTTGATCGCTCAGATCGAAAAGCTTGATGCCGGGTAGCATGGACTCTCCTGTAATGTATTTCAATGTGGTGTCGTAATGTCGGGCAATGTCGTTCGCGTTGCGATTCTCCGCTGCCGCTTGGGCCGCGTTGTGGAACTCAACAGGATCGTTTCAATCGCCTCGCAATGTGGACGCGATTGTAGTCTTTGGCTTAAAGCGTGCAAAACGGCCGTGTGCGCTATAAAGCCGCAAGCCGGCCTCAATTGCGAGTCCGATTTCGTTTATTGACTCAGCTATCTATCAGCAGGGGTCGACGGCAGTTACGGCTGTTTCGCGAGAAAGTGATTTGACGATTGTCTGCCGCGACGTAGGCTGCCTGTTAGGGGCAAAGGATTGCCTCAAGCGGCCGAAACGCCTCGATCATGTGATTCCGAAAGCGTTTTGAACCGCGTGGCAGCCGACACGATGTCATCCGGCGAATTCTGTCTCGACAGCCGCCGGCACGTCTGATTGTTGCACATTTCATCTCTAATGAGAGCGTCCTCGAAGCAAGACGCTCGGACCTTCGATTTAATGGCGTAACCATGTATATGCGCGCCAAGATTCTGTTTGCTAAACGCCGCCGCACAATTCGACGCGGCGCTGCCGCCGTCGAAGCGGCAATCTGCCTACCGGTCTTGTTGACGCTCATGTTCGGCGTCTGGGAGGTCGGTCGTCTGGCCCAGGTCCAACAGATCTTGTCGAACGCGGTTCACGATGGCGCCCGCATCGCATCGCAGGGAACGCTGAATGGCACGCCCGTCACCGTGGCCATGGTACAGCAGGCAGTGCGCGACTATATGACCAGCGCTGGCCTGCCCAGCGCGGCTGCCAGCGGCGCCCAAATTCAACTCATCAACAAGAGTTCTCACAGTTGGACCGACCCGACCGACGCCCAACCGCTCGATCCGTTTCAGTTGACCGTTACGGTTCCTGCGGGAACGGCCTTCAATAGCTTGCGCTGGATTTTACTTCCCAGCGTTACGGGCGCGAATCAGATTTCGGCGACGACCAATTGGCTGTCTATGACCGACTCTGAGGTTACAGTCAACACCCAATTGCCGTACTAGGCAAGGATGGTTGAGATGTCCCAAAGGCTCAAATCTCGCATACGGCCGCGAAGGCCGCGAGGAGCCGCCATGCTGGAAACGGCGCTGGTCTTGCCGATCTGCCTGCTATTCATTCTTGGCGTGTGCGAGTACAGCCGGTATCTCATGCTCCTGCACCTTGCCACGAACGCTGCCCGAGAAGGCTGTCGCTATGCAGTTGCCCACACGCAGCCTGTTACGATCGCAGGAACGACGCAAGGCAATGCGACCAACGACGTCACCAACGTGGTGAATAACTATCTGGCCGGGCAACAGCTCAATTCGCCCACAATCCAGGTCTACAAATCCGATTCAAAAGGCAACAACGTGGGGCAATGGACCGACGCGGCGGCAGGCGAGTATATCTGTGTCAAAATCAGCGGAACATTCAAATCGGCCGTGCCTAACCTGATTTACATGTCCAGCTCGCTGCCTGTGCAAACACAGACCGTGCTGGCATGCGAGGGCAATTAACGCGCTTTCATATCAAGCATTCAATTCGATAGAGCGATGGAGACTCGACAATGTCCAGGCGATGCAACCCAGAGCGTCGCGGCACGATCCTCGTGCTGCTTCTCGCGTGCCTGATTCCGCTGATGGCCTTCATGGCCCTGGCGATCGATTTGGGCATGTTGGCCACGGCCAAAACGCAATGCCAGGACGCCGCCGACCTCGCCGCGCTCGCCGGCGTGCGAGCGCTTGACGGCAATACGCAAAACGGCGCGAACAATAACTACGACGCCGTCACTCCCACCGCACAACAAGCGGCGACCGGCAACAAGATACTTTCGACATCGATCACCAACTCGCAGGTCGCTCTGCAGATCGGCCGCTACGTCTACAACAACACGACGCAACGTTTCGAAGGCCAGTTCCCCGGACCGTCGACAGAGAACTGGACATTGGTCCAAGCCACCGTCACCCCCGACGTCAGTTCCCAGATGGCCTTTTCCAAGGTGCTCAAAGGAGTCGTACCGCAACTGCAGGCCACAGCCACCGCCGTCCACCGGCCGCGCGATGTGGCGATCATTCTCGATTACTCGGGTTCGATGCGGTTTGAAAGCCTGGTTGGCATACCCTATTACGGGTCGCGGACAACCAATAATCCAGACGGCATAGTACCTGCGTTCGGGCACTATTCCAGTGGCAGTTCGGCAGGCCTGACGGCTTCGTCATTCAGCATTCCTTATCTGGATGCAAACATCAGCACCACGGCGAATGACGGCCGCGCGCCGATCTGCGCGGACTTTTACCAAGATTCTGGAGGCACGCCCGCATTCACATCGGCCGCGGGCGGATTTGCGAGTACGCCGGGTGGCGATAACTTCCTGAAGACCAATAAGAACGCGGGCAGCACGTATGCGCATACCGCCGCCGAAGTCTTAAACATCGGCTCGGTGACGAATTCGACGCGCGATGCGACCTTCGAATCGAGCGGCTACACGGCGTACGGAATGAACGCGACTTTTAATCGTTATACGCAGGGTCCTGAATACTACGGCAAGACCTTCTTTGTCTGGCCCCCTAACCCCAGCAATGGCGCTGATGGCCAGTCGAATGACTGGCGCAAGCGTTACTTTACCTATCCCGGCTCGACCACCCCGATGGACGACAATTCCAAGCTGTGGGACGCTTCGGGGAATTGGCAAGCGCCCGGCGCTTCGACCTATTCCATCAACTACGCGGCGATCCTGAACTTCATCCAATCAATCGGACCGAGCGTTTTTCCGCCGAGATTACAGTCGGGACGCATTTTGTACTACGACCAGATCCCCTCGACGATCGATCTCAGCAACAATCCGCCGACCGACTACAACCAACGGTTCTGGAAAGACTACATCGACTACGTGCTGGGAACGATCGACGATGGCAATGGCAACTACACAGTCTACTGCAACGGATCAACTGGATATCTTGGGTACGGCACGGATTACGCTTGGGGGACCGTCAAGATCACGGCTAAATCGAGCCTGACGGGCACTACAAAACCCTACATGAACTATGCCGATAACCCGCTGCGGCCGAAGCTGCACTTCTGGTTCGGGCCGTTGACAATGGTCGATTTCCTCGGCAATTACAACATGTGGTACGAGTACACCCCGTATGCCTCGCGCTTTTGCTGGTGGCCGGGAACCTGCCACGAAGCGCCAATGTATGCCTGCAAACTCGGCATTCGGGCGGCGCTGACCGACATTCAAAGCAATCATCCCAACGACTTCGTTTCGATGATCATGTTCAGCGTGCCGAAGAGTTCTGCAACCGACACGAGCGGCGCCCGGTTCAACCGGCCGCGCGTCGGACTGGGCCGCGACTACTCCAGTATGCAGGAGTCGCTCTGGTATCCGCCGGCGACGATCGGCAATGCGAATGCCACGGTCCGGCCATACGACGCGAATAATCTTGAAGTGCCCCGCTCCTTCGGTGGAACTTGCTACGCCATGCCGCTGATGCTTGCCTATAACCAATTCAGCAGCGCTTCGTCGCTCGTGAATTACAATACCGGCTCTCCCGCCGGTGATGCCGGCGGCAATGGGCGGAAGGGCGCTCAAAAGATTGTGATCTTTGAGACCGACGGCGCGCCGAACACGACGGCTTCGGCCGGTTTCACGAATGGCGGTTCTTACAACTCGTATTACAACGTCCGGTACAATAGCGCCAATCCTGGCGGCAGTCAGTACCCGACGGGCATCTCGGGCTACAGCGACAATGCAGCGACGGTGACATCGCAGATTTATGCAGTTTGTCAGAACATCTCGAATCTCGACAGCGCCGCAACGCCCGGCTTTTCAACTACGAACAAGCCGGTGCAAATCCACTGCATTGGATTCGGCTCGTACTTTTCGCCGAGCAGTTCGACTGCCTCAGCGAACATCGCCACGCTTAACCAAATGCAGCAGATTGGCAACGTGAAGGACAATATGCCGAGTTATAAGATCGTCTATGGCAATCAAGCCACGATCGTGAACAACCTGCAGCAGGCCATCATCAAAATCCTCGAAAGCACCGTGCCCGTCGGTTTGATCCGCTGATGTCGGCGAGGCGGGCCAATCTTGTTCGCCGATGCCCCAGCGGTCATCATGCGCCGGTAGCGCGAGTCAAGGATTCACAGGCGTAGAATCGCTCGCTGGATGACGGAATGCTCCGATCAAGCAGTGCGACTGCGGTACTCGGATTCGGCACGGTACAGCATTCGCCGGATTGCTGGCATCCAGTAAAAATACCGGCCGCTGTGAAAACCGTGGCTGCGCATTTCCGCCAATGCGGCGTCCGTAGTCCAGCCGTGGTAGGCGACGCGAAGATAGGCAACCACGACGCCGGTTCGGTCCACGCCTTGTAGGCAGTGGATTAACACCGGCTGATTATAGGAGGCGATCGCGGTGTCGCACACTTGTTTTACGTCCTCCACTGAGGGCGGAGAGAACGGCGACATGGGAATGTGCAGTTTCTGCTCAACGGGAAACGCGGCCTCTTCCGCGTCCTCGGCGAGATCAGGAGGCGACCATTTGTACGCCCCCGAAGAAAGATTGATGACGGTTCTCAGCTCGGGCTGATGTTCCATCAGATCTTTCAACCGAGGCTTGGCGCTTCGGTAGATGCCTGGCGAAACTAGGATAAAAGGCATGCACATCTCGGCCCGCTGCGGGACAGTCTCTTACCTTCACAGATTGCAGCGCGTCGGCCGACGCGCTGGCCATCGAAAGTCTGACGGCCGCTTGACCTTGGGCGTTGCGTAGAGCGATTGCCGGCCGGTCTGCCGCCGGTCGCCCAGTTTTTAACCTGCAATTCAAATCGCATGGTTGCCAGCAGCCAAATCGTTGGTCAAATAAAGTCGTGCAATGCTAGGGTCATCAGCGCGCAAGCGCCTGTGAACCTCATCATATCCCGGGTACGAAAATCGTGCGAGGCGCAGCATGATCGTTCGCATCCATCCTCAACAGCAATCTGCACTTCGGTCATGTTGCTGCCACGCCGCTAAAATTGGTTCCAGCGGCAGGTTCGTCGACTGCCTGCGCGATCGTTGCGACCGTTGAGCTCGCCAACGAACGGCACTCTTTCATGGTCTGCGCGGCCTCCTGTCCGGGAAGCCAACTCTGATCATCACGCCTGTTTGGCGGGGCAACTTCGGCCGTGTCTATCGGCTGATTACGCGCTTTGTCAACAGCGTGACTGCCTTGATTCTTGCGAGCCGATTCGAAGCGGCGCCAAATGCTGACCTCCGGCGGCGCAGCCCGCGCCGTCAGGCGACCCCGAGCCATTTCATTGCCGACTGACGGACAGTTTGCCGGCCCAACAAACCGGGTGCGTGCAACCGCCATGCCGGGACTCCTCGGCGCGTGGAAATACAAGCTGAATTTCGCGCCATGACCCCCTAGTAGAGTGCTGTCAAGAAATATAAGAATTCTTTGATGCAACCCCTATTTAGGGCTGATAGGATAGGCAGGCGAAAACTGCAACGGGAGGAGACGTCAATGAATGGTGCCGTCCCAAACAAGCGACAGGGGTTCCCGTTCCGCCTCACCACACTGGTGATTCTTGCCGGCGCGTCGATCATCAGCCTCGGCTTGGGCGCTTATTACAGGCCGCCGGCAGTGGCCAGCGCCGGCGATTCTTCTGGCCCGCCCGATATCCGGCGGGTTGCTGTTCCGCGAAAAACGGAGCGCACCCAGCCTGCAGTACAAAAGCGCGCGACGATCGAGATCGCGGCAGCGCCGGCCAGAGCGAATGGCTCCGGCGCAACCCGCGTAAACGTGGTTGCCAACAAAAGCCAGACCCCGCTCGCTACGCCCGCGGCTTTGCACGCAGGGCAACTGGGACCGCGCCGACCGACGATTGCCAACGTTCCTCGTGGCACTCCCAGTCTTGCCGGACCAGGCGGGATCGTGTTCTCGGGACGGTACGAACAAGTGTCGCAGACGAAAGTGCAAATGCAGCAGTTATTGACCGAAATGGGCTGGGCCGACGGTCAAGTGCAAACGCGCCTTGCGCCGGACGGCAAGCAGGTCACTTATATGCTGAACTCGCCCACGGACGACACCGGCACGCTTTCGTTGCTCCAGCAGCCGCAATGGAATCTAGCGCCCGAAGAACTTTCTTTTCGGGATCGTCACGGACAAACCAAGACAATGGCCATCGTGTCTCAAAAAGAGATCCTGGCTTGTATGTTGCAGCGCGGCCGAGAGTTTCGCTTTGCCGAACAGAACTGCTCCGTCGATCATCTCAAGCAGGAGCTTGCGATCCGACAGAACATCGTCTATTGGGGATCGCGCGCGGACTGGGTTTTCCCGGAAGACAAAATCTACCGCTACAATACCGGTGAGTTCTGGGAGGAAATGCAGGGGGACGACTGGACCATCAAATCGAATGTCAGACCGATGCAGGCGATCGCCGACGCATTTGTCGGCAAGTTCTCATACCAGATCGGTTGTACCAGCGCTTGCCGTTTCATCGTGGCGCACGGCATCTTCGATTATTTCCACCGCGTTCGTCCTGACCCTGCGGCGACGGCGCAGTTGGAGCAGACGCTTGACCCGCGACGCCCGTTCTTGAACATGGCGCCGATCGTGGACAGCGATGGAACGTTTCGACAAGAAGGCTTGCTTGTGGATCGGCAGTTCGGCGTGCCCAGCAACCATTGGACGCCTGGAGATTGGGGCTGGATCAAGAATACCGACGCTCAGTCGAGCGAGGAACTAGGGAGCGAAGGCTGCAATATCATTTACGCGGGCGGCGGCATGTTTGTGAACTACTACCCCGAACGACCGCCTAAGACGCTCGACGAATCGATCAAGCGGGTCTACGGCTGGCGGTTTGGCATTGAGGAAGGGGACTTGCAACTGAGTCCCGAGGTTGCCGAGAAGCTGCGGCGCGATCCGCGCGATGGCGGCATGCTGCGCGATGTGCGCGACGTTCCGAAGCTGTTCGGCTCATCGCCGCAACCCGGGCCGCGAGCTTAAGGGCTCGATTGGCCTGCTTTGCCTGGCCTGGCAGCTTTCTGACCATGCAGGCGATGCTAATGCTGCGCGGCGCCGCGAATGACGATCTCGTGCCGGGCCGCCCAATTCGCAATGTCGCCCTTGCGGATGACGGTGGCCATCAGATCGGGGAAAACATCGGGCGTGCAGGCAAACGCCGAGGCGCCGAGCGCCGTCATCTTGGCCGCCAGTCCTTCGTCATAGCAGGGCGAACCGCTGTCGCTAAGCGCCAGCAGGCACAGCATGGTAGCGCCGCTGCCGACGATCTCCGCGGTGCGCCGCAGCAGTTGCTCTTCCACGCCCCCTTCGATGAGATCGCTGATCAACACGAAGATCGTCTGGTTCGGCCGCGTGATCAATCCTTGGCAATAACCGACTGCGCGATTGATATCCGTCCCGCCGCCCAATTGCGTGCCGAACAAGACGTCGACTGGGTCTTGCAGGTGTTCCGTCAAGTCGACCACTTGCGTATCAAACACCACTAACCTCGTCGACACGGCGCGAAGCGATGCCAGCACGGCGCCGAAGATGCTCGAGTACACGACGGAGGTCGCCATCGAACCGCTTTGATCGATGCAGAGGATGATGTCGCGCAGCGACGAACGCTTGCGGCCGTAGCCGACTAGCCGCTCGGCAATGATCGTGCGACGATCCGGCTGATAGTTCCTGAGATTCTTGCGAATCGTGCGATGCCAATCGATTTCGTTCGCCCGAGGGCGTGAGGTTCGCGTTGCTTTGTTGAGCGCGCCGCGCACGGCTTCGACTAGCGGGTTGCGCAGCTTGCGCTCCAGATCGTCGACGACCTTGCGGACGACTTGCCGGGCCGTCTCCTTCGTTTTATTCGGTATCACGTTCTTGAGCGAGAGCAGCGTGCCGACCAGATGCACGTCGGCCTCGATCGCTTCGAGCGTTTCCGGCTCAAACAGCATCTGGTGCAAGTTGAGTCGCTCGAGGGCGTCCTGCTGCATCACCTGCACGACCGATTTGGGGAAGTAAGTGCGAATGTCGCCGAGCCAGCGATTGACGTTCGGGCAGGAAGGACCGAGCCCGGCCTTGCGGCTTGAGTCGTAAAGGGCCTCGAGCACGTTGTCCATCTGCAGGGCGTCGCCGTGCAGTTCGAGCGGCAGGCCTTCGCCGGCGCCTGCTCCACCGCCTGCGCACTGCGCCGCTTTGCCGAGCACCAGCCGCCAACGGCGGAGACGTTCTTCATCGCTGATTGTCGTCATACGGCACTCCCAGAATATGCGCCAAGACGGGCAGAGCCAGCCGTGCTCGCGCCCAATGAACTTCTGCGGCGGTCGCCTCGGGCCGTCGGGAAATCTTGCCTGCAGTTGGCGACAGATGTTTTACTTTTTCGCCCATCTGTCGTCGCTCGGCAGGAGCGAAATCAGCGAAGGCCTTTCGCAACAGGGGCAATAGTTCAACGAACGCCTCGGCATTCAATTCGCAGAGCCAGCGATTGAAAACCTGCCAGACGCCGTCTTGGTAGAGCAGCAGCAATCCGCTGCCGCGCAACAGACCTGCGGCCCAAGCTGCGCACTCCGCGGGCGGATTGGCTGACGAAAGCGCTAGCCGGGCGGCAAGATACAGATCCTCTTCGCTGATCGCCTGCTTCTCAAACAACAGTCGACAGCACCATCCGCGCAGCAGCGCGTGGATGTCGCTTGTCATCAGCACGCGCAAGAGCTGTTGCCATTCGTCTCGCAAATCGCCGCGATCGAGCACGTCGAGAGCCTGCTGGGCCTGGCCAATGCTGCCCAGCATCCGCTCGGCCGCCGACTCATCGAGCGCGTAGCAGGCCGACGGCAAGCCCACCGTCGCGCGCTCAAACAGCCCGGCCAGGATCGGTTCGACATGTGCGGCCGCGGTGCCGCGGACATCGCCGTAACGAGCGACCTTGGCCAACGGCAGCAGCGAATCGAGCAGATGCCGCACGTCGGCAGAGATGGCGGCTTGCGATTGGATTCGCGCTAAGAGCGGATCGACGGCCTCAGTCAGGCCAGAGAGGATCGCGGCGTCAAGCTGCGCAGTAATCTTGGGCAATTCGACCGACTGTTCCGCGTCATGAATCAGCTTCGCTCCAGCAGCCGCTGAGACCGTGTTGCCCCACACGCTGGCTTCGATGAGTTTGACGGCAAATTCCGGCTGCCACTGCAATTGCCAGAGTTCATGGAACGTGGAAGCTTGACCGCCGCTCTTACGCAAGTCGCCCCAGCCAATATCGAGCAGCCTCAATTGGTGCAGCAGGTGGCTGCGCGCCAGATCGTTTTCCTTGCGCAGGTCGAGATCGAGCGACCGAATCTCCGGCGATTGCTTCAGCCGCAACCGTTTGACAAGTCCTTGCAAGTCTTGTTGCAGCGGCAACGAAGGAGTATCGGCGGCGACGGCGCCCAAATCGTCGCCGATTTCTAAGCGGTCGCGAATTAACCGCATCGGCAGCGGATCGCCGTGACACAGCACGGTGAGAATCGACTCGTTGAGTTCTTCAAGCCCGGGCGAACGCAAGTCGCGCATCGCAGCCAGCGCGTCGGCCAGCCGGACGGTTTCGATCACGCTCGCGGAAGAGGCGTCGAGATCTTTCGTCCGCAGCAGCCGCGCGGCGGTTGCGATCCAACGCAGCGGCGCTTCCTCCGGCGTTTTCCAGACATGAGCATACCAGCCTGGCGATTGCACGCCGGCGCCGTAGCCGCTGCGGTAACTCAGCCGCGAGTGGGTCCAAGGAATCCAAGTCGCCGCCGTCTTCAGCTTTGGCAGGCCGCGAAGCGCCTCGTTGTCGTCCTTAACGCGGCAGCCAGGCGCGTTGCCCGCGGCGGCCGCTTCATCTAAAACCGGCGCATGAAAGGCGCCGCACACGACGGCAATCCGAGCAAAACCCTGCTTGGCCGTCTCGCGCAGCGTCTTGCGCATGTAGGCCTCGCGCAGCAAATCGCGCTTCGGCACGGCAGAGACCGACTCGCGAACGACGCGCATGGCTGCCAGGATGGCATCGAATAGTCCGCTGACATTCTCGCGCCGCTCGATCTGCTGTTCCCACCACAGCTCATGGTCTTTGTATCCCGCCGCTTCGGCGAGCATGGCGAGCGGATCTTCGCGTAAAACGTCCTGGCGTTGCGCAACGTCGTGTTTCGCTTCAGGTCTAGGGTCGGCGGGCCCAAGCGATTCTTCTGAGCTCTGTTCAGCGGCCGCATCGTTCTCTGCCGCCAACTGCTGCCACCGTTGTCGCTCGAGGGCCATTTGGTGCGACTGGGGCAAATCCATCAACCGCACGGGGACGTTTTTCGACAGCGCCCAGCGGAGCGCTTGCCATTCGGGCGAGAAAACCGTGAACGGGTAGTACACCGCTTCTCGCGGTTCGTCGGCCGGATAGAGCAATAGCGCAACGGGCGGCTGCATATCGTCGCGGGCGGCCAAATGCAGTACCTCTTCGGCATCGGCCGGCCCTTCGATGACAAGGGCGTCGGGCTGCAACTCATCGAGCGCCGCGCGCAGGCTGCGTGCGCAGCCGGGGCCATGGTGACGGATGCCGAAGACGTGAATGCTCATGAACTGCCTGTCATCCTGCCGAGTTCAGCGTGCGCGATCTATCGGTGGGAGCCTACAGACGCTAAGAAAAATCCTTGCTGGCCCGATAAAGGTCCTTCCACTCGTCGCGTTCTTTGACGATCGTCTGAAGGTACTCTTGCCAGATCAGTCGGTCTTGAACGGGATCTTTCACGACGGCGCCGACCAGGCCTGAGATGACATCGCCGGGGCGCAGCACGCCATCGCCATAATAGGCGGCCATCGCCATCCCGCCGGACACCACTGAGATGGCTTCGGCGGTCGATAACGTGCCGCTGGGCGTTTTGACTTTGGTCTTGCCATCTTCCGTGACGCCGTTGCGGAGCTCGCGGAAGATCGTGACGACGCGGCGGACTTCCTCCAACGCTGCCATTTCCGCCGGCAGTTCCAGGGCCCGGCCTAGTTGCTCGGCGCGGCGGCTGACGATGCTCACTTCGTCGTCCAGCGTGTCGGGAACCGGCAGCACGACGGTGTTGAACCGCCGCATCAACGCGCTCGACAGCTCATTGACCCCTTTGTCGCGATTGTTGGCCGTCGCGATTACATTGAAGCCTTTGATCGCCTGCACTTCCGCATTCAGCTCAGGGATTGGCAGCGTCTTTTCCGACAGAATGGTGACGAGCGTATCCTGCACTTCGCTGGGAATGCGCGTGAATTCTTCCACGCGGCAGATTCGGCCGGATTCCATGGCTACGATCATCGGGCTGGCGACCAGCGCCTGCCGGGAAGGCCCTTCCGCCAGCAGACGAGCATAGTTCCAGCCATAGCGCAGCGCCGATTCGTCGGTTCCAGCGGTTCCTTGCACAAGCAACGTCGAACTTCCGCAGATGGCCGCCGAGAGGTGTTCGCTCAGCCAGCTCTTGGCCGTGCCTGGCACGCCGTAAAGTAAGAGCGCGCGGTCGGTGGCGAGCGTGGCCACTGCGATCTCCACCAGTCGCTCGCTGCCGATGTATTTCGGCGTGATCTCAAAGCCGTCAGGCAGCCGGCCGCCGAGGATATAGGTTTTCACCGCCCAGGGAGAGAGTTTCCAATTGGGCGGTCGCTGCCGTTCATCCGTCGCCGCCAGCGCTGCCAATTCGGCGGCAAATTGCTGCTCGGCGTGCAGCCGCAACTTGCCATCGGCGTGAGCTTCGCCATTGCTCGGCTGCATCGGAGCGACGGCTTGCGAAGCACGTTGTTTTGCCACCGGTTTCTCCTTATCGCGTTAAAGGACGTTGTTCGGAGGACGCTTCATAAGCCGCCTCGGCTTGCAAGGCTCGGTCAAAGGCTTGGCGCAGGCGAACTCTCTCCAGGAATTTCGCGATGTCGCGGCCAATGATTTGCTGTTGATAGGAGTTGGCGCCATCGGCTGTTGACGGCTCCGGCATAGCCAGATCGGCGTCGAGCGCGGCGCCTGGCAGTGCGCGGCTGGCGATGGCGAGCGTTTCCGCCAGGCGGACGGCGCGCTCGTCGCAACGCTTGAGCGCAGTCCGTACGATGTTCAAATAACGTGCGGCCAGTTTCTCGCTCCAGGGACGCGGCAAGAACGACAGCAAGTCGAGCAATTGCAGCCGCGGGCCTGAGAGGTCGGCGTCGAGTACCGTGAGCATTGCGTCTGTGACCGCTTCTCTCGGTAGAGCCCGAATGAGCGCCGCAAGCCGTTCTTGGATCGTTTGTATTTGTTGTGCCTCGCAGCGCAAGGCCGCGGCGAGCCAGTAGTTCCAAAGTGGCAACAGCCAGGCGGCGCTGGCCGGGTCGATGGCGTGGAAGGCGATCGCCGCGGCGGTCCAACCAGCCAGCACGGCCTCGGCGAAAGTGTCGTCGCGCACGGCCTCGATCAACTGCTCAGGTTCCAGCGCAAAACGCTGCGACCAGCGTCCTGGCGGCGTCATGCCGAGGATGGTCTCGGCCCATAAAGCGCGTTTGCCCTGGTTGGCAGGCGCTTTGCGCCCAAGGCCGTCTCGTTCCCAACTCTTCTCAATTTCTTGCGGTGGCGTGCAGACCAGCCTGGTTTTCTTCCGCAGCAATCCCGAGGTTTCAGTGACCAGCAGCGTCTCCGCGCGCTTTAGCATGCGCTGAGCCAATGCCGAGCCGGGCAGAGTAGCCAATAAGCGCGCGGCAAGCTGGCGAACTTGTTCACTACGATCGTCAAGCCGCACTTCGAGAAACGTCTCGTCCGCGAGCGACAAATTGCTCTCCAGAACGTTAATGTATTTCAGCCGTTCTTCCGCCTTCTCCTTGTCGACTGCCGCTTCCAGCCATTCGCGGGCTGTTTGCGGATCGCTGCGCCGGAGCGTTTTCAGGGCGTCGATACGCTCGCTCTTTGTGCCTTCCTCCCATCGCCGGCGCAGAGTGTCGAGATCGTCGTTCGCGATTGGGAGCGCGCCGGCGACGGCCCATTGCCATTTCGGATCGAATTGCGCCAGCCAGCCGCCGCGCTGGCCCAGTACCGGCAACAGGCTGTGTCTCGCGGCGGCATCGGTTGCATCGAGCGCTGCTGGGAGCATGTCGGGCGGAAGCAGTAACCCTGCCTCGTTCAGTTGACTGATGAAATCGAGAAACAAATCGTGGGCGTCGCTGCTCGTTGCCGTTTGCAGCAAGCCGGCGATCTCACTGGAAGCGACAGGCTTAGTCTCCGGCGGACTTGGTTCAATCGGCGGCGCCTCGCGCGCCGTGTGACCCGATTGGCCGAACACGGCTTGGACTCCGGCGCGCAATAAGAAGGCATGTTCGCAATTGTCGCCTGTAAGAGCGCCCAGCAACGCGTCTGCGGGATGGGATTCGTCGACACGGCTGGCCGCCGGATGTTTGGCGGTTCCGACCAGCGCGATCCGAGCAAGTTCGTCCATTACGCCACTCGATACGATCCGTCGAAGAAGGCGCCCAAGGGACGCAGCGCCTGCCCATTCCATTCGCCGGCGAGATCGAAAGGCCGTCCGCCGCTGACGGCCAGGAATTTCCAATGGTCGCGTCCGGTGAGGGGAAGTGCCTGGCCGGCGGCGTCGCGAACGAGCCAGCCATCGTCCGGAGGGAGGAGCGTGACATCGTGCAACATCGCTCCGAACGCGGAAAGCCAGGGCTGGCGGGCGAGCGACAATGCCACGGCGTGTAGCAACTCTTCAATCGTCGCATGCCCTGGCGGGCGATGCCTTGCAGACTCGACGGCGCCTCGCCGCTCAAGGAGCCTCGCGCGTTGTCTTTCAGCGCCGGGATAGAAGATGACGGTCGCCTCTTGTTCGGAACCCGGCACGATCGACTCGGGAAAACCTTGCCCCGGCGCAGCGAATTGCAGCACCAGCGCGGTCCTGCACGTGCTTCTGCCGACCAGCCACGATCGTTGGACTCGGATGCGATCCTCATCGTCGAGCCACTGGCCGGCGATTACCCAACGGTCTTCAACCCGCTCGCCCTGCAGTTCGAGATCAGCCTGCGAGGCGGTCCAGCCTAGCAGTTGTCGTACATCGGCCTGCAGTTGGGGCGTCAAATGATTGATGCGCTGCCAGGCATGCATGAGCAGCTTGAGCCGTCCCAATTCAGCCAGCAATCGTGCCGGCCAATCGCGCGAGGAGCGAGGAATGGCGGCCAAACGCGAGACTCGCGAGGCGAGCCCCGGCGCTTGCGCGTCGACCAGGCGTTTGGCCTGCTCCTCCCAGAAGGAAGCCGGCTGGGTTTCGGCAACGGTCAGGCCGTTGCGAACCAGATCTTTCATCCAGATATCGAAACGCTGTAAGCCCTCGGCCACGCGCGCCTCGCGCTGCTCGACGCGCCGCTGTTGGGCTTTTTCGTCGACCGGCTTGGCAGACGTCGCTTCTGCGCGTTCCGCCTTCTTCTCGGCCCGCTGCTGGCGTCGCTCGAGCCAGTCACAGAGCCACTCAGACGGCGCCGATTCGGCCACGGCGTCGGGCGAGCTGGCCGCAAGCATCAACAAGCCCAGCACGTGCTTGCAGGGAAACTTTCGACTGGGGCAACTGCAATGATAGCCCAGGTTCGAGAGATCGACTTTGACCTGATACTTGGCGCTTCCGAGGCAGACGCCCCACAACGCATCGGCATTGCGGCCGAGCGATTCCCAATTCTTCAGTGGCGTCAGCTTTTTGCCTGCCGCCGCGGCGCCGGGATCGGGCGCCATCTCGCTCACCTGCTCAAGCGTCAACTGCACGTCGGTCTCCTGCCTCCTGCTCGCCGAGACGCCCATGCCGCTCGTTGCCAGCGCCACGAGTCATTCTCCATCGCATCTCGCCCGCGCGATGGAACGGCGCTAATCTGACATACTGCCATGCAACATGCAAGAACTCGGGCGGCGGATGCGCCAGCGTCGGGCTGCCTTATCTTCAAACGCCAACGAAGCCCATCGCCGCGTTGGCAGCTAGCATCGGTCGGTTCGCGAGATTGGAGACAACTATCTTGCACCCGCCGGTGGCTGGAATAAAGGATGCTGTCCTGTGGCCGCCAGGTAGCCGCCAATTGCCATGTTGATGACTGTCAACACCAGGCCAATGGCGCACAGAACAATCCCGGCGATTGCCAGGGCGCGCTGCTGCGACGGTAATCCCTTAATTGACAAGACCAGGCCGACAATGTTGACCGGCAGGCCGGCTAACGGGCAACACCAAGCCGCCAGTCCGAGCAAACCTAGCACGAAGCCGGCGATGGCCATGCCGCCTCCTTGCGATGGCGCCCGCTGGCCGAATTGCGGCGAGGCGAACTCGTGGGGCGATTGAAAAGGATTATTGCTCACGGCCGTCTCCCGGTGAAGGATGTCCAAAGCGGCCACGGCATTTTCCGTGGGGCCGTGTCGTGATGCAAGTGGCGGCTACCTCGGAAACGAGCGAGAACGATTGAAGAGACTTTTTGTGAATTTCCGTTCGCTATAGCAAGCCGTGCCACGCCGGAAGCATGGCCTTAGAAGTCGTTTTTAACCGTCTCGTTGCCAGCCCTCGTATTGAGAGCGGCCCAGATCCGGTAATCGATATTTTGCTGGACCGTTCGGGTATGCCCGTCGGCAAATACCGCAATGATGGCGCCCGGATGCAGGCTGTCGGGGCCGGGCCAATCGGAATTGGGCGGGTAAAGCGCATTGTAAGTCGGCGCGACGCCGTACAGCGGGGGAGAGGCGCCCTTGTTGCTCTTCAATTCAAAGCCGTCGTCGCCACAGGTGCCGCCGAGGGCGCCGCGATAAAAATCTCCGCCCGAACATGGCGCGCCGCCGGTAACGGAGTTCGTCACGGCCGCCCATAGCGCGCGAAATACCATCGGCGCGGGAGTTTTGGGCTGGAGGCTCGTGAATAATGTCGAACGCGGCCTGCCCGTGCCGGCTTGAAGTGGAAAGCCCGAAGTTTTTCCCTCATTCGCTAGCGACCAGTCGGGCGGGCCGGGAATTGCGCCGCTATAGCTAACCATGGGCGTCTTCTGCGTTGTAATGCTGCGGTCTCCGGCCATTAACTGATTACAAACGCCGCCGGCAGTGACTTCGGCCACAGCAATGGTAGAGGCGGAGCCGTCTCGAACGCCCTTGATCTTCGTGTGTTCTGCAAAGGGGAAGATGCCCTTATGGTCCTCGGGCGCCGAGCCTGCGGGTCGTTCTCCTTCCTCGGTTTCCACGAGCATCGCCGGATAATAGCCCACGCCTTCCGACGCGGCGTAATTGCTCCACATCATCGTCATCGGCATACTGCCTGGGCCGTTCAGCACGTGGTCAGAGGGACAGCGAAATGCCGGAAGCTGCTGCGATTGCAGCAGCGGAAACCCATTTCCGCCGTAGGCGGGCGGTGTGGTGAGCGAAGATTGCCCTGTGAACGTCGCTGGGGCATTGGGATTGGCCATGATGGGAATGCGCTTATTGATCTCGTCATAAATCGGTTTCTGTTCGATGAACGGGAGAATTGCGACAGTCCATGGGTAGTGGTAGCGCGGTTGCGGCAGTTCGCAGGTCCCATCGCCCCAAACAGCATCGGCAGGAAAGCAGTTGTAAACATCGCCGTAGTTTTGCAGTCCGAGCCCGATTTGCTTCAAGTTGTTGGTACATTGCGATCGCCGCGCCGCTTCGCGCGTCCCGCGCGTGGCTGGCAGCAGCATAGCGATGAAGACGGCGATGATGCCGATCACCACGAGCAGCTCCAGGAGCGTAAATCCGGGCCGACGATTCTTAGGTAACGACAAGCTATGACGACGCGGTTTCGCTGCCATGTTTCCACTCCTTCCCGACTGGGCAGTAAAAGCTCTTTGTTCGGCGGTCTTAGTGCGCCTCGCGCTATCTCGCGGAGGGATCTCGGTCCTAGCCCGACCTCGTGTTCGGCCTTTGAACGGAAGGACAGAAGGCCAAGCCGGAACGGTCTGATTCAATCGTCCGGCGTTCAACTAGAATTGCTCTGTGCGAGTTAAAATTCTCCGTTGATTGTCTCCGAACCTGCCCGAGTATTAAGACTGGCCCAGATCTTGTATTCGACGTTCTGCTGAATTGTCTGCGTATGTCCATCAGCAAACACGGCAATGACGGCGCCGGGGTGCGCGCTGTCGGGGCCGGGCCAATCAGAGTTGGGCGGATAGAGGGCGTTGTAGGTCGGGGCGACGCCGTAGATCGGCTGGGAGGCGCCGGCGGCCGAATGCAGTTCGAAGCCGTCATGGCCGCCGCAGGGACCACCCAGCGCGCCGCGGTAGAATTTGCCGCCCGCACATGGCGCCCCGCCCGTCACCGAGTTGGTGAGTGCGACCCACAGTGAGCGAAAGACCAGTGGAGCGCGCGCATCGTGACTTCGGCTCGTGAATAACGATATGCGCGGCCGGCCCGTGCCGCCCTTCAGCGGAAAACCGGGAGGCCCTTGGGCGTTGCCGGCAGACCAATCCGGCGGATTGGGAATTACGCCTGTATAGCTAACGATCGGCGTGGTCTGCCTTGTGATGGCGCGGTCTCTTGGATCGAGTTGATTCGAGACGCTGCCGGCAGTGACTTCGGCCACGGCGATCGTATTCGACGTGCCATCTCGCACGGCGGCGAAAGTCGTCCACTGGGCAAAGGGAAACATGCCTTTGTGATCCTTGGGAGCGGCGCTTTTGAGCTGCCTTCCCGCTTCCGACTCCACGAGCTCCGCTGGATAATACCCTACGCCCTCCGAGGCCGCGTAGTTCGTCCACATCATTGTCATCGGCAGATCGTCAGGACCATTGAATGCGTTGTCGGAAGGGCAACGAAATGCCGGAATCTGCTGCGAGTGCAGGAGCGGCAGTCCGCTATTGCCATAGGCCGGCGGCGTTGCGCTCGATATTTGCCCAGTGAACTCAGCGAGATTATCGGCATCGGCCATGATGGGGATTTGCTTATTGATGGCATCGTACAGCGGCTTCTGCTCGATGAAAGGAAGAATCGCCACGGTCCACGGGTAGTGATAAGGCGACTGGGGCAGTTCGCCCGAGCCATCGCCCCACACGGCGTCGGCAGGAAAGCACTTGAACACATCGCCGTAGTTTTGCAGCCCTAGGCCTATTTGTTTCAGGTTGTTCGTGCACTGAGAGCGGCGGCCATCTCCGCACGACGTTTGCACCGCCGGAAGCAGCAGTGCGAGTAAAAAGCAAATCATGCCAATCACGACGAGTAGTTCCACGAGCGTAAGCGCCCGGCGGTTCGCCCGCCTGGGCCCGGTCTGGCAAGCAACGATGGATAACATGGCGAAACCCTCGAATAAGAAGCGAGAGATAAAAACACGCTATGAAAAACATGCCAATTTGATTGCAAATCGTTTGTGGATTGATCGCGGCGTGATGCTTCAGGCGAGGGTTGCACGGCTGGCAAGAGCGGTGCGATGCCGAGCAGGATGATCCCGGCGATAACGAGCAACTCCACAACTCTAGGAAGCCAGCGCCAACCCTCCTCGGGCGGAGCACTCGCGCCGTCAAAGCCAGAGCAGTCCGCCATGGCGCGACTCCCTATTGCAAACCGACTGATCCCGACCGGATACGGTCATCTTGGTGACGTGTGAGCCGAAGACAGGGCATTGCAGACCACGAGGCACTGGCGCGCTGATTGCAAGTCCGTCTTGACTCTGCGCTTCATTCTATTCATCGCGGTTTAAAAAAGCATCAGCGCCACGATTTTCCAAAAATCGCGCCGCCGATCACGGTCGTGGAAGTCTCTTGATGGCGCACTCTTTAGACATAGCCGCAGGATTGTCGGCTTTCGCTCCGCCGAAAGCACGCTCCCTCGCCGAGCGAATGACGACTTTAACCTCAGCTGTCGCCCCGTTGCAGAAGCGCCCGGCGGATGCTATTACGTGAGAGCGTCGGGCCTTTGGATCCGGCCGCAAGAGAAAAGCTGAACCGGCGAATCGCCTCTCTCCCAGCCTCTTTAGTATGCATAAGCCCCGGCCAAACCATCCCGAATACATCGAGGTGCTGCGGCGGATGACTCCCGCTCAGCGGTTGGCCAAGGCGTTCGAGTTGTCAGAAATGACCAAACGGCTCTTTAGGCAGGGGTTAAGAAAGCAGTTCCCCGAACTGTCCGAGGAGGGTTTTCATCAGCTCTACCTGGAGCGGTGGGCCAAGTGTCACAATCGGAACTATTGAATACTATGCAATCGCTTCGGTACGGCATCATCGGCGGCGGGTTTATCACCGCCTTTCACTTGAAAGCGCTCGAACAGGTGCGCGGCATTGAGATTGCGGGCCTCGTCTCGCGGCGGCGTCCGGAGAAACTCGCGGCCTATGTGCGCGAACGCGGCCTCGGCGAGGGCCGCGTGTTCGCCAGCGTCAAGGAAATGATTCCGCACGTCGACGTTGTGGCGATCTTCTCGCCCAACTTCTCGCGGATCGAGACGGTCGAGGAAATTGTCGATGCCGTGAAGGCCGGCGCAAAGTTGAAAGGCCTGATTTGCGAAAAGCCGCTGGCCCGCAACCTGGCCGAAGCCCGGCGGATGATCGAGCTGGTGAAAGAAGTCAACTTGCCGACGGCCTACTTCGAAAATCAGATTTTCATGAAGTGCGTTACGTCGCAGCGGATGCAGCTGCGCGGCGTGATGGAGGCGATGGGCGCGCCGCTGCTCACGCGTTCGGGCGAAGAGCATGCCGGCCCGCATAATGCCTGGTTCTGGGATCCGGTGCGACAAGGGGGCGGCGTAATGAGCGATATGGGGTGTCATTGCCTCGGCGTCGGCTGGTATGCGCTGACCCCGCCTGACAAGCCCGTCCGATTCCTCGAACCGCAGTCAATCTCCGCCGATTTGGCGCTCTTGAAGTGGGGCCTGCCGCGCTGGCGGAAAGAGCTGCTGGATAAATATGGAGTCGACTACGGCAAGACGCCCGCCGAAGACTTCGCCACCGGCATGGTCACGTATCGCAATCCCGAGACGGGGCAAATAGTGAAGAGCCAGTTCAGCGTCTCCTGGATGTTCGACAAGCTTGGCATGCGGTTGGCGCTTGAAGGAATCGGTCCGGGCTACGCCTTCGACATGAGCACGCTGCGCTCGTCGTTGGAAGTGTTCATCGGCGACGCCGCGGCCGCCAGTCTGGCCGATACCGAATTGGCGCTCGAAAAATCGCAGGCCAGCCGCGGCCTGCTTGTCGTGCAGCCGAACGAGGCCGATCTGTATGGCTACACCGACGAGAACATCGACGCCGCCGACGCCTTTCGCACCGGCCGGGCGCCGCTGTTGGATTGGGAATATGGTCTGGAGATCGTCCGGTTGACGATGGCTGCTTACTTATCGAGCGAGCGGCGAGCGACGATCGATCTGACGGAGCCCGCGACGAACAAGTTTTTGGAAACCTACATCCCCCTCATCCAACAAGGCCGCGGCCGCGAAGTGCTGCACATAACTGAGGGCTGATAAGAATAGCATCCGCCAGGAGCGCGATATATGGTCAAAGTATATGTCTACGATTCAGGCGGCCAACTTGTCGGCCCGGTCGAATCGCCGAAGGTCGAGCTTAGCGATTCGGCGTGGCGGCAGAAGCTCTCGCCCGAACAGTATAAGATCGCCCGCGGCAAAGGAACTGAACGCGCATTTTGTGGAACGTTGCTCGACAACAAGCAGGAAGGGGTCTACTCGTGCGTCTGCTGCGGCTTGCCCCTGTTTTCTTCGCAGGCGAAGTTCAACTCGGGCACCGGCTGGCCCAGCTTCTTTCAACCGGTCGCTGCGGAGAACGTTGCCACCGAGCGCGACGCGAGCCACGGCATGATCCGCACCGAAATTCTTTGCGCACGCTGCGATTGCCATTTGGGCCATGTGTTCGACGACGGGCCGAAACCCACCGGCCTGCGATACTGTTTGAATTCGGCCTCGCTTGAGTTTACGCCAGCAGACCGGCTGAGCGAGTTGGCTGAGCCAAAGTAGCAGGCACACTCCGTGTGCCGCCCGCCGAGCAAGCATCGGACTCGCCACGTAATCGCGGCTGCAACCGATTCTAAGCTTTCGGCTCCAACATCGTACGGCGCGCCGCGCATGACTTCTACTTGGAAACGCCGAGCCGCTGACGGCATTCGTCTAACATTTCGGCGGTACGGCTGGCGCCAATGCGCGAAACGCCGAGAGCGCGAACCTCCAGCAGCTTGGCGAAGTTGCGCACTCCGCCCGCGGCTTTCACTTGCACATGAGCGGGCGAGTGCTGGCGCATCAATCTCAAATCCTCGATCGTGGCGCCGCTTTCGCCGTAGCCGGTCGAGGTCTTGACGAAGTCGGCGTTGACCTCGCCGCAGATTTCACAGAGCCGGATCTTATGCGCCTCCTGGAGAAAGCAGTTCTCGAAGATCACTTTCACCACCTGGCCGCGTGCGTGCGCTGCATCGACGACAGCCTTGATGTCGGCGAGTACGTAATTCCAGTCGCCCGAGAGAACCTTTCCGATGTTGACCACCATGTCGAGCTCCTGCCCGCCATGGTTGAGCGCCTCTTCCGTCTCCAGCAGCTTGACATGTGTCGTGTGGCCGCCATGCGGAAAGCCGATCGTCGTGCTGGCCTTCACTGTGCTGCCTGCTAGCAACTCGGCGCAGCGCTTCAAGTAATAGGGCTTGATGCAAACGCTGGCCGCATCGTACTCAAGCGCCAACTGGCAGCCGGCTTCCAATTCGGCATCGGTCAATGTGGGCTGAAGCAACGAATGATCGATCATCTTGGCGATGTCGAGATAGGTGAAATCCATGGAAAAGGCGCGCTCTGTTCGCTGTGAATATTCGGGAAGTACTCAACTGCCGGATCATATTACCAGATTCGCAGTTTAGCGAGAGCCCCTGCGATCGACAGGCGGGGCCGCCGCAATGGCGTCCATATCGGCGAGCCGCGAGCCGCCGACGAAGGTATGGCGACCGGCTTAAAGGGAAGCGTTGTCCCTCGTGCCGGTCGCGATGCTTGCACTAGGGACTGCGACGCAGGCCGAGTTAGCGAACTATCTGCAGTTGCGACAACAGCTCCAGCAGGCGGTTGATGCCGTCATCGGTGGCGTCGGTCCCCTGCAGGCCGAGCTGTTTGAGTTGCTTGAGCGGCGCTAGTTTGATCAGGCCGTCGTCGGTTATGTCCGTCCCGGCAAGTTGCAGTATGCGCAGTTGCGATAAGGCGGCCAGTTTCGCCAGGCCATCATCGCTCACATCTGTGCGGGTCAAATCGAGCGACGTCAACTTCTTGAGCGGCGACAAATGATTCAGGCCGTCATCGGTTATCTCGGTCCCTGCGAGTCCCAGCTCCTTTAACTCCACGAACGAGCCGAGTATGGCGAGCCCTGAATCGCTAGTCGAAGTTTCTCCGAGATCGAGCGAAACGAGCTTCTTCAATTCCCGCAGGTGGCGCAGACCTGAGTCGCTGACGTCCGTCTTCCATAGCGAGAGCGCCTCCAGATCGGCCAGGTTGCTCAGATGCCTCAGCCCCGAGTCGCTGATGTCGGTCTCGGCAAGCCCCAGCGATTTCAGATGGCGCAGTTTCGCCAGACGTTCGATTCCTTCGTCAGTGATCTGGGTGCGTTGCAGGTTCAGGCTGGACAAATGCGCTAGCGCCGCCAGATGCTCCGTCCCTGAGTCGGTCAGAGGCGTGAACATCAAATCGAGGTTCTCTAACTGTTCGAGGCTGCGCAAGTGCTCGATGCCATGACCCGTGATGCCGGTCTCGGCCAGATTCAGGCTGCGCAGTTGCTTGAGTCCGGCAAGGAATTCGAGTCCGCGATCGCTGATCATCGTCTGCTGCAAGGCGAGCGTCTCCAGACCTTGCAGCGCGCGCAAAGAGCGCAGTCCGTCGTCATCGATCGCGGTAAAGTCGAGCGCGAGCGACTTGAGCTTCTTCAAGGCGGCAAGGTGCTTGAGGGCGTCGCTGGCGACGTTGGTTTCGGTAAGGTCGAGCGATTCGAGATTGACGAGGCTCTGCAAATGCCTCAAGCCGTCTCCGGTAACGTTGTCGTGCCACAGGCTGAGGACTTGGAGATTTCTCAGTCCGCTCAAGCGTCTCAAGCCGTCATCGGTAATTTTGGTGTAATTGAGGTCAAGTCGGCGCAGCGATTTCAATGTCTCGATGTGGCGCAGCCCTGAGTCGGTGATCGGGGCGTCGCCAAGATCCAGGACTTCGAGGTTCGGCCAATGATTGAGAAACCGCAGCCCGGAATCCATGATCTCGGTTTCTTGCAAAATTAATTCCCGTAACCGCGGCAGCGCCGTTAGCGATTCGAAGGCCGAGTCATCCACCTTCGGTCCGCTGAGAAAGACTTTCACGACAGGCTTGCCGGGGGCCTGCTCGTCGATCTCGTACGTTCCGCCCAATCGTTTGATCGTTGCCAGCGCCTTTTGCTCATCGCTAGTCGCAGCGCGGCAGAGCGCCGGAAGAGCGCTGTGCGGAAAGGAAGCGAAGATTAGCGCGATGATGCAGCGTAGTGGAAATGCGGTTGCGCGACGAGTCGAGGCGAGGAACGGACCTTGCGGCGAGCCATCGTTTCCGATACCCGACTTCCGATTGTTGAGGGGCGCGGTACGTTCAGGGGGCTGACGCCCCCCGCTCGCCTGTTTGAGATCCGCTTCGATGGGCGGCATGGCGTATTCCTCGAAACATTTAGCAGTTACCGATCACCGCTTTGGCCACTTCAACTGCGCATGCAGAAAATCAAACGTTCCTTGCCCGTTGATCGTATGCGGGCCGTTAAAGAACTCGATCGCGGTGCGGTCGCCAATGCCGAGCTGGTCGAAGAGCCGGCGGACCTTGGCGTATTCGCTGGCGACCCATTCGTCGGGCGCCACGCCGTCGAGATGGCCGCGCTCGACCATGAACGGCCGCGGCGCCATCAAGGCGACGAGTTCGGCATAGCTGAACGTGCGCCCCATGTCAAAATAGCTCATTTCCCATTCAATGGTGTTCATAAAACTGCACGGGCTGTGCGTCGAGGCGACCTTGCGCGTCCAGTCGTTGAAGTCGGCCGAACAGATCGACAGGCAGTATCGTTCTAAGAGGGGCGGCACGCGGACGGCGGTTTCGCCGCCGTAGCTCAGCCCATAGAAGGCAATCCGCTTTGCATCGACCATCGGCAGCGTTTCCAGCCAGTTAAGAATCTGCGTGTGCTGCGCCAGGATGAAAGAGAATAGCGAGCCTTTGACGGCATTCGCTTTCCGCGACAGCATGCGGTAGCGGTCTTCGCCTCGATAGGGATTGTGAGGCGCGAAGACGACGAATCCACGGTCCGCCAGTTTGGCCGCATAGTCGTGATAGGCCCGATGGTCGCCTTCGATCACATCCTGGGGCACGCCGTTGCGGCCGTGCTGACAAACCACTACCGGCCGCCGCTCGCCCGGCTTCAAATCCTTTGGCAGTAGCAGTATGCCCCAGGAGAACACATCGGGCAGCACGTCGAGCACGACCTCATAGCCGGTCCACTGCGGCTGGTCATAGATCTTTCGCGAGCGAGTATGGATGGCTGCGACCGGATCTTCAAACTTGCCGAACAGCTCTTCCCAGGCATATTGGCGGAACGGCTTGGCGCTGGCGACGAGCTTTTCGACCGATGAAGCGTCGACCTTGAAGAACTGGTCTCGGAGCACGTGTGAGTCGCTGACGAGCGATTGGATGTGATCTTCCAGTTGCTTGATCTGCCGACGTTGACGATCGTCTGGATCGAAGGCTTGGCGCCGGTCGGTCAGTACCTGCCCAGCCCCGCGCGCGGCCGCGGTTTGCATCTGCGGTTTCAGGTCTAAGGTGCGAAGGAAGGCGTCAACTGCCTGGGGCGACATGGGGCCGGTCGTCTGCCCTGCGTCGCCCGCAATGAGATTACGTTTCTGAAGGCCGGGCTTGACGAGTTGGTCGATGCGTTGAAACTCCGCCGATACATTCTCGGCGGTCGGCGTTGTCAGGCGGCCATGGATGCCAGTGAGCGGAAACCCATTCACCTCCTTGGGCGTCGTGGTCTGCCGGCTTACGACTTCCGGCTCGCGACTATATTCGACGATCAGCGCCCGGGGAGCGATCAGGCTGGCGATCTCGGCGTCGCCGAATTCGTGCAGCAACGCCCAGACGTTGCGCTCCAGCGGTTCATCGGAAACATCCTGCCGCGAGCGAAAGTAACCGCTCACGAGCGTTGCATTGATGCACGCATCCACGGCTGCGGCATAAAACGCGATCAAGCCTCCTTCGCCATGGCCGGCGACGCCGACCTTGGCATCCGGGATCTGTCGCTTGAACCAGTCGACGGCGGCCAGCACTTTTTGCACTTCGTAACCGATCACGTGCCGGCCCATGTGAAATGCCTGTCGAAAGATCCACTCGCGATGCGAGTATCCCGGGTTGGGGCGGCCGCTGATCGCATTGCCCGTGAAGCGATCGCCGCGATCGATCAAAGTCGGTACGACGACAAGACAACCTTGTTCTGCGAGTAGACGGGCGAACTGCTGTTCGGCTTCGAGGCCCGGCGCCAAGCCGCAAATCTGTTCGGGTGTCTGATCGGCATCCGCGATGGCGACGATGCAGGCTTGCGGTTTGTGCTTTGGCTCGAGCAACAATCCCTCGCCCGATACGCCATCGAACGGCGAGCCGAGCACGGGCCAGCGAACCTGATAGATTTTGTAATCGCTTGTTTCCGCCACCAGCGACGGGTTGTCATCGTCTCCGAAACGTTCCATGACGACTGGCGCTCGTTCGTCAACGGTCGCGATCTGCCGAGCGAATCGGCGACGATTCTCGGTGATCGATTTTTCATAAGCTTCGCGGGACGAAAAATCGCGCTTCCAGTATTGCTGCCTGGACTCAACCGATTCGGCGATTTTGCGATCGATGAATGCATGGCAGCCATCGAGCATCTTGGCCGACAGATCGCCCATCCAAGTCAGCGGCTCTGTGTCCGGCAACTGATTCGGCGCCTCACAACGCCCGGAGGACAAGAGAGCAAGAGAAAGAAACAGTGCCAGCGAAAGTCCGCGAATCATTAGCATTTCTCCGGGTTACACGACCGATTATCGTTGCGGACTTGTTGAGTAGCAACCTGCTTCGATTAGGTCTCGGGATGCAGCGTGGACCCTGCGGTAGTCGACAACTAACCTACAATCAGCGATTGCTAAGATCTTTGTGATATGCCGAAACGCCGGATAATAAGAGTGCACCAGGAGGGTCGCGGGACCGCTGGGTCTGTATTGCAAAGATCTGTTGCCACAGCCACAATGGATGGAACGCCGCGGCGCATAAAAGCGTTCCCACGGCGCCCGCCGCCCGACCCAAGGGCTCCTTTCCCTCCAAGGATCTCGCCATGCAGGAATTGACCAGCCAAGGACGTTGGTTGTTTTCAATCGCAAGCCTGCTCTTATTGCTTTGCATCAACGGCGCCTCGGCCGCAGAGAGCTTGCCCTCCAGTCCGCCGCTTAGCGAGCCCACTTTCGAAAAAGATGTCCGGCCGATTCTTAAGGCCCACTGCTTTCATTGCCATGGCGAAGGAGAAGAACTGCAGGGCAAGCTGGATCTGCGTTTGCGGCGCCTGATTGCCCAAGGGGGCGACTCGGGCGCGGCACTGGTGGAAGGCAAGCCGGACGAGAGCTTAATTTTCGAGCGGATCAAGCTCGGCGAAATGCCTCCGGGCGACAAGAAAGTGCCGCCTGAACAGATTGACACGATCGGAGCCTGGATTGCGGCAGGCGCCAAATCGGCTCGCCCTGAGCCGGAGCAAATCACGGCCGACACGATCATGCCGGACGAACGCGACTTCTGGTGCTTCCAGCCCGTCTTGCGCCCTGATCTGCCGACCGTGAAGCAGGCGGATCGAGTGCGCTCGCCGATCGATGCGTTCGTCGCCGCGCGGCTGGAAGCGGCCGGCTTAATGTTTTCGCCCGAGGCCGACAAGCAGACGTTAATTCGCCGCGCCACTTTCGATCTGCTCGGCCTGCCGCCGACGCCCGAAGAGGCGGCCGCCTTCGTCGCCGACGCCTCGCCGGATGCGTATGAAAAGTTGATTGACCGCCTGCTCGAGTCGTCTCGCTACGGCGAACGTTGGGGCCGGCACTGGCTCGATTTGGCGGGCTACGCCGATTCCGATGGCTACACCAGCCAAGATCCCGAACGCAAGTATGCCTACAAGTATCGCGACTACGTAATCCGGGCATTCAACGCTGACAAGCCGTTCGACCAGTTCATCCGGGAGCAGCTTGCCGGCGACGAGATGCTCCAGCCGCCCTATAAAGAACTGCAGCCGGATCAAATTGAGAAGCTGATCGCGACGGGCTTCCTGCGGATGGGACCGGACGGCACGGGCTCGGGCGGCGTCGATCAGAACGAGGCGCGAAAACAGGTCGTCGCTGAAACATTGAATATCGTCTCGACGTAGCTGATGGGTTTGTCCGTCGGTTGCGCCCAGTGTC
>JAICIG010000017.1 GCA_025924495.1 Pirellulales bacterium | reverse complement strand
TGTTTACAACTCGCTCTGCCATACTGCCCAGCTTTCTTCTTCACCCGCCCCGATAAAACTGCTGCATCAAAACGTTTTTCTTCGAGGTCAGCGGCCCTGCGGTGGTATCGTCGCGGAGTGTCAGATAGACCATGTGGTACTTCGCGTCGAGATCGTCGGCGTAGTGGACGAGCAGCGCCTCGGGCGTCATGGGCGGCTTGGGAGAGCCCCACTCGGGCAACCGCTGGTGCGAAACGATGATGTGTTCGAGCCGCAGGAGCAAGTCGGCGTCGAGCGGTTCGCCGGCAGCCGCCTGCCGCGCGGCGGCTTCGCGCACCAGATCGCGGCCTTGCAAGATGTGGCCGATCAAGGCGCCCTCGCTGGTGTAGGCCGCTCCCTCGGGCTTCCACTCCAACTCTCGGAGCTTCCCGATATCGTGCAGGATGGCGCCGGCCACGACCAGGTCCGCGTTTAAGGGCGGCTGCATATCGAGATAGTAATCGGCGTACTTCGTCGCCAGATAAACCGCCGACCGCGTCACGCTCAGCACGTGTTCCAGAAATCCGCCGGCAAAGGCGTGATGGTTGCGCGTCGCGGCGGGCAATGTCAGCAAGACTTCGCGATGCGCTTCGAGCAGTGAAACGACGAGCCGGCTCAACGCCGCATCGCCAATCTTGTCTTTCGCCAGTCCCGCAAGTTCGTCGAACATGGCCGCTGGATCGAACCGCGATTGCGGCAGGAACATGGCTGGGTCGAAGCCGTCGGTTTTGTCGGCCTCGACGACTTCGCGGATCTTACGAATCTCGAGCTGCGGCCCGTAATTCGTCTCGCGAAACACGGCTCGCAGCTTGTAGGCTAAACCCGGCGCCCATTGGCGGCGGCAATCTTCGGCCCAGGGTGAATCGCCCCAAATCGGAAAGCTGACCTCGCGCCGCGCGTCGCGAAAGCCGACCTTGAAGTACGCCTTGCCGTCGCGCGTGGTCAGCTCCTCCTTAACCGTCATTAGCGCGAACAGATCCGCCTCATGCCCGTGCGCCATTTCCGATAGCGCCATCACCGATATCGGTCGCCCCGCCATTGCAGTTGCCCTTGCTTGAAAAGAAGTCCTCCGGCAATCGCCGTGCGAGCATCTTATCGGCTGCGCGGGGCAATCTCAAATTTTTCGGCGGCTGCCCGGCGGCCGGCTGGCGAAGCTGCACTTGTCGCAAAAAATAGGCCGCGCAGCGAGAACAGCTGCGCGGCCTGGGGATCAAGCGAGTCGACGCCGGCAGCAAGCGTAACTTGGAGCGGTAAAAGATCAGCGGACTAACGCCCTCCGCTCGCCTGCCTTTGCGAACTCGTACGTATGTCAGTTGAAACCACGATCGAGATCCTGGGCGGCCGTGCGCGCCGGACGGCGCGGTGCGGTTGGCGCCTCGGCGCCAGGCGAGTAAGAGTCGGGCAGCGAATAGGGGTCCTGTTGCGGGGCATAACCGCCGGACGATGGATATCCGGGTTGCGGCTCGGGCTGCTCGACGACCTGTACGGCCGGCTGGTTCGATCGCGGCGCGTAGCCGCCGCGCGGCGGCTGGTATTGGCCTGGGCCAGATTGCGGCTGGCCATAGGGGTCCTGCCCGAATTGACCTTGGTTCGCCGGCGCCTGATAGCTGGTCTGCTGGCCGGCGTTCTCGAGCAGCTGTCCGCTTTCGCCGCGCAGCTTTTCCAGCGCCTTGGCTTCGTCCTGCTGGATCTTGTCTTTGTCGATCACAATGTGCACGTGTTCCGTGTTGCCGCTGGTTTCCGTGGAGAATGTATACCAATGCAGGTAGTAGCCTGCGCCGGCCACGAGGGCCAGCAACAAGATGGTCTTCTTCATCGTCGCGTCTCGGTTGGTCGGAAAGAGAGTGCTGCGCGCGCAGCACAAGGGGGGCGATTCATATCAGAAACGCCCTTTCCCACCAAGGTCAAACAGGGGAAGAAAAGCTCGCAGCGTCAATGTGACTAAGAGGCAGCGGGTAGAGCGGACCGGCAGGCAGTATCGGCTTCAGTTCACCAGAGAGTTTCAAGCCCAGGCCGTCGAGCCCCGGGGGGCGAATCGGTAAATGAGGCGAACCAGGCGGACAGACCGGATCGGCCTAGCCAGTCAAAGCAGCCGCTCACATATTCACAAGGCCAACAAGCTCTGAACGCTCTGGCCGTCGTTTATCCCTTGGTCCCTTAATCTCCATACCCATGCGGGTGCGCAGAATGCCAGCGCCAGGCGGTTTCGACGATTGCATCCAGCTGGGTGTAGCGAGGTTGCCAGCCCAACACCGCCTGGGCCTTGCTCGAATCGGCGACCAGCTCCGGCGGATCACCGGGACGCCGGGGCGCGAGCCGCTCAGGAATCGGTTTGCCGGTCACGCGTCGGCAGGCCTCAATCACTTCGCGCACGCTATGGCCGCGGCCCGTGCCTAGATTGAGTTGCAGTCCCCTGCCCTGCTCCAGCCGTTCAAGCGCCAGCAGATGCGCGGCGCCCAGATCATCGACATGGACATAGTCGCGAATGCAAGTACCGTCGGGCGTCGGATAATCATCGCCGAAAATGGCAATCTGCTCGCGTTGCCCGAGGGCGACCTGCAGCACGATCGGAATGAGGTGCGACTCGGGGTCATGATCTTCGCCCAGATCGCCGTCGGGCGTAGCGCCCGCGGCGTTGAAGTAGCGCAGCGCGGCGTAAGCCAGACCATATGCATGAGCATAATCGGCTAGCGCCCGTTCGATGACCAGCTTGGCAAAGCCGTAGGGGTTGATGGGCTGCTGCGGCTCGTCTTCGGTGATCGGAATCCGCTTCGGAGCGCCGTAGGTGGCCGTAGTGCTGGAGAAGACGATCTTCGCCACGTCAGCCGCGCGCATCGCTTCCAGCAATGATAAGCTGGCGACGATGTTGTTCTGGTAATACTTGGCTGGATCGGCGACCGATTCCCCCACCAAGGCGAAAGCCGCGAAGTGCATGACGGCCTCGATGCGGCGGCTCTCGAGCGCATGAATCAGCAACCCGCGATCCATCAACTCGCCTTCGATCAACCGCTCCGCCGGTACAGATGCGCGATGCCCCAGTGAGAGATTGTCATAGACCCAAACGTCGTGTCCGGCCCGGCAAAGCAGCCGGACTGCATGACTGCCGATGTAACCCGCTCCGCCACTGACAAGAATATTCATGTCTAACGACTTTCCGCCGCGAATATCACGATCTGCCTTGATGGATTCTGCAGGCCAATCTCTTTTATTAAATCGTTGCGCTCGATGGGAACGCATCCCTTGGCCGGCCGTTGGGCTTGGCTCGGCCCGATTTTATCGTCCTGCTCCGACGTTGCGACCGCAGCAAGAGCAACTTTAGTAATTTACTTCAACTTTCGTGGCAAATCGGCCGAATTGACCAGCGAGCGCTTATGGTGAAACGGCAAAAGAAGGTCGATGTCCCGCCCCCTGCTCACAAGTCGGAGCACCCGTGGGCGGTCAGCTTTGCCGATTATCTGCGCAGCGAATGCCACCTGGCCGAAAATACGGTGGCCGCTTATCGCCGCGACCTGCGACGTTTCTACGCCTGGCTGGGCGAGCGGCGGATTCCGGCGCTGAAGATTCAAGAGCTGGCCGACTATGCGGGCTGGCTGCACGAGCAGACGCTGGCCCCGGCGAGTCTCGCCAGACACCTGGTTTCGCTGAAGCTGTTCTTCCGCTATCTGCAGCTGGAAGGGATCCTTAGCGACAATCCGGTCGAGCTATTAGGTAGCCAGAAGTTGTGGCAGCGAGTGCCCGAAGTGCTGTCGCCGGAGATGGTCGATCGGCTGTTGGCAGCGCCGCGGCGGATCGAAACATGCTGGCGACGCGATAGAGCCATGCTCGAGTTGCTCTATGCCACCGGTTGCCGCGCATCCGAACTCTCAAACCTGCAAACTCGCGACGTGCATCTCGACGCCGGTTATTGCCTCTGCCACGGCAAGGGTGACAAGCAGCGGCTCGTGCCGCTCGGCAAGCGCGCGGCGGCGGCTATTCGCGAATATCTGGAACACGAGCGGCCCAAGCTGGCGGCTCGCAATACGGCGCATCCGCCTTGGCTGTTGCTCTCGAGGCGCGGTTTGCGGCTGCGGCGCGAGCGGCTGTGGGAACTGATTAAGCGCTATGCTAAGCGCATTGGGGCGCCCGATACGATCAGTCCGCACACGCTGAGACATAGTTTTGCGACGCACGTCCTGGCCGGCGGGGCCGACTTGCGGCAAGTCCAGGAAATGCTTGGCCACGCCAACATCTCCACCACGCAGATCTACACGCACGTCGACCACGCCCGGCTCAAGGCCATTCACAAGCAGTTTCATCCGAGAGCGTGAGGCGAGAGGGGGGTTCGCGGCCTTCTTCAAAGGCGAGATCCGACGAGTGTCTAAGTCGGAATTCGGAATGCGGAATTCGGAATGCGCCAATTCAAACTGGCAAGAAATATTGTAACGCTCGTCCGCTCCTGACTCCTGACTCCTGACTCCTGACTCCTGACGCCTGACGCCTGACGCCTATTCTTGACGCCTACTCCTGACTTTTCGCCTTCCGCAGCTCTTCGGCTTCGGCGGCAGTGACGCGCAGGCGGCGGATGGCGGTGGCGCGACCGGTTTCCGCGTCGCAGTCGACGATCGAACCGCATAGCCGCACATCGCCGAGGGCCACCTCGAAGTGCGTAGGGTTGAAGGTCCGCGTCGTCTCCATCACGCGGTCGATCCGGCGCCCAAGGATGCTTTCGTACGGGCCGGTCATGCCTACGTCGCATTGAAAGGCGGTGCCGCCGGGCAAAACTTCTTCGTCGGCAGTCGGCACGTGAGTATGCGTGCCTAGCACGGCGGTGACGCGGCCATCAAGATGACGCCCCATCAATTGCTTGTCGCTCGTGGCCTCGGCATGGAAATCGACGAGCACATGTTTTACTTCGGCGGGCAATTGTCCGAGCACGCGGTCAGCGGCGGCCCAGGGACAATCAACCGGTCGCATGAAGACTCGTCCCAACAGACTGATGACAGCGACAAGTTTGCCGTTTCGGGCCGGAACGATCATATAATCGCGTCCCGGCGCCTCGGGCGGAAAATTCGCCGGCTTGACGATGTTGGCGGCCGTCTCCAGCACCGAATTAATTTCGCGACGCCGGTAAATGTGATCTCCCAACGTGATGGCATCGACCCCAGCGGCCAGCAATTCGCGATAAATTTCCGGCGTCAGACCTGAACCGCCCGCGGCGTTCTCGGCATTGGCGACGACCAGGTCGAGTTGCTCGCGTTCGACGAGGCTGCGCAAAGCCCGGCCGATGATCTGCCGACCCGGCTTGCCGACAACGTCTCCGATCAGCAGCAACCGCACGAGCTGCTCCCTTGCTTTTTACTTGGCGACTTCGGTGAAGCGCGACTCGCGCAGCACGGTTACCTTGATTTCGCCGGGATAAGTCAAACGCTCTTCGAACGCACGAGCGATATCGTGGCAGATCTTGGCCGCCGTAGAATCGGTCGTGTCTTTGGCGCTGACCAGCACGCGCAGCTCGCGCCCGGCTTGGATGGCGAATGCCTGCTCTACGCCCGGAAAACCGCCGGCGATGGTTTCCAGCTCTTCCATGCGCTTGATGTAACGTTCCAGCGTTTCGCGCCGCGCCCCGGGACGCGAAGCGCTGCAGGCATCGGCCGCGGCCACCAACACCGTGTACGGGTTTTCGATCCGCAGATCGTCATGGTGGCCAAGCGCGGCGTGAATTACCTCCGCCCGCTCGCCATAGCGGCGGAGCAGGTCGGCGCCGATCTTCGGATGGCCGCCTTCCGCTTCGTGGTCGGCTGCTTTGCCGATATCGTGCAGCAGGCCGCAGCGGCGGGCCAGGCGCGGATCGAGCCCGATCTCTTCGGCCATCATGCCCGACAGGAAAGCAACTTCGATCGAGTGACGCAGCACGTTTTGGCTGTAGCTGGTACGGAAGCGAAGCCGGCCCAGCAGATGAATGACGCGTTCATGCAGACCGGGGACGTCGGCCTCTTGCGCCGCCTCTTCGCCGAGCTTTTGCAGGTGCTGCTCCAGCTCGGCCTGCGTTTCGGCCACGATTTCCTCGATCCGGGAGGGATGAATGCGGCCGTCGGCGATCAACTTGGCCAGCGACATCCGGGCCACTTCTCGGCGAACCATATCGAAGCCGCTGACAATGACCACGCCCGGCGTGTCGTCGATGATCACGTCGACCCCGGTGGCCTTTTCGAACGCGCGAATGTTGCGTCCTTCGCGGCCAATGATCCGCCCTTTCATGTCGTCGTTGGGGATGTCGACGGTGCTGGTGGTAGTCTCGGCGGTGTGGCTGGCGGCGTAGCGCTGCAGCGAGGTAATCAGGATCTCGCGCGACTTCTCCTCGCAGATTTCTGCGACGCGTTTCTCGTGTTTGACGATGATGGCGCCCGACTCGTGCTGCAGTTCGGCGTCGAGGCGCTCGAGCAACTGACGCTTCGCTTCGTCCTGGCTCAATCCGCTGACCTGGTGCAGCGTTTGCCGCTGCATGTCGAGAATCTTGCCCAGCTCCTCGTTGCGGCGATTCGTGTCTTCGATCCGTTCGGCCAGCTTGCGCTGGTTGCTTTCGACCATCTTCTCCTGCTTACGGAGTTGGTCGGATTGCTGCTCGAGTGCGTCCTGGCGTTTGTCGAGCAGGCGCTCGCGCTCATGCAATTCCTGACGAATGACGCCGAGCTCCTTTTCGCCCTCGGCGCGCTGCTGAATTGCCAGTTCTTTAATTTCTAACTCGGCCTCGCGGCGACGATTGTCGATCTCGCGTTCAGCGCGTTCGATCGTATCGCGGGCCTGCTTATTTGCATCGCGGAGATGCAAATAGTCCAACAGCTTGACAAGCGAAAACGTAAGTGCGATTGCGATGACCGCAGTGAGTATTACTACGCCCGTTGTATCCATCAGCTCCCCTATCCAGCACGTCGTCCCGGTCGACGCGGTGAATCGATCGTCACCAGCCGACTAACCGGGCGTTGGCCACGGCGCTTGCAAACCGAAACCCGGCCAAGCGCGAAACGATATCGCCGAGGAGCGTGTCCGCCGACCGGTGAAGACTTCCGATCGTGAACCGACGCGAGAGGAGATGAATTTGGCAGGCTGGCGGGCGCAGTGCGACCGCCATTTAGTCGGTATTACAAGCTGGGGAGTCGTTTCCGGCCGCATCCGTCCAGGAGTGAGCGGAATGCCGGCCGCGCCGAATGAAGGATGCACTCGGCGGGCGCCCCGCGGCGCCTGCGCGTCCCCGAAGAATCGTCATCCAGCCATCATTCGAGAGGCCGAGGCGCTGGCATGCGTCCGTTTCCGAACCGCCAGAGCCGGGCTGCCGCGTGCGCACTACTTCGCCCTGAGGGGCTTGCTTGGAGCTGGGAAGCATTCCAAGCAGTTGCTGCAAGAGGATGATCAGTAAGTGCATCGTTCGGCGGGCTCCCGAGATCGGCTGGGTCTTGCTACCTGCTCACAAAATCCAGTCGCTAACTCGCGTTGATTCATCCTTCGGCGCCACCTTCGGCTACCGCAGGTTTCAGACTAACATGATTCTCATCGTAGCAGAGATTGACTCGACTGCAACTCATTTCCCGAGCCGCCTCAGGACGGTTAAAATGTTCGCATGCTAAGGGTTACAAGCGATAAGATCGGGGACATGGCGGGCCTTTGCTTCGAGCGCCGATTGGCCGAAAATTGGGCTCCGTCCGATTGGAGCGATCTCACCGTGCTGGTCGCCGTTTCGGGCGGGGCCGACAGCGTAGCGCTGCTGCGCGGCTTGGCCGCTCTGCGACGGCCGGGTCCCGGCCGCCTCATCGTCGCTCACTTCAATCACACTTTGCGCGCTGCGTCGGCCAAAGATGAACGGTTTGTGGTCGAGCTTTGCCGCGACTTGGGTCTCATCTGCGAAGTCGGCCGAGCCAGCGTGGCCGAGCGCGCCGCTGAGTGCGGCGATGGCCTGGAGGCAGCCGCTCGACATGCTCGCTACGAATTCCTGCAAGCGACCGCGGAACGGCTGGGGGCCCGCTACCTGGCGACCGCCCATACCGCCGACGACCAGGCCGAGACAATTCTGCACCGGATATTGCGCGGCACTGGCCTGGCGGGATTGGCCGGCATGCCCCGCTCGCGGCCTCTCGGGCCAGCCGTCACGCTGTTGCGACCGATGCTCGGCCTGCGTCGCGCCGACGTCACGGCCTACCTGGCCGAACTTGAGCAGCCATTTCGGGAAGACGAGACCAACGCCGATCGCCGTTTCGCCCGAAACCGCTTACGGCACGATCTGCTGCCGCGACTGGCCGAGGAATACAACCTTCAAGCGGCGGACGCCTTGGTGCGGCTCGGCCGGTTGGCCGGCGAGGCACAGCAAATCATCGGCGGAATCGCGGCAGACCTGCTGGCGCGTTGCCTGCGGGAACAAGGCCCTGAACGGCTTTCGATCGACTGTCGAGCTCTGCTAGACGAACCAGTCTACCTGGTTCGTGAGACGCTGTTGCTGGGCTGGCGCAATCAACATTGGCCCGAACAATCCATGGGCTTCGAGCAGTGGAATCAGCTCGCCCTACTCGCTCTGCAAGAACCCGGCGGCAAACCGAGTTCAACGACGCTCCCGGGCGCCATTCTTGCCATCCGCAGCCGCGATGAACTGCTGCTGAAGAAGTCGGAAGTCAGAAGTCCGAGGGCGGAATCTGCCCAGAGCAGCGATTCGAACGCCCCGGCTGCCGCTGGAAGGTGAAGCGGAGACAAATCTCTCCGACTTCCGACCTTCGCATTCCGACCTTCTCCGTTACTCCACCGCCCCTTGGACGCCGCCGGCGAAAAGTTCGTTTTCTTCTTCGGGGCTGATCAGGATCTCAGGTTTGTAACCGCCCATGGCCTTGTCGCGCAGGGCGATCAAGCCGAACACGATCACTAGCACGATCGGCAGAGCGCTAACGTACCGGAAGGCCATTGCAGCGCCTTGACCTTCCGCTCTTACGATCTCTTGCTGTTCTTCTTCATCAAGCGTCTTGACCCGCTCGGTATTGATTTTCTTGGTGGTTTTGATGCCTGCCAATTGCAGCACCCAGTTCGAATCCTCTTCAATCACCGCTTGAGACTGCAAGGGTTCAGGCACGGCGACGACGGATTCGCGATCGTAAATGTAGCCCATGACAGGCAGCACCGCCGCGATCGACAAGTTACCGACGCACCCCATCAATCCGAGCAGCCATGCACCGCCTTTGGGAAAACGTTCTGCCGTGACCCCTAACATGGTTGGCCAGAAGTAAGCGATGCCGATGCCGAAAATCGTCGCAAAAGCAAACACCGAGCCAGGCGACTTCGCGGTGCTGAGCAAGTACAAGCCGGAGCCCGCCAGACAGGCGGAGATGGTCAACATTCCGACCGGCGACAACTTATGGGCGAGCGGGCCGGCAAAATGCCGCATGACGAACATCAGCATGCTCGTGTAGATCAAGACGGTCGTACCCGAAAACTTACCTTCCGTAATACGAGTAATTACGGACTCCTGCCACTGCTGCGGCGCCAACTCGGTCGCGGCGGTGAGCAGCATGCAAAAGGCCCAGATCAAAAACATCGGGCGAAACGTCTCGCCAAACATCGAACTCGTCGACACGCCCGACGCCACGCGCTCCGTTTCCGGGAACTTTTGCGTCATGCACAACAAGAAGTAGATGACGCCCGGCACGGCGATCAGCCCCATCAACACTTGCCAGTTGTAGTCCAATCCGGCAATCTTGACGAAGCCAAGGTCGAGCCCCTTGCCCATGTAGCGAGCGATCAGGCCGCCCAAAACCAGACCGCCCGGCCACCAGGCATGCAAAACGTTGAGATAATGGGTTTTCTTGTCGGGAAACAACGTCGCCGCCAACGGATTGATGGCGATTTCGACCAGGCCGTTTCCACAACCGGCTAAAAACGTCGAACCGAACAAAGTGAGAAATGCCCAGTCGTTATGCGGCGCAAAGATTGTGCCGAAGACACCGGCCATGTGGCACACGAATGCCAGGAAAAGGATCCGCTTCATTCCCAGCAGGTCGCATAGAGGCGCCCCGAAAAGCATCGATGCCGCCATTCCCCAGAAGGCGCCACTGGCGATCCAACCGCGATTTTCTTGCGACAAGCCGAAGTCTACGCCTAGGTCGGGCAAGATGTCGCCGCGAATGATAAATGTGAAAGCTGAGGTAATTAGGGCAATACAGCTTGCCACAAACAGGGTGCGGGGGTTCATTCAGTGATTTCCTCGTGCGTTACATGTCTGGCTGCGTCGGACGAAGCGCTGGCAAGCTGCGGCAAGGCTTCGAGTATATCGGGGCAGACCGCTAAGTAAACGACTTTCTCGGCAAACCGCTCGACGAGCAGGTGCGGCAAAAGTTCCGGCCGGCAAAAGGTTTTCGTCCATGGCAGCAAACCTTGAGCAGTCGTCATAAACGGGTGGCGAGCCAGCGACTTCACATCGCCCTGCTCATGGCAACCTTCGTCCTGTCAGCCCAATGGACCACGGTTCGCTGATCATCCGCGAATTGCCGATGAACTGCTTAGTGCTGCACATGGCCAGTACTTGCCAGTCAGCCAATCGGCGAATTTAGAATGCTTGAGATCGCCGAAACCGCCTTGACCAATTTCACGTAACTAACGTAGCATAAGCCACTTTTGTTGAATCCTACTCGGGTAAATAGGCGCACGGCGAACTTGAAAGCGGACTTTGGCAGCCATTACGCGCGTCTGGCGTGCCTCCTGGCGCTTGCGCTGGTGCTGCGCATCGCAGCCGGCTCTTGGTGGCAGAGTCGGCTGGCGCCGGGCGCCCAATTCGAGTTCGGCGACAGCGATGCGTATTGGACGCTGGGGCGGCAATTGGCAAACGGCCAACCGTATCAATATGGCTCGCCCGATGCGAGCGTCTTCCGCACGCCAGGCTATCCGCTGCTCTTGGCGGGATTGTTTCACGTCGCCGGCGACAAGCCGCCCGTCGTGTGGGCTCGTTGGCTAAGCGCCCTCCTCGGTACGTTGGCAGTAGGCGC
Source organism: Pirellulales bacterium (assembly GCA_025924495.1). Next base: position 24,569 of record JAICIG010000017.1, on the reverse strand, counting down.
CGTGTATGGATTCGGGCGAGTGCTGTTTGACTCAAAGACAGGCATCGTCGCCGCCTTGATTGCAGCGTTCTATCCCGGCGCCATCGGCAACAGCGTATTTATCCTGGCCGAAGCCCCGTTCTGTCCGCTCATGTTGGCGCAACTCATCGCCTTGGCAGCGAGCTGGCAGGCGGAAACGCCTGCGCGAGCCAATTGCCTGGCGGCTTTCGCCGGCATGGCGGCTGGCGCAGCGACGCTTATGAGGCCCGGCTGGCTGCTATTTACACCGTTTGTCCTCGGCGTTGGCCTCGTACTCAGTCGCGAGCGACTTAAGCATCTGCGGCTCGGCATGTGGTCTTGCCTTGGCTTGGCGCTGACGATGGCGCCTTGGGCTGTGCGTAACTATCAATTAACCGGTCATTTGGTGCTGACAACGCTCCAGGCCGGAGCAAGTCTTTACGATGGTCTGAACCCTAAGGCGGATGGCGGCAGTGAGATGTCGTTCGTGTCGCGGTTCGAAGTCGAAGAACGCCAGAGTGGCGACGCAGACGAACCGTTCGAGTATCGTCTCGACCGTCGTTTGCGCAACGCAGCCTGGTCTTGGGCGGCATCGCATCCGTTTCGGGTGGCCGAGTTAGCCGCGATCAAGTTCCTGCGTTTGTGGAACGTGTGGCCGAACGACGCCCAATTCCGCAGTTGGCCCTTGCGAATGGTGATGCTAATTACCTACGCGCCGGTGCTCGCACTGGCGATTTGGGGAACGTGGAAAATGCGGCAGCGGGGCTGGCCGGTCGTACTCGCGTGGCTGCCCGCCATTTATTTGACTCTGTTGCACCTGGTGTTTGTCAGTTCCATCCGCTATCGCGAACCGGCCATGTTGAGCCTGATCGTGTTGGCGGCGACGGCGATCGTACAAGGAAGTACGCCATCATCCGACGGCTGATCCGTTTCTGCTGGTCGAGCTGCAAATGGGGGTCGCTCATCCTGTTGGTGGGAGCGGCTGCCGGAGTGCTGTTTTTCTATCATCGCATCGATGACGAAATCCGCCGCCGCGTCGAGTCGCGCATCGCTGATCAATACCCTGAGCTGACCGTCTCCGTGCGAGCCGCGCGGTTAATCGCCGGCCAAGGGATCGAAGTTCGAGGATTGTCGATCAGCGAACCTGGCGTCAGCGGCCCGACCGCCGAACTGGCCTATTTCGAAGAGCTCTTTCTCCAAGGCGACACGGATTGGAAAGAGCTGGTGCAAGGCGAGTTGCCAATCACCAACATCATCATTCGCCGCCCGACGATCCGCATCACGCACCGGCCAGACGGCTCCTGGAGTGCGGCCAAGCTATTTCCGCTTCCCAAACTGGGCGACACGCCTCCGCAAGGCACGATCGAAAACGGTGTCGTGGAGATCTCCGATCCGCTCAAGAATCAAAGCAGCGTCTTCACGCTGCGCGACATCCACCTTGAATTCAAACCCGACGACCGCGTGCGCGCAAGCGCCGACGGCCGCACGGCAATGCAACTGCAAGGCCGCCTGTCTGGAGATCATCTGCGGCATATCGATGTGGCGGCCAGCTTCGCGCCAAGCGGCGAACATTGGTCGGCCCACGGCGCGGTCGAAGAGCTCGATTTCTCACCCGAGCTGACCCGCTCGCTGCCCGGCGTGATCTCGCGAAAGCTGGCTGAACTGGGATCGTTGCGAGCCCTGATGAAAGGCCGTTTCTCCGTCCACCGCGACCCTGCCGCGAATCCCGCCTTCGGCTTCGAGCTGGCAGGTCAGGTCGCCCGCGGTCGTATCGACGACCCGCGTCTGCCATATCCGCTCACCGATTTGCGAGCCGCGTTTCAATGCAATGCCCAGGGCCTGATCGTTACCGATGCCACAGCCCGCAGCGGCCAATCAACGCTGCGAGTGGCGGAATTTCGCCGCAACGGCTACGGGCCGACAAGTTCCTACCTGCTCAAAGCAGAAGGTCGGCGGCTCGTGTTCGCGCCGCAACTGCGGGCCGTTCTGCCGCAAGCCTGGCAAGAAGAATGGCAGAAATTCATGCCCAGCGGGGAATTCAACGTTGATCAGCTCGAATTGGCATACGATGGCGCGCGTTGGACGCCCAAGCTCGTGCTGCACTGCCTCGATGTCGCCTTCAGTTACTATAAATTTCCCTACAGGCTGGAGCACGCCGCAGGCAAGGTGACGATCGACGGCGCCAAGCTTGACTTGCATCTCTCGGCATCGAGCGAAGGCGCACCCATCCGTCTTTCGGGGCAGTTTTTTAATCCCGGCCCCGCTGCGACCGGATATTTCGATGCGAGCGGCGAGGGAGTTCGCCTCGATGAAAAATTGTTCCTCGCCTTGGATGAACCATCGCGGCGAGCGCTGCGCTCGCTCAACCCGCGCGGATCAATCAACGTCGTCTTTCGCTGTCAAACCAGCGAACAGCGATCAGGAGAATGGCACAAGCGCCTCGACCTGACGCTCAATCGCTGCTCGGTTCTCTACGATCAGTTTCCCTACCCGCTCAATAACATTCGCGGCTCAATCCACATGGTCGACGGCGTGTGGAATTTCGGCGACGGCATTGAGGGCGCCAACGACACGGGGCGCGTCGTCTGCTGCGGCCGCCTGATTCCCTCAGCCGGCGGTCACGATGTAGCGCTAAGCTTTAGTGCTCGAAACGTCCCGCTCGAAGAAGAGCTGCGCGATGCGCTCATCGTCCGCAGCCCCGGCGGCGCGCGGTTATGGAATGCGATGAAGCCGCGCGGCGCCGTCGATCTCGATGCAGTGCTGAACTTCTCTCCCAAGCAGGCAAAGCCGTCGCTCAGCCTTACGGCCTGGCCCGTGTTGAACGACGACGCCAACCAGGCCGTTTCGATTGAGCCCAGCTATTTTCCTTATCGGCTCGATAGATTGCGGGGAAAGTTTACTTACCAGGATGGCAGCGTCAAATTCACCGGGCTGCGAGCCGAGCACCGCAATACGATTGTCGATGCCCACGGCTCATGCGATACCGATGCCGCGGGAGGATGGCGGTTGCGGTTCGACCATCTCGAAGTCGACCGCCTGGCTTTCGATGGCGATCTGGTTCGCGCGTTGGGCTCGGGTCGCTTGAAGAAGCTGATCTCCGACTTGAAACCGCGGGGCGCCGTCAATGTGCGCGGCAAATTCGAACTTGCCAGCCGCGGCGAAGCGAACGACCCGGTGACGTCGAACTGGGGCGTCAACATCTTTGTGCCCAACGGCAGCCTGGACTGCGGCGTAACGCTGGAACGACTTTCAGGGCGCGTTAACCTCAACGGCGCTTTCGATGGTCGCAAGCTGGAATGCTTCGGCGAACTCGACCTCGACTCGGCGAACTACAAAGATTTCCAGTTGACACAAGTGCTCGGGCCCTTCTGGATCGACGATGCGGCGGCCTATTTCGGCTTCAAGGCAGATCGCGTGCGCGGAATCCGGCCCGAGCGCCAGATCACCGCACGGCTGTATGAAGGACGGCTACTGAGCGATGTCAAAATCCAGCTTGGCGCCGACACAAGCTATTTCGTACATGCCGAACTCGCTGGCGCCGACCTGGCCCGCTGCGCTCAGGAAGCGATCGCCGGCCAGCAACAGCTCAGCGGCCGACTTTCGGCCAATGCCGATTTCTACGGCGCTGGACGCGGGTTGCACAATCTGCGCGGCCGCGGCAGCATCTGGCTGAGCAATGCGAATTTGTACGAATTGCCCGTCATGGTCGCCCTGCTCAGCACGCTGCGAGGCAAAGCGCCCACCACCACCGCCTTCAACACCGCCGACTTGAATTTCCGTATCCAAGGAGAGCACATCTATCTGAATAACATCCACTGCCAGGGCGACGCCATCAACCTCCGCGGAACGGGCGAACTCAACTTGGATCGAAGCATTAAGCTGGTCTTCTATCCCAGCGTTGGCCGCGACAATTCGCGGATGCCGCTGTTGGATCAATTCCTTGGCCGGGCCAGCCAGCAGATCATGCTGATCCACGTCGACGGCACGCTCGACTCGCCACAACCGCGCAGCGAAGTATTCCCCGCCTTGTCTCAGGCGCTGCAGGCCTTTCCCCAATTGCAGGCCGATCCGCCGCTGGGCGAGCCTGTGCGTCAATCATCGGCCCCGGCCGGCAATGCCCGAGCCGGCGCGTCGACGCCGCGCCCAGGCACGCCTCGGAGGTAAATTCATAACCTAGACTTGCAGGAGCAGGCCCTCGCCGAGCATCCGGACAATTGACTTCCGCAACGAATTACGCCACGCAGTTCAACCTCGAGCGGACCAACAACGTCCCCCCCTTTAAAGCAACGGAGTCGTGCCATGAGCATCGGTCCGATGGGGTTTGTCAGCAGCGTCGCCGGCTCGTCCCTGGCCCAAACCAAGGGCTCGGAATTGGAACGAACGGGGATGGAAGTGGCAGGACACGAGCGGCAGCAAGACGTCGGCCGCAAGGCGGAAAATGCCCAAGGCATCGGCGCCACCGACGGCGAAGAGCATCAAACCGCGGAGCGAGATGCCGATGGTCGCCGCCTTTGGGAGGCGCCGCTCGGCGAGAAGAAATCAGTCTCCAGCGAACTGGCCTCGCCGCAGCCTGACGAACACCGCGCCAAAGATCCATTGGGCGAGAGCGGCGGGCAACTCGACCTGCTCGGGTAATGCTTTTCCGGCGCCGGTCCTTTCCCTCGCGGCATTGCCTGCCATCGCGGAGACCGCCCTGGCCGCCTGTCGGCCTGTCGAAGGCCTTGTGAGGGCCAGGGGTGGTCTCAATTAGCTCATGCCCGCCCGCGCGTGTCATGGCACGCGAGTTGCATCCGTGTAGCAAACGAGAACCAAGTCCTCGTTCAGGAGCACCGGAAACCCATGGTAGAACAACGCGTTTACATCGAGCGCCGCCCGGGAGCGCATGTTCTCGGCGCGTTGCTGGTCAGCCTGATCATCATTATCGGCGCTTTATGGATGATGGGCGTTATCACGGTGGCCAAGAACGGCAGCCAAGTGGTAATCACCGTCGACTTTTCTAAGGCGGAAAAAGCCTCGCAAGACGCCGCCGACAAGACAGGACAGGCGCTCGAGCGCGCCGGAGAAAAGTTGCGCGAAAAGTCGCACCCGACAACTTCCGCGGCGGAACCGCCAGTTCGGGAGCCGGTCGAACCAACGACGACGCCTTAGCTATGGATCTTCGTTGAAGGTGGCGGTATTGTCGGCTTCGTCGGAGCCGATGAGTTCAGCTTCGGCAAGTTCCGAGACCGCCATCATCGTGTCAGAGCGATGTTCGTATAACACGACGAACGTACCAGTGCCGATGGTCAACTTATCTCCCGGCATCAGAATCCCTTCGGAGACGTGCACGCGATTGACAAGCGTGCCATTTTTCGAACCCAAATCTCGAACGACGAGGGTGGCGCTGACTTTTTCGATCTGACAATGGCGCCGGCTTAACCAGCGGTCGTCGATGCGAATGTCGGCGCCGGCGCCGCGCCCGATGACAGTCGGAAAACGATCGAGCGTAATCTCCTGTTTGACGCCTCCCGGTCCGACGTTAATCAGTTTCGCGTTCATTTCGGAGTTAGTCGCAGGGAACCAGAACCAAGGCTGTTCAACTTGGACTCGACAAACTCGCAGGGCAAAAGCGGACTCGCTCGTTGACCTCAATACGCCCCGTTATGCCCTCGGCTGCAGCAATTGAACACAGCGAGGGTTCTATCATTTCACAGACGGTCGCGAGAAGCAACCGCGACGCGATCGCGGTCTGCAGTCAGCCGCCGCTATGCGAAAACCACATCACGAGCGTCGGGGGGAAGCCACTCCCCGAGAGAAGAGGTATGCAAAAAAGGAAGTCGCCTCGTCGGCAAGACGCAGCCATTCTGTTTGTGGCTGCAAATCTAGCCGAGAGGCGACAGCGGCATTGAAGCGATAAAAAAAAATGCCTGTTAGTCGCTCTATTTGTTTGGCCCGCCGGCGGCGCCCGCAGGCGCGCCGGGACCGCCCGGCGGCAAACTTGGCATCTGCACCTTGGTAGGATCAGACGTATCGACAAAATCAGGGCGGCTGCGCGGATCGGGCTTGCTTTCTCCGCAGCCGACAGCGCAGACGAGCATGAACAATCCTGCAATTAGCAAACGCATGAGTCTCTCTCTGTAGAAAAAACTAGAAATTCTGCACCGAGACGCCGTCTTGCCGCGCATTAATTTGCACCCACACCGGCCAGCTGATCGAGTCGGAGACGGGCCTCATTGAGCCGTCTGCGGCGACGACCAGTGTTACCCCCGGATGAACGCCACCCGCCCCGGGCCATTCGCATTTCGGTCCCCATGCCGTCAGATAGCTGGGCGAAAATGCGTAAGGCGCCGACTTAAACCAGCCTGCGGATTTAACGCCCGAGTTGTCCGGCTTGGAATAAAGGCCGGTTTCGCAGCATTGGCCATTCGTGCCTGTGCCTACGAAAGCGGCGCGGAAGACGCGTTCCCCACCCGCAGGCGCTCGTTTCGTGCCGGTGCCGTTCGTGTGGAAGGCGCCCCACTTATATCCGGTTGCATTCGTTTCGGCAACGGCGACGACGTTGGAAGTGCCATCGGGAATGTCGGCAATCCGGTTCCATTGGTCTTCGCTGAAGACGCCACTGTAATCGCGCGTAACGTTGTCTCCCAGTACATTGTAAGCGCTCGTCCACCAATGGTAACCTTCACTGCCAGCGTAGTTCGTGATGGCAAGTCCCCAGGTCCCCGACGTATCGTTGGGATAATCGCTATCACTTGGGCACTTTAAGACGGGCAAAATCGTGCCCATGATCGGCTGGCCCCAAGCCCAAGTCATTTTGTTCGTCCGTTCATAAAGCGGCTGCTGTTCCATATAAGGCAGCAACGCAGTCAACCAGGTGTGATGGTAGGCGGGTTGCGGAGAGGAGCCGCCGCCGCCGAACACTGTCATCGTTGGAAACGATCGATTCACATCATGATAATTTTGCAGTGCGACGCCAATCTGTTTGAGATTGTCGCCACATTGGGTCCGGCGAGCCGCTTCGCGAGCTGCTTGCACTGCCGGCAATAGCAATGCGATAAGAATGCCGATGATGGCGATGACAACCAGGAGTTCGACAAGAGTGAACCCCTGGCTTTGGGGGCCGGCTTTGCCGGTCCCTGAGTAAGATTGCATGCGCATAGAGCCCAGTCCTTGAAATGGAAAAAAGAAGGGTCTGGAAGACAATCGCCAATATGTACTTTCTATTTTAAAAATGCAAATAGAATTAAATGGAACTATGTGCTTCCCCCCGGCTAAGTGTGATTTTCGAATCTTCGCGCTCTCGACCGAGCTGCCGCCGCCGGCGGGGGATCCGCGGATCGACAGCAAGACCGGGCGCCACGGGCGCCGGCAGCTGCCACTTTTGCGGCCCTCGCCATTTCCGCCCGAGCATCCAAAAGCGCGCTAATCCTGGGATCTCAAGCCGATCCTTGAGGTAATCCGGCAAGCGCACCAGAACCGAAAAGGCGCGACTCGCGGAGACTTGACCGACTGGGAGGCGCGGCTGAGAATCAATCGAGTGTTTCAATCCGCCGAATGCCGCGGCCGGTTTTCTTTGGCTCCGCCCTCACGAGCGCAATAAAGGGACAAGCGCGCCTCTCGCGGCCCCAATAATGATATTGTGTCGCAAATGGGTTTGGCTGTGCATCGCAGCCGCAATTCTGTTTGGCCTCGCCTGGCGATGGCGGCCAGAATCCGTGTCCGCAAATCAACTTGTCGGGCAAGCGCGATTGGCGCTGAATGACGGCGACCCTGCCGCGGCCGAGGCTCTATGCCGCCGCGCTTTGGATCGTGACCCCAATTTCGTTCCCGCGCTGCTGTTGGCGGGCGAGGCCTCTGTCAGACAAAAGCAGGCTTCGGCAGCTTTGGCTTACTTTTCCCAAGTGCCGTCGGAAGCGAGCCGCGAGGCCCTCGTGGCGCGCCGTGCTGCGAGCGACATCTTGTTCGAATTGGGCCGCGTCAGCGATGCAGAACAACAAGCCCGCGCTGCCTTAGCTATCGAGCCGCACGACCCCGCAGCAAACCGCCGGCTGGCGCTTCTGCTTACCGTGGGGGGCCGCCGCTATGAGTCCGTACCGTATCTGTTCGACTTATTACGGCAGAACCGCTTTTCAATTGAGATGCTGATTTTGCTCGGCGACCAGAGCAACACAGTCGCTCGACCAGAGGAGCTGGAAAAGTTTCGCCGCGGCGCCCCAAACGATCCCCTCTCGCTGCTCGGCTTGGCTCGCATCGCTCTACACCAGAACAAGCCGATTGAAGCCCAGCGGCTGTTGAGCGAGGTCAAAGCAGCGCGGCCGGAATGGTTGGAAGCCCAGGCGGAGTGGGGCCAACTGATGCTCAGTTCGGGCGACGAACGCGAGCTGAACGACTGGCTGCGGCAATTGTCCGCGGCGGCCAATTCTCACCCCGACATTTGGCGAATCCGCGGGCTGCGGGCCAGACAACAAGGGCAAACAAAAGCGGCGGCACGCTGCTTTTGGGAAGCTTTGAAATTAGATCCCAACCAGCAGGTTTCCACCTATCAGTTGGCTCAACTATTGGCAGAGCTCGACGACAGCGCCGCCTCCGAACGGCTAGCTCAAAGGGCGATCGAACTTGAAGAACTCGCCCACACGCTCCGGATACTTTACGACCGCCGCAAAGATCGAGCGCTGATCGAAAAGGCGGCCCGACTGACCGAATCCCTCGGACGCCTGTGGGAAGCGTGGGGCTGGTGTTGTTGGGGGCGTGCAGTCGATCCCCAACAAGCCTGGGCGGTCGACGGCGCCAAACGTCTGCAAGCCTGCCTTAACGACGACATGCCGCTCACGATAAGCGAACATGATCCGACTCGCCTCATCGACCTATCGCATTACCCGCTGCCTGCTTGGCCGAAATCCATAGTTGCGGAAACCTCTGAACAAATCGCATCACAGACTGCGCAGATCGAGTTCGTCGATGTGGCGGCGGACGCGGGCATTCGATTCGCTTATTTCAACGGCGCCGAAGCAGTGGAAGAAGGTCGCCGCATGTTTCAATTCACCGGGGGCGGCATTGCCGTGCTCGACTACGACGGCGATGGCGGGCCCGACCTGTATTTTACCCAGGGCGGCCGCTGGCCCTTGCAAGATGATCAGGCGGAGCATCTCGATCGCCTATTCCGCAATTGCGGCGACGGCCGCTTCAAAGACGTAACGGCGGCCGCCGGATTGGCCGAAAACCGTTTCAGCCAGGGGGCGACCGTTGGCGATGTCAACGACGACGGCTGGCCCGACATCTACATAGCTAACATCGGCGTTAACCGCCTGTATGTAAACCAGGGGGATGGCACCTTCCGCGACGCCACCGCGTCCGCCGGCATTCGCAACGACACGTGGACGATCAGTTGCCTATTAGCCGATCTCAACGGCGACGGCATGGCAGATATTTATGACGTGAACTACGTACAAGGCCCTGACGTCTACGACAAAGTATGCGTGGAAGGCAAGCTTGCTCGCGTTTGCGCACCAAATATCTTCGAGCCGCAGCCCGACCAGTTCTTCTTGAACCAGGGAGATGGTCGCTTTCTCGACCAGACGGCTAATGCGGGCCTGGCGGCGGCGGGCGGGAACGGCATGGGCGTTATCGCCGCCGACTTCGAAGGCCAAGGACGACTCAATTTGTTCGTGGCCAATGATCAAGACGCGAATTTCTATTTCGTCAATGAGACGCCGCAGCCGGGCGATGCGCCAAGATTCAGCGAGCGCGGCGTCGTCTCGGGGCTGGCCTTCGACGGCGACGGCCGAGCGCAGGCCTGCATGGGCGTGGCGGCCGGCGACGCCGACGGCGACGCAAAGCTCGATTTATTCGTCACCAATTTCTACGGCGAATCGAACTCGCTTTACCGCCAGGAAACCAGCCACTTATTTAGCGACGCCTCGGTCCGGTTTGGTCTGCACGAGCCTAGCCTGAAGATGCTCGGATTCGGAACCCAATTCCTCGACGGCGATTTGGACGGGCGGCCCGACCTGGTCGTCGCAAACGGGCACATCGGCGACTTCACCCATCGCGGCGCCCCATATCGCATGCCGCCCCAATATTTTCGTAACCTGGGCGGTCGGTTCCTTGAACTGCCCGCGGAAATGCTAGGTCCGTACTTTCAACAACAGCATCTGGCGCGCGGGCTGGCGCGGCTCGACTGGAATCGCGACGGAAAGGAAGATTTTGCCGTCTCACATCTGGGGGATCCTGTGGCGCTGCTGACCAACCGGACTGAATCATTCGGACACTACTTGGCGATCCAACTGCGCGGCGTCAAGTCATCGCGAGATGCGATCGGGGCGATTGTCACGCTGCAGGCGGGCGGCCGCATCCAGCGGCAATGGTTATCGGCCGGCGACGGTTATGCGGCCAGCAACCAGCGTCAGCTCGTCTTTGGTCTGGGCGGGGAGCAAAAGATCGGCAATTTGCACGTTCGCTGGCCCTCGGGCCTGGAGCAGGAATTCCAGGATCTGGAGCCCGACCAGGAGATGATTCTGGTCGAGGGAGCTGCACGGTTGACGCCGATTCCCGCGGTGCGATAGAGAAAACCTCTTGCGCAGCAACGCCAACGGCGGCCCTTGACCCTGTCAGGGCCTCGGTCGAGAATCGGTAGTTTGAATCCTTTCGCCGCGAGGCGACCGGGAACCGCCTATGAGCCGAGGTTGATCCGCCGATGCCCGCCACCAGTCATGTGCCCGATGCCGCAGGCCGTTTTGGCCCGTTTGGCGGGCGTTATGTACCCGAAACATTGACCAGGGCGCTGGACGAGCTTTCCGCGGCCTACGAAGCGGCCAAAGGCGACGCCGCATTCCAGGCCGAATTGGCCGAGCTCTTCAAGAATTACGTCGGCCGCCCCTCGCCCCTGTACTACGCCAGGCGCCTTACCGAGCGCGCCGGCGGGGCTCAGATCTATCTGAAACGAGAAGATCTCAACCATACGGGCGCTCACAAGATCAACAACACCTTAGGACAGGCGCTGCTGACGTTGCGTATGGGCAAGCCTCGCGTGATCGCGGAGACCGGGGCAGGCCAGCACGGCGTTGCGACAGCCACCGCCTGCGCGCACTTCGGGTTGGAGTGCGTGGTTTATATGGGCGAGGAAGACATCCGCCGGCAGAAACTGAACGTTTTCAACATGCGAATGATGGGCGCCGAAGTGAGGCCTGTCACCAGCGGTTCGCGTACGCTGCGCGACGCCATCAATGAGGCGATGCGAGACTGGATGAGTTCGGTCGAGAACACGCACTACATCATCGGCTCGGTTGTCGGCCCGCATCCGTTTCCCATGATCGTGCGCGACTTCCAGTCGATTATCGGCCGTGAAACGATCGAGCAATCGCGCCAACAGCTAGGCCGGCTGCCAGACGCCGTGGTGGCCTGCGTTGGCGGCGGCAGCAACGCGGCCGGTATGTTCTATCCATTCATCGAGGAAAGCGGCGTGGAACTTTTCGGGATCGAGGCGGGGGGCAGATCCGAGCGGCCAGGAGATCATGCGTCGCCGTTGTCGTTCGGACAGCCGGGCGTGCTGCACGGCAGCTACAGCTACGTCATGCAGGATGAAGACGGCCAGACCTGCGACGTCCATTCGATCTCGGCCGGGCTCGACTATCCGGGCGTCGGTCCCGAGCACAGTTATTGGAAAGACAGCGGCCGCGTGAAGTATCTGTATTGCCGCGACGACGAAGCGCTGGCCGCATTCGATGCGCTGGCGCGAAGCGAGGGCATCTTGCCGGCGCTTGAAAGCTCGCATGCCATTGCCAAAGCCATGGAGATCGCCGCGAAGCGCCCCACCGACCAGATCGTCGTCGTCTGCCTATCGGGCCGCGGCGACAAAGACGCTTTCGAAGTCGCACGCCTGCGCGGCGAAAATATCTAGCCCGGCATCAATCGCCCAACCGTGCCGCTCGCTGACGCCTGGCCCGCAACCATAAAACTTGAACCTGCACCTTAAATCTACTCATGTCGGCTATCGACCAACTTTTCAGCCGGTTGCGTGCGGAGGGCAAAAAGGCCCTGATGCCATTCCTCACCGCCGGAGATCCCGATCTCGACTTCACGGCCGCCGCGATTGCCGAAATGGCCTCGCGCGGCGCGCACTTGTTTGAGGCGGGCATTCCTTACAGCGATCCGATTGCCGACGGTCCGGTCATTCAGGCGTCCTACACGCGAGCCCTGAACCATAAAATCAAGCTCGCCCAAATATTCGAGATGCTCGGACAGACGTGCCCCAAGATCTCGGCGCCGCTGGTGACGATGGTCAGTTATGCAATCATTTACCGCCACGGCCTCGAGCGGTACGTCGCAGAGGCCCAAGCGGCCGGAATCGCCGGAGCGATTGTCCCTGACCTGCTGATTGAAGAGTCAGGCGATTTAGCGGCGATCTGCCAGCGAGCCGATTTCAGCCTGATCCAACTGGTGACGCCTACCACGCCGCGCGATCGCGCTTTACGCATTGCCAATCAGTCGACCGGCTTCCTCTATTACGTGTCGGTCACCGGCATCACCGGCGAACGCACGCAATTGCCCCAGTCGCTGGTCGACAACGTCGGTTGGCTGCGGGAGCAAACGAGGACGCCGATCTGCATCGGTTTCGGCATCAGCCAGCCGGAACACGTGCGATTGTTGGCGCCCGTCGCTGACGGACTGATCGTCGGTTCGGCGATCGTGCGACGCGTCGCCGAAGCCGACCGCCGCCCGCGCCAGCAAGTGCTGACAGAGCTCGGCGATTATGTAGCGAGCTTGCTGGCCGCTTTCGAAGCAAAGTAGTTGCCAGGAGTCAGGCAGTCGATCTTTCCTTCCGAGTTCCGCATTCTGAATTCTCCCCGTGCCCGAACTTCCCGAAGTCGAAACGATGAAGCGCGGCATTGCGGCGGTGATTGGCAGCCAAATTGCCGACGTCGCGCGGCCCCGGCTGCGCGTAAAGCCAATTCTGATGGAGCCCGAGATCGGCCGCCTAAGGCGTCGCATTTCAGGACGCACAGTTATCGGACTCGATCGGATCGGCAAGCGCGTCGTCATTCGCCTCGATCACCCGCGGGGTCAGGCCGGCGATTCGATCGTGATCGAACCGCGGATGACGGGGCTGGTGTTGCTGGCTGAACCGCCCGATATAGAGCACCTCCGCCTGAGATTCACGCTGCAGGGAGGCACAGCGAACGAACTGCTGTTTTGGGATCGCCGCGGCCTGGGAACGGTGCGTCTCATCCCCGCCGCTGAGTTCGATCGGCGCTATGGGCTGGCGGTGATTGGTCCCGATGCGCTCCAAGCGACCGCCAGCGCGCTGCGCGAGCGCTTGGGCCAGAGCCGCCGCGAGATCAAGGTGGCGCTGCTCGATCAAAAGGCCGTCGCGGGCATCGGCAATTTGTATGCTTCTGAAATTCTGCACCGGGCTGGCATTCATCCTCGCCGACGCTGCGATCGTCTGAAACTCGGCGATTGGCAAGCGCTCGAATCATCGATTCGCTTCGTGCTCGAAGAAGCGATCCGCTACGAGGGTTCAACCTTATCCGACGGCACCTATCGCAATGCGCTCAATCAGGCGGGCGGCTATCAGAACCATCACCGCGTCTACGATCGCGCCGGCAAATCGTGTTCAGGCTGCCAGAGCGCAGAGATCGTGCGGCTGGTTCAGGCCCAGCGATCGACCTTCTTCTGTCCCGCCTGCCAGCCTCTGCGCGCCGGCAGCCGAATGCGCTGAATCACGCCTCTTGCAGGCGGGAATGAATTCGCAAATTTCCGCTATGCCACAAATGGGGGCGCGGCTGAAATTGGACCGTTGTAACCCGAAAAGATTGCCTGCCCACTAATCCATGATCTATGATCTGCTCCAGTCGCGGCATCGGCCTACAGCTCGGCCCGCCCTCAATGACGGATTTATCTGCCGTGTGGCTCACATACCGCCTGGCTTCCTAGCATAAAGCTCCGGAGATCTTCAAATGCAACGCCCTGCACGTTCCTGCCCCGACTGCGATTCGTCGCCCGCAACCCCGTCCGCTTTGCAGACGACCGGAGTGAACCGGCGCGACTTTTTAAAGACAGCCGGCGCCGCGTCGGCGGCTGTGGTCGCCGCCAGCTCATGGCCGAATTGGGCTCAGGCCGCGGATACTTCGGCGGCGGCAAGCGCTCCGGAATCGCTGGTGAAGGTGCTTTATGATTCCTTGTCGGAAAATCAACGCAAAGTGATGTGCTTCGCTTGGGATTATAAAGATCCGGAGCGCGGCTTGCTACGAACGCGCGTGGCGAACAATTGGCAGATCACCGAACCCGATATCGGCAGTGATTATTACACCGGCGATCAGCAGGCGATCATCAAGCAAATCTTTGAAGGCATGATTCAGCCCGACTGGCACAAGCCAATTTATCAGCAACTGGAAGATGATGCCGGCGGCTATGGGCGTGAACAAAGCATCGCCATCTTCGGCACGCCGGGAGAAGGAAAGTTCGAGTTTGTCATGACGGGCCGGCATCTGACGATGCGTTGCGACGGCAATTCGGCCGAACACGTGGCGTTTGGCGGGCCGATTTTTTACGGACATGCGGCGGGCGGCCACTTCAATGAGGACGCCGGCCACCCGGGCAACGTCTTCTGGCCCCAGGCAGTAGAAGCCAACACATTATTCGGCATGCTCGACGGCAAGCAACAGAAGCTAGCGCTCGTCTCGAAACTGCCCGTCGAGCAGCAGGTGGGCTTCCGCGGCAAGTCGGGACCGCTGCCTGGCATCCCGCTGACGGAAATGTCTGCTGATCAGAAAGGGCAAGTTCAGAAAGTCCTGCAAAAGCTGATCGAGCCGTACCGTCAGAACGACCGCGACGAAGTGCTCTCTTGCCTCAATGCGCAAGGGGGCCTGGACCAGTGCTCGCTAGCCTTCTACTCGGACGGCGATATTGGGCAAGACAAAGTCTGGGATTGCTGGCGACTGGAAGGTCCCGCGTTCGTCTGGTACTTCCGCGGCACGCCGCACGTCCACGTGTGGGTCAATGTCGCCGACGATGCTTCGGTCGCCACCAACGCCTGAAGCCAGCGCAAACGCGTCGGGGCCGAGATTACTACGCGCCCGCCTGGGAGCAGGGCGCTGCCCCTGACGGTACAACCCGCAGAAACGGCACGATTGTCGAGCGCCGTCAGACCGCGGCCTGCACCGATTTGCGGTCAGCCGTGGAATAACCTACGAATACCTAGGCGGCTCAAAACCGAGTGCGTGACGATGCGGCCGGCGTGGTTGTTGGCACGCGCACTTTGGGTTTTGGGCCGTACAGGTTTTATGGCGATGGCGGAAGCGGGCGATAGCAGCTTTTATAAGCAAGTACACCGACTGATCGCCGCTCGTTTGAGCGAAGCGAACGAACGGCGCGGCAAGCAGCGGCGCGGGTATCGCTGCCTGCAGCGGCTGGCGCCCTGCTTTGGCGACCAAATGCCCAGCTTGTCGCAGTTCTCTGAGGTGGAATGCCAGGATCTTTCCGCGGGGGGCTTTTCTTATCTGGCGGCCGAACCTCCGGAGTGCGAGACGCTGGCCGTCGAGTTGGGCAAGGCGCCGGTGCTGATTTACGTGACGGCGCGGATCATCCATATCTCCGAAGTCTGGTCAGGTTCCGAAACCAACTATCTTATCGGTTGCCGATTTACCGGGCGCCTCAATCCTTTGAACACGGATGCCGACCAGACGCAGCCGGCCATCGGCAATGCCTCGACTTCTGCCTGATCGCTCGGCTGGCGGCTACCAATTGCGAATGCGCCCGGCTTCGACCCGTTCGAATTCCGCCAGGTCCGATAGCAGCCGGTCCCGAATCTCGGTCAGTTGCCCTTCGTCCGTGATCTTCGAGCCGGCCTGGTCAGTTACGTAGAACACGTCCACGACCTGATCCAGATAGGTGCCGATCTTAGCAAGAGCGACCGAAAGCCCTGCTTGGAAGAGCGACCGCGCGATCGTATACAGCAGGCCCATGCGATCGGCCGCGAAGACGTCGAGGATCGTGTAGCGGTCGGACGTGCTGTTATCGAAGCGCACCTGCGTCGGCTTAGTAGGCAGCGTCGCCTGCCGCCGCTGCTCGCCGGCTCGCCACACGCGACGGAAGGTCGGCTTCGACGCCGGATTCGTCAGCGAATCCGATAGTGCGCGGCAGACTTCGTCCATTCGCGCCCTCGGCGGTTCTCCGGCAAAATCCGGATCGTGCACGTAAAAACGATCGAATACCAGCCCCTCGGCGAGCGTATGGATTTCGGCCGAGAGAATTTGCAGCCCGCGACCTGCCAAGGCGCCGGCCAGTTTATGGAACACGCCCGGAGCAATATCTTCAAAGGTTCCAATTTTGTACTCGACGGCGCCCGTCTCAGCCTGGTAGTGTCCGACGGCCAGCACGTCGCCATGTTCGAGCGAGCGCAGCGGGCCGAGATCGGCGATTACGCGCGCTGGGGTCGCCGCCTGCAAATAGGAGGCTGGAGCAACCGCCAACTGCTGCTCGAACCATTGCCGTTCTTCTGTATTGTCGTCCAGCGCGGCGAGAATCTCGGCGCGACGTGCGGCCAGGAATTCTTGCGAATTGATCGCCGGAGCATCGCCGGCCAGGTGTTGCATGGCGCGGCGATGCAGGTCGGCCAGCACCTCGACCTTCCAGGCGTTAAGCACGCCCGGCCCCACAGCCGCCAGATCGGCGGCCGTCAGCACGAACAACATCTGCAGCAACTCAGGTGAGCCAACGTCGACCGCCAGGCGCAGCACAAGCTGGTCATCGCTCGTATCACGGCGGAATGCCATGTGCGACATCATCAAATGCTTATGCACCAGAAAGGCCAACGCTTCGGCATCGTCCTTGGAAAAATGCAGCCGCTCGGCCATCTCTTGAGCGATCCCTAAGCCGACCTCGCTGTGATCGCCGGGATATCCCTTGCCCAGGTCGTGCAGCAACAGCGCCAGGTGCAACAGCCATTTGCGTTTGATATGGCGGTAAACCGAGCCCAACACGCCTGGGTCGCGATGGAAGTAGGTAACCTCTTCCACCGCGCGCAGCGAATGTTCATCGACGGTGTACTTATGGTATTCGTTGAATTGCAAGAGACAGCGCGCATGGGAGAAGGCCGGGATAATCTTTTCCAAGATCCGCATCTCGTGCAGGCTGCGCAGCAGTTCTCCCAGACGTCCGGGCTGCGACAATAAGGAAACAAACCGCTGTGCCGTTTCTGGCGTCACCTCATCGGGCAAATCCGGTACGGCCTGGCGAATTGCTTCGCTGGTAGCGCGCGAGATCGGTTTGTCGTAGAGATTCGCCAGTTCGGCCAGGCGCAAAATCTCCGCTGGATCGCGGCAGAGCTTGGCCAGGCCGCGCGGATTTGCCGAGATTTGCGTCGGTTCGACGCGAAAGTCGCGCTCGAACTGATGGCTGAAGAGCGGCGCCAACAGTTCGCCCCAACGCGGCCCGCGGCGCGAGTTGGCCATAAATCTCGTCACGATCTGGCTGACCCCTTCGGTCAGCCGGAAGTGCTCGCGCATGAACTGTTCGACCGGCAGCAGCCCGGCATCCCCCTGAAAGCCGAACAGTTCCGCCAACCGCAACTGCTCGGTGCGATCCAAGACGTCGCTCGATTTGCGCGCGTGAAAGTGCATTTCGTTGCGCAGCCGCAGCAGATACTCGTGGGCGCGGCCGAGCAATTCCTCGTCTTCAGCCAGCAGGGCTCCTTGCTCGCGGAGCGCCCCGGGCTCGGCGACGCCAAACCGCGCGAAGCCGACCCAGCGCAACAGTTGAATGTCGCGCAGCGCTCCGCGCGAGCGCTTGATATTCGGCTCGAGCAAGTAAACGGTTTCGCCGTACTGCACGCGTTCTTCGGTCCGCGCCTTGTCAACCGCAGCGATTAACTTTGCCGAGTGGCGTTGCGCCTGTTTGCGAAAGCTGCGATAAAAGCCGCTAAATAGGCCCGCGCTGCCCGCCAGATAGCGCGCCTCGACGAGCGACGTCCAGATGACGGGATCCTTGCGCGCCAATCGGCAAGCCTGCACGGCGGTGCGGACGCTTTGACCGAGAATCAGCCCCGCGTCGAACAAATCTTGCAGCATCCGCTGCGCCAGCGGAGCGACGCGATCGGTCGCCGCCGGCGCGTGCAAGAGCATTAAGTCGACGTCGGAGTAAGGCGATACGTCGCGACGGCCATAACCGCCGTGCGGCACGAGCGTCAATTCCGCCTTGAGACCTTCCGCGCCGGCGAGCCCCAAGTCGTCGAGCGCGGCCTCGAAAAGTTCCAGGATGATCTCATCGAACAAATCGCTCAGCGCGCCGCTGACTTCCGCTCCCGATAGGCCTTCGGCGTGCCGCAACCGAATGGCTTCTCGTCCCGCGGCCAGCCGCTCTTTGGCGGCTAACACGCGAGAACGTAATCGAGAAGCCGTGGTCATGACGCGTTGAACTATCCGCCTGTGAACCGGCGCCGCCAAGGAACAGGCGAGCTCAGATTGCTTCCTCGCCCGTTTCGCCGGTGCGAATGCGCACGGTTTCTTCCAGGCCGATCACGAAGATCTTGCCGTCGCCGATCTGGCCCGTCTGGCCGGCGCGCATGATCGTGTCGATCACTTTCTGCACATTGTCGTTGGCGACGACCACCTCGACCTTGACCTTCGGCACGAAGTCGACGGCATACTCCGTGCCGCGGTACATTTCGGTATGGCCTTTCTGGCGACCGAAACCGCGGACCTCGGTAATCGTCATGCCTTGGATGCCTTGCTCGCTGAGCGCGTTCTTCACATCCTCGAGCTTGAAGTGCCGAATGATTGCCTCAATCTTTTTCATTAGCCGATCTCCAAGAATGTTTAGGCTTTCACAGCAGCACCCGCCGAGCCCGCCACGCGACGGACAAGTGCAGAGGAAAACGAGTTTCCCTAGAACCAATTATGCTGGCGCCCCGGTACGATGCAAACCACGCCGTTCAGATAAAAATGTAGCCCTCCTCCCCGTGCTGACTGAGATCGAGACCTTGAATCTCTTCCTGCTGCGAAACGCGGAGCCCCATCGTGGCATCCAAGAGCTTGAGCAGGATGAAACTTACGACCGCAGAGAATAGCCAGGCGACGATCGTGGCCGCGAGCTGACCTTTAAATAACTGACCGCCCTCAACCAGCCCCAGCGGCTTACTTCCATAAACTGCCTGAGTAGCAAATACGCCGGTTAGGATGGATCCCAGCGTGCCGCCCACCCCGTGTACGCCGAAGGCGTCCAGCGAGTCGTCGTAGCCGAGCCTGGCCTTCAGCCATAAGCACGCCACGCAGCACACAAGACCTGCCAAGGCGCCCATCAGCAGTGCGGGCATTGGCAACACGTAGCCCGACGCCGGCGTAATGCAAACCAGCCCCGCCACCGCGCCGGAGCAAGTCCCCAGCACGGTGGGCTTCCCGCGCTTGACCCATTCGGCCGCGGCCCAAGCCACCGCGCCGGCGGCTGCCGCAAAATGCGTCACGGCGAAGGCCGAGGCGGCTTGGTTGCCGGCGCACAGTGCGCTGCCGGCGTTAAAGCCGAACCAGCCGACCCACAGTAATGCGGCGCCGAGGGTTGTGTACGTGAGATTGTGCGGCGGCATCGGATCATGGCCATAGCCCAGGCGACGCCCCATCACCAGTGCACACATCAAAGCGGTTACTCCCGAGCTGATGTGGACCACCGTCCCGCCGGCGAAGTCGAGAGCGCCTAGTTCGAAGCCGCCCAGCCTGGCATGCGGACTGTCGAAGGCCAGGAGGCCGCCGTCCCAAACCCAATGACAGAGCGGACAGTAAATGAGCAGCCCCCACAGGATCGAGAACACGACCATCGTGCTGAATCGCATGCGTTCAGCGAACGCGCCGCAGATCAACGCCGGCGTGAGAATGAAAAACATGCCTTGAAACAGCATGTGCGTCAGTCGCGGTATATACGTGCCATCGGGCGTTGCTTCCAAGGGATATTCCGTGGGACTGGTCGGCTGCACGTTTTGCATGCAGAAGTAATCGGCATTGCCGATCCAGCGATTGAACTCCGGATCGGACGGGTTGCCGCCGAACGACAACGAATAGCCGTACAGCGCCCACAACACGGTGTTGAGCCCCATCAAAAAGAAGCACTGCATCATGATGCCGAGCACGTTCTTTTTGCGCACCAGGCCGCCATAAAACATGGCCAACCCCGGAGCAGTCATCAACAACACGAGGGCGCTGGAAACTAACATCCAGGCGTTATCACCGCGATCGATCGCAGGCGTAGGCGACGCAACCGCCGCCTCTTCGGCCCAAATCGGGCCGGCAAATAATAGTGCCCCGCCTAGCGCGCACGATACGGCGCAAGAAA
Source organism: Pirellulales bacterium (assembly GCA_025924495.1). The sequence goes on along the minus strand of JAICIG010000017.1, from coordinate 4,277 downwards.
ATCTACCGAACGACATCAGACGCTCCCTTCGAGAGGATACCTTTGACTGCGCAAGCAGACCCGCCAAAAAGGTCCACGCACCTCTTCGAAGAACGCGCCGCCTGGCCGAAGCGACTGTCGCCAATCGCCCGAACCCGCGAACTTCAAGGGTCCTAAGTTACTCTGCCCCTCAACGTGAGTAAAGCGGCTTCGGCGCGATTTTCCCCGCATTGAGCCGTCACTGGGCTCGAGGTTGCTTGCCCCAGGGAACGTCGGCTTGACCGGCCTGGCGGTTGGCTTCTCGAGCCAACACGAATAACAAGTCGCTCAGGCGATTCAGATATATGATCAGTTGCCCCGAGACTTTTTCGAGCGCGGCAAGCGAAATCACTCGCCGCTCAGCGCGCCGACAAACGGTGCGAGCCAGATGCAAATCAGCGGCGAGGCGCGTGCCGCCCGGCAGAATAAAGGCCTTGAGCGGTTCGAGGTCGGCCTCGTAGTGATCGATAGCGGCTTCGAGCCGGCCGATTTGATCGGCGCCGATACCCGCCGTTCCCATCCGCTCGGGGGCAGGCGAAGCCAGCTCGGCGCCGAGGTCGAACAACAGATTCTGAATCTCCGCGAGCAATGCGTCCAACTCCGCGGGAGGCGAATCCGTACGAACGACCCCCAGCACGGCGTTCAGTTCATCGACCGTGCCATAAGCCTCGATGCGCGGATGGTCTTTGCGGACGCGCGGTCCGCCGAACAATCCGGTATCGCCCGTGTCGCCTGTTTTCGTGTAAATCTTCATCGCTCTGCGGCTTTGCTCCTAAATAGCGATCTCAAATGAAACGAAAAGAATAAAGCGCATTTGCCGGCCGGCAAACGAAATTGCCGCCGATGGCTGGCGATTCTCGGCCGGCGCTATGGCAGCAAATTCTTGTCTACCTCGTAACCAGCGGCTTTCAGTTCTTTCGCCAGCTCATACCGCCATGCTCCGTCCGCTTTATCGTAGGGGGTGTAAACCACCCCTGCGAAATCCGATGGAAGTTCAAGGTCTGATCCCTCACGATAAAGGGGCAAAACCTTACCTCTTCCACGTTTGCCAGCAAAATATCCAAGCTCCAGAATCACATTTTGTCGGGCTCGTGGCTTTGCCAAGTCGGCAGTCGATCCTTTCTTGAATGCCATATCGTCTGGCGAAAGAAGCACCACTGCAAAACCAACATCGGCGTGCTTCTCAAACTTCTCGATGATCGTCTGCCCCTCATTTGCCTGTTCGTGGAGAATGACTGGCTCAAAGTTCAATTGAGTCAGCACTCTAGCCACCGCCATCTTCATCTCGTCGTCATGCCCATGGACCACGAAAATCTTCCGTGTTGATGTGTTGTCTGGCATTTGCCCTCCCTTGCCTTTGTTTTCCTGAATCAGCTTTTTCAACGTCTTTGCACTTTCAAGGCAATGTTGTCGCTCCGGTATGCCTCTGATCCAAAAATGACTTCCATCCCTATTGTCGTCGCCCACGACCGACTTGACTTGGATAATGTCATTGGCCTCGAATTCGGTGGTGGTATCGCTGTCAGTCATGTGCATTGGCGTATGCAATGTAATTAGTCCCATTGTGTCCTCCTGACGTTTTTGGCCGCTAGCGGACTCGTTTTTCTGCACGGAAAATCTACCAAGAAGAGAGTAATAGCGCAAGCATTTCGGGCTTTGCTCCGGGCTCGTTACTTGGTAGCCAGCCGCCTCTTGATCGCTTCGTAGATCGTTATCCTAATCCCTTGGCTGTTGATTGCGCTCGAATTGCTTTGGTCGGTCCCAGTTTGGGCTCTTGCACTTAGGGCAAACCCGCCCATTGGGGCGGCTAAAGCTTGGCGCCCAACAACTTGAGAATCAAGGTGATGCCACTTGCCGTTGCAAAAGTTGTAAAGGCCCAGACGGCGGCTTTCCATGCTCGACTACGCCAATAAGTCGCCAAGTCGATGCCGGATTGGGTCGCCTGATAAAGCCAAACTGTTTCGTCCGTGTTCTCCGGCAACGGCTCGTTCTGATAGCCCAGCCTAGCCCGCTTTCGGTTTAGGTCAGGTATCCGCCGTACAAGTCCATGGGCAATCAACTCCTCCATGGAGTCCCACGTGGTCTTCATCTCTTCGGGACTAGCCGAAAAACAACGATCAGCAATTTGGTGCAAGTCCAAAAGCAACGGGCGTTTCGTCAACGACAGCCGATGGCCCTCAGCAGTTCTCCGCATCGTTGAGGTCGAGTTGTCGTAATCGATTAGGTCATCCGCATTGAATGGATGCGGGTAATGTCGATAAATCGCCTTAAGGGCTCGCTTCTGGTTCTTGGTTAGGTGCATCTCAGTGTCAGTTGCCTCAGCCGGGTTGCAACCGCCTGCTCAGGATTGCGGGCGAAACTCAAGCGGGCTCTCATCCTTGACGTGAATGAGTCTCACATAGGGCCGTTTCCCCGGCCATGAGGCAGAAAAATAGAACTTCCCGCCAATCTCGATTGAGTCTTGTTGAACCGTAATCCATGGTGGCGTGGGAATGGTCTCTCCCTTTCGCTCAGTGCGAAACTTATACAAGTCCCAATCACCGGCTGGCATGTATTGGACTATTCCGTTTTCGGGAATAGCGGTTATCTGAACCTTATAGAACTTGGCACATTGGTAACACCGCTCAAAGACCGTGTTCGGTTTGATGATTCCGGCGTCAATCATGGCGTCGTAATAAAGTTGTTCGATGTGCGAATTGTGGAGATCAATCTCGTCTTCGGCATCCAAGTAGTCCAATGTATTCACGGCATCGAGCATTTTGCTGATCTCAAGTTCAACTTGCCTAAGCCGTGGAGCCCACCATTGCCTTCTGTTTAAGTCGTTCCGATACAGTCGAATAGCCGTCACCCGGAACTGTTCTTGCAGAGGGATGGCAAGAAGTCCCGTGCCTGCATAGGTGCTCCTGAATGCGCTCTCCTGTACCCCGCCGAGACTAAAGGGATAGCTATGGCCGTTTTGGTCAGCGACCGAAGTGAAAAACGGTTTCTCAATATGGACGGCCCCAGAGCGAATCGCACGTTCAGTGTATTCCCGTAGATCGGCCTGCGACATTTGAGCGAACAAGGCCGTATTGCTGGCCAGAACGATTGCGATTGCGACTAGGCAAATACGACCCCCAACCATCTTTCTTGGCTCCTACGCTTGAACCCGCCGACGCTTTTTAGCCGTCCTTGCCGAATCTCTCCTGCGCCATCGCAGCGCAATGAACGATGCAATAACGGCAATGAGGGAAATCCAAAGCAGGAACCACGTGACGCACAAAGCCACTTTGGCAATAACGATTGACGAACGGGTCCAAACCCGTTCTGGGCTGCGAGAAAACAATTCGAGAAGTTCGCTGTCCGTGTACTTTGTTGGATCGCTGTCTCTCATTTCCTTAATGATGGGGAGATAACTGAAACCACCGACATCTCGGTGCCAACTATCTGGAAGTTCAAAGACAAACATTCCAAAGAGAATAATGTAGGTTACGAACAGGATGCCCAAGCAGATCACTGCAACCTTCATCGTCCTGCGAACGCCTGCTCGCTTGGAGCGTGCATCTCGCCAGAATTCGAACGACCACATTAAGACGATGAATTCAATAATGGCAAGGATGATGCAGATGCCGGCCCTTGAAGGCCAAGGCGGCCCGATATTGAGTGCAAGATCCGCAAATGGAGCGATGACTGCGAATTTTCCGATCCACGCAGCCACACTGCTGAAGTCAGTGGCGAATTCGAAAAACTCGCCTAAGGGCTGCGACGTGCCCTTGGATTCCCCCATCCGAAATGTGCCCTCCTTGAGTTTATATGCCCCAGTCAACCACCGTAACGCAGACGCCGGTGGAGCCCGTTCTTTAGGTCAAAGCCGATTGATGTCATACTTGCCGTGGATGGCTTGATCAAGCTTTTTAAGAAGCATCATTTGATTGTGCTCAGATAGTGACAGTCGGGTTATGTCCTTGTAGCAACGTATCTTATCGAATTTCTTCAAGGCTTCGATGTATTCCCCGACGAGAGGATCGGTGGTTGTGGCGAGACGCCTATTTGGCCGTGATACGCCTTGAAAGGTTAACTGCGAGTCCGGGAGGAATAGCACTTCGGTTGCGTCGTCTAGGCGAGGAGTGATCTCAACGAGCTTGCCAACCGGGGAAATCCAGACGCAATGAAATTCACCCTCTACATAGACTCCCGGCCATTCCCAGATCAGCCATCCATGCTGCTTCGAGCCCCCATGTTTTGCAATTTGTCGATCTACGTTTGCAAAACATTCATTA
>JAICIG010000016.1 GCA_025924495.1 Pirellulales bacterium | reverse complement strand
TCGGCGCCCAACGGCATCGCCTTCTGGTGCGTGAGCGACAACCTGCGCAAAGGCGCCGCCACCAACGCTGTGCAAATTGCCGAGTTGCTCGTCAGTCGGCACAGCGCTGCGACGGCGAAACGCTAGCGGCGAATTGATGCCCTGAGTCGCCCAATTCGGAACCCGGAATGCTGTAGTTGACATTCGGCTCCGTTCCGAATTCTGAATTCACTCCGTGCGAACCCTCAAGCTCACTCTTGCATACGATGGCACGGCCTATGCCGGCTGGCAGTGGCAGGCGGGCCAGCGCACCTTGCAAGGAGAGTTGGAGGCGGCGTTGGCACGCGTGTCAGGCGAATCCATCCGCGTCACCGCCAGCGGTCGCACCGATGCGGGCGTACACGCCCTCGCGCAGGTCGTCAGCTTCCAGATGAATGGCGACATGCCCTCTGCGGTTTTGCAAAAAGCGCTCAATGCGGAGTTGCCAGACGATATGGCAGTGCTCCAAGTCGCCGCCGCTCGCGAGAATTTCCATGCCATTCGCGCTGCAGTCCGCAAACGCTATCGTTATGTGATTAACGATGGACGCGTGCGCGATGTGTTTCGGCGGCAATACGCCTGGCACTATCGCCGACGGCTCGATACCGACGCGATGCAGCGAGCCGCCTCAGTGCTCGTGGGCACACACGATTTTCGCAGCTTCGAAACCACCGGTTCAGAGCGCAGCAGCAGCATTCGCACGGTTTATGAGATCAGCGTCGCCAGGGCAGGGCAGGGGAGTCCGGATCTGGTTACCGTCGAAATCGAGGCCGATGGTTTTTTGTACAACATGGTTCGTTCGATCGTGGGTACGCTGGTGGAGGTCGGCCGGGGCGTACGTCCTGAAATCTGGCCGGTCGAAGTCCTCGCCGCCCGCGACCGCCGCGCCGCCGGCATGACGGCCCCGGCACAGGGGCTGTTCTTGGTCAACGTTCAATACGAGAAGTAAAAGGGAAGAGACGGCGATTCTTCTTTCTTCTCCTTAGTTCCCGCCCACTCACGCCTCGCTCTTCACTTCTTGCATAACTCATGCGAGTCGCCCATATCATCACGCGAATGATTCTCGGCGGCGCGCAAGAGAACACATTGCTGACGTGCGAGGACCTACTGCGCGACTATGATGACGAAGTACTGCTCATCACCGGCCCGCCGCTGGGCCCTGAAGGAAGCCTGCTCGACCGGGCCAAGGCTCACGGCGTTCCGTTGGAGATCGTCCCCTCGCTACGTCGTGCGATCCATCCATGGCGCGATTGGCTCAGTTACCGCGCGTTGCGCAAAACCCTGCACGACTATCGCCCCGATGTCGTCCACACGCATAGCGCCAAAGGTGGAATGCTGGGACGGGCGGCGGCGGCGGCCGAGCGCGTGCCCGTCGTAGTGCACGGCGTACATGGCGCGCCGTTCCACCCTTATCAGAATCCTCTCTCTCGTGCATTCTTTCGCGAATGTGAGCGTTGGGCCGCGCGCCGCTGCCATGCGTTCATCAGCGTGGCCGATGCCATGACCGATTTGATGGTCGACGCCGGCGTCGCATCACGTCAAAAATTCACCACCATTTACAGCGGCATGGAAGTTGAGCCGTTTCTCGCGGCGGATCAGCATCGGGCAAGGGTTCGAGCGCGGTTGGGATACCGATCGGAGCATGTGGTGATCGGCAAGATCGCCCGCCTATTCAAGCTCAAGGGACACGACGACGTAATCGCGGCCGCCCGCCTCGTCGTATCGCGACATCCGCACGCGCGATTCTTGTTTGTCGGCGACGGCATTTTGCGCGAGACGCTGGAGCGACAGATCGCGGCGGCGAAGTTGACGGAGTATTTCCAGTTCGCCGGACTCGTGCCGCCTGAGCAGATTCCGGAGATGATCTCGGCGATGGATGTCGTGGTCCATGCCAGCCTGCGCGAGGGGCTGGCTCGCGTCTTGCCGCAAGGTTTGATCGCCGGCAAACCGGTGGTGAGCTACGATATTGACGGCGCGCGCGAAGTCGTCATTCCGGGAGAAACCGGCTATCTGCTGCCGCCCCAGGACGTGGGCCAGCTAAGTGATGCTTTAAGCGCACTGGCCGCCGCCCCGGCCCTGCGCGAGCGGCTCGGCGCCGAAGGTCGGCGTCGGTTCACAGACCGCTTTCGACATGAGACGATGACCGCTCAGATCCGTGCGCTTTACGAGCGGTTGCTGGCCGTACGAGGACGGGCGGTCGCGGCTCGAAATTAGCGGCGGCCAGCGGCGCTTCCGCCTCGCAATCGAACGACGCTCCCCGTCTTCGACGGTCGCCGGGGGCCGAGGACCGGCCCGGCTTGATTGTGAGGCCTGTTGCAGCTGAGTAGAATGAGAACGAGCTATCTTGGCCGCTGCGTCTCAAAACGAGCCCCGAGTTCTGGCCCGAGCCCGCGTTTTCGGGGGCTTATGCCGGCCGCCTTGGAGTGTTTCCCCCTGCGCAGCACAACGGAACAAGTTTTAAGAGCAGTTGCCGCTCGCGGCAGCGGATGGAGTCAAATCTCAGGTGGCACTGGCCGGCCAGCAATATATCGGACCGTACCGACTGCTGCATGTGGTGAAGACCGGGCAGACCAGCCAGGTGTGGGCGGCGATCAATGACAAAGACCAGTTCAAGTGCGCGCTGAAGATCATTCTGGCCGACTTCCGCAAGGACCGCGAACACGTCGCCTACATGAAGAACGAATTCCTTGTGGGCCGCGCTTTGGAGCATGAGCGCGTGATTCGCATTTTCGATCAAGGCTTCAGCCAAGGCACGCCCTACCTCGTGATGGAATACTTCCCGTATCCCAACATGAAGGACATTATCCAGCGGGTGCTCGACCAGGTGGGCTTTATGCTGCCGACGATCATCGAGCGAGCCGCCGAAGGTCTGGCTTATTTCAACGAGCAAGGCTGGGTCCACCGCGATATCAAGCCCGACAACTTCCTGGTGAATCTCGAAGGCGAAGTCAAACTGATCGACTTTGCTTTGGCGCAACGGCCCAAGGGCGGGTTAGCCAAACTTTTTGCGCGAAAGACGAAAGTCCAAGGGACCCGCAGTTACATGTCGCCTGAGCAAATCAGGGGACAGCCACTCGACGTGCGCGCCGATATTTACAGCTTCGGCTGCACCATTTTCCATTTGCTGGCCGCACAACCGCCTTTCACCGGGGTCAGCAGCAATGATCTGCTCAACAAGCATCTTTCCGCGCAGGTTCCGGTGGTTGAGGCTTATAACCGCAACATCACTCCCGAGTTTTCCCGGCTATTGCAATCAATGATGGCCAAAAGCCCCGACGCGAGGCCGCCCGCCATGGCCGATGTCTTGCGCCAGCTGAAGGTCACTCCGCTGTTCAAAACGCCTCCGCCGCGCCCCCTGCCTACCGGGGGGCAGGAAAACGCGGCTTAACGGGTAGACCGCTCTCGTGTAATCTAGTGGGGTTTGCGCGATCTTGACGCGTCCTCCCGGAAAGTATTCGGGAACGGCGGACCGCCCTGCTCGCGGGTCCCCTGGATTTCGATGCCTTCCCCTTACTGAGATAAAGCGCCCATGGCTGCCATGAATCACCGGCTCGCTTTCGAACGGCCGATTTACGAACTCGAGGCCCGGTTGGTCAAGCTCGAGGGACAAGGCGACGGTTCGCCCGAAACTGCCGAAGATCTGCGCCGTGCGCGGCGCGAACTTGCTGACGCCAAAAAGAAGATCTACAGCAACCTGCAACCGTGGGAAACCGTTCAGGTGGCGCGTCACGACGAGCGGCCGCGAACGACCGATTATTTGAACCTCGTATTCGACGAATTCATCGAGCTACACGGGGACAAGTCATTTGGCGACGACCGCGCCTTGCTCACCGGGTTCGCCAAACTTGATCAATACAAAGTGATGGTCGTTGGCCACCAGAAAGGCAAAACTCTTAAAGAGCGCCAGCAGTGTAACTACGGTTGCGCCCACCCAGAGGGTTATCGCAAGGCGCTTGGTAAAATGCGGATGGCTGCCAAATATCGCCTGCCGGTCATTTGCTTCATTGATACGCCGGGCGCCTATCCGGGCATCGGCGCTGAAGAACGAGGTCAGGCGCAAATCATTGCCACCGCGATGCTGGAAATGTCTCGACTTCCGACTCCGATTGTGTGCGTTGTGATCGGCGAAGGCGGTTCGGGCGGCGCCTTGGGAATTGGCGTAGGCGACAAAGTGGCCATGCTCGAGCATGCCTACTATTCTGTGATCAGCCCCGAAGGCTGCGCGGGCATCCTCTGGAAAAGCCCGACTTATGCAGAAAAGGCTGCGGCGGCGCTCCGCATGACCTCGAAGGATCTCATGAAGCTCGGCGTGTTGGACGACGTCATCGAGGAACCGATCGGCGGCGCCCACCGAGACCATCATCAGATGAGCAGCCGGCTGAAAATGTATCTGCTGAAAAGCATTCGCGAGCTCGTCGGCAAGCCCGTCGACGAGTTGCTTGCCAGCCGCTACGAGAAGTTCCGCCGAATGGGCGCATTCCTCGAAACCGCCAACGCCGCGCCATCGACCGCCGGCTAACTCGTGGATCTACTTCGCCGGCGCTTTTAGCAATCCGCTGTCTCGCCATCTCGGCTTGGCCAACGCGCGGCACAAGACGGCAGCGCAATCAGCCAGGGCCAATCTCCGAAGAGCTTCGGAGTAAGGTCGCGCTACTTGAAGTTCAACCGTCCGCCGTTCGCAGCTCCCGGCTCAACTCGAACTTCAGTGTACCGCTGACTTGAACTTCGCTTTCGGTTCGAGCGGCCAATCAGCCAGATTCTCGCAGCCAGGTTCTGGCCGTTCGCATCGGCGCATTTGCGCGAGGACCAGATTCTGCATCGTCTGGAAAGCGGCGGCGGCCAGTAATCAGGTTCGCCGGCGAGAACAAAACTCGCAGGACGAAGAGCCGTCGGACCAAGCAGCGCCGCAACGCAGCAACCGTGCGGATGGGGCCGCCAGCTGACGCTCCGCCGAGCTAACGACTCGCGAGGCGGCGACAGCCGGCAACCGGGAACTGAAGTTCAACAGGCGATTCCGCCGGCAAGCCTCTGATGCTGCAACGCCTCATTGGCGTTGGTTGGACCATTCGACAAGATGAGCCAAAGCGAGTGTCAAAGCGGCTTCTCAAGCGGCCTTTCGGGGCTCGTTTTCAACCCCACCGCAACGTCCGATAATGTTTCTTATGTTCGGTTTCAGGCCCCTGATTTCTCGGGACATACGAACTGGCCGCCGCGCTCGCATGTCTCTCCAAACGGCCTGCTCGGACGCGGCCGGACCGTTGTCGACGGTCTGAAATCGCGAAGCCAAATTCCACCGCTTGCAGTCTCCGAATCACGCCCCTGCCCCAACCGCAATTTCATCGATCTCCAATAAAGAAAACCTTCAGGCACTGCCCGTAAACACGACCGCCGACCAGAAAGTGCGGTCGGCATAGACATGCCAGGCGCCAGAGTGTTCGTCGAGCCTGGCCAAGGCGCTCTCCTGGGCCTCCCCTGTTCGAATCGCCCCGTTGACCAGCCAGGCCAGATTAAATGGTCCATGCGATTCAGACCGAATCGACGCATTCTCAAAGTGAATGAAGCAAGGGGACTCGATGCCCACGATGAAGAAATGCTGCTTGTCATGCTTCCACAAGCCGCCTTGGTATTCCGCGATCGCCTGCCGATCCCCGTCCAACAGATTGGTGCCCATGATTCGCAGCGATAACAGCGGATCGATACGCTTCCGCTGTCGCGTGATGACATTTTCAAAATAGACACTGAGCATCGTTGCGTCTCCGTTAGCGCGTGCCTTCCCTTCCACGGTCTCGATCGCCGGACCGCTTGATACCGATGCACCCCGCCACAAGTCGCGACTTGAATATCTTGCAGAGGGGTTTTAGCAAGTGATGTGCCGATTTTTGCGAATCGACGCAACTGCTTGTGGCGCTGGAGGAATGGAAATCGGCATGGCGGCGCGAGCCAACGATCGGTTAACTGCATGCGCGCCGCGGTGGTCGCGCAATGACCAGCCGCACGTGCCTTTTAAGAGGATCGACGGCTTTTCAGCGCCGTGTTGCCGTCGGGCGCTGGCAGCGTGCGAGGATCGAGTCGTTTTTCCAGCGTGTGGAAGTACGGGCGCAGGACGTCATGAATTTCCCTCGGCATGACCGGGTTGGCCCGATCGATCAACACGGCGATGTAATAGCCGGATCGGGATTTAAGCACCATTTCCCTTGCCGGTTCCGAGAGCGATACTGCGAAGAAGGTAATCGCGATGCACAACAGCACCCCTTTAGCGGCCCCGAATAAGCCGCCGATCTGCCGATCAAATTCCTTCAGTTGAACGCGACTGATGGCGTTGGAGACGATACGGAATCCCAACCAGATCAACAGCGAGGTCGCCAAATACAATACCAGCATTGCCAAAAATCGATTCAGCGGGACCCGCTGGCTGAGATAAGGCGCCAACGGTCCGCTAAAGCGGAGAGCGACAAAGTAACTGGCAATGAGCGAACTGAGCGAAGCGACTTGCCAAGCCATGCCTTTCCAGGCGCCAAACACGGTGGCCAATGCTAACACGGCCAACATGGCAAGATCGTAGGGTTGCATGATCGAAGGCTGCCGAAGGAACCCCGTGGAATCCAAGACAAAAACAAAGCGACGAAGCCAGAAGTGCAGGGGCGGGGAGTATAGCGGCAAGCGCTCGTGCAGAGAAGGGCGTCCGATGCGAAGCGCAAGCAGCTCGCCATTTCTTCCCGTCTGATTGCCCGGGATTGCGTTCGCCTGATTGCTCTTGGTTGGGCGCCTGCTTTCGATTACAGTGCCGCCCCGCGCACCCGGTATGCGCAGCGGTCGCCCACGCGTCGAAAGGAGTCGTCATGCCTGGGTTCAAGATCCATATCAGCGGGAGCAGCATCCTGGGAGTCGGCTATGGCGCCGGCGCGCTGATCCTTTACGACGTTCCGCTGGAAAGCTGCCTGCTGGCGACCGGCCTGTGCAGCGTGTCTGGCATGTTGCCCGATCTTGATAGCGGCCCCGGGATACCCCTGCGCGAAAGTTTATCGTTCGCCGCGGCTTTCGTACCTATGCTGTTGTTCGATCGTGCCCGGCACATGGGCTGGACTCACGAATCGATGGTGTTGGGCGGCGCGGTCGTCTATCTGCTGATACGTTTCGGGCTGGGCTGGTTCTTGCGTCACTACAGCGTGCATCGAGGCATCTACCATAGCATCCCTGTGTGTTTGATTTTTGCCGGCCTGGCATTTTTGCTGTGCAATACCGGCGGCCTTCCGCAGCGGTACTATAAGGCCGGCGCTGTCGTAGTCGGCTTCATGTCGCACTTGATCCTTGACGAGATCTGGAGCGTCGAACGCTCCGGCCTCGGCGTGCATTTAAAAAGTTCGTTCGGTACTGCGGTGAAATTCTACTCGCCCTGTTGGTGGTCGAATGCGATCGCCTATGCGGGCTTGCTGGCAGTCGCTTTGCTTGTATTTAACGACCCGATTTGGGCTGACGCAGATCCGCGAGAGCAAAAGCTGCATTCAATCGCTTCGGATATCGTCGATGGCCTCAATCAAGACGTTGATCGCGCGGAGACGCGTCTTCCGTCGGCCCAGCAGCGAGTTACTTCGATCGCGTCCGAGGTTGCCAACGAATTCAAAAACGTCGCCGGCGAAGCTCGCCCGCGCTTTGAGGCGCCGTCGAATTCGGCGCTGCCCGAGGCGCAGGACGCCTGGCAGGACGACGTCGGTCCGGGCCGCGGGCCCGCCGTGCAGATTCGCCGACCGATCGACAACCGAAATCGGTACTGACGCCGGTGATTCCGCGAGTCCACATCCGCCCTCGCGCGTCACGCCTGGCTTTGGCGGTCGGTATCAACGATCAAGGTGACCGGACCGTCGTTGACTAGCGCGACTTCCATGTGCTGCCGGAACCGTCCCGTGGCCACCGTGATGCCTAGCGAGCGAACGGCGTCGACGAATGCCTCATAGAGACGCTCGGCGACCTCCGGCGGAGCGGCGTCTACGAAACTCGGACGGCGTCCGCGGCGGCAGTCGCCCAGCAGAGTGAACTGACTTACCACGAGCATTGCGCCGCCTGCCGCCGCCAATGCGAGATTCATTTTGCCCGCCTCATCTTCGAAGATCCGCAGGCCGGCGACTTTCTCGGCGAGCCACTTCGCTTCCACGTCGGTATCGGTCGTGGCTACGCCCAGCAAAACAAGAAGTCCCGCTCCGATTTGTCCGGTCACCTCGTCTGCGACAGTCACCTTCGCCTGATTGACCCGTTGCACACACGCGCGCATTAACGCCTCGCCATCTAGCATGTATTGTCTAGCGGGCCGTAGCGGCTTACGCCGGCCAACACAATAGCCGGAGGCCTGCCAGGCGGCAAACGCTCGTATAGCTACTAGCCGGAGCCTGCTTGCGGAGTCGAGCGCCAGCTGCCATACTCTTGCAACTGTGTTGCGAAAAGCCGCGACGTCTCCCAGGCGTTTGCTGCGGCTCTCTCGCGTGACTATCTGGCAGGCGCGGCGTCGCCTGCATCTCCTAGCGGGCTCTGTCTATGTCGCCCACGGCGCTGCTTGTAGTGTATTGCTTGCTGATTTTGCTCGGCTCATTGGCCGGCGGACTGATTCCGCTGGTCATCCGGCTGACGCATACTCGCCTGCAACTGGCAATGAGCTTCGTTAGCGGCGCGATGCTCGGCGTCGGCCTGCTTCACCTACTGCCGCACTCCTATTTCGAGTTTGGCGGCATTTATCCGCCCGTTTGGTGGTTGCTCGCCGGCTTTCTGGTGATGTTCTTTGTGGAGCGAGTATTTCACTTCCACCACCACGACGCACCGGGCGAAGTTGATGAACACGAGCACCACGCGCACGACGAAGACCATTCAGTTTGCCGCGGCCAGGGGCACAGCCATAACCACAACGAGCGGAAGCTGAGTTGGGGCGCGGCGCTCGTCGGGTTAACCTTACACAGCACTTTGGACGGCATTGCGCTAGCGGCAAGCGTGGCGACTGAATCGCAAGAGGTTAATCACGGGCAGTGGGCTGGCCTGGTGGTGTTCCTGGTTGTCTTCCTGCACAAACCCTTCGACTCGATGACGCTGGGAACGCTGATGGCCGTCGCCGGGCGCTCGGCGCGTCTTCGTCATGCGATCAATGGGTTGTATGCTCTGGCAATCCCGCTGGGCGCCGTTTTGTTCTATTTGGGAGTAGACGCATCGGGCGCCGACCAGCATCAAGTGATCGGCGCCGCGCTCGCATTTGCCGCTGGCACTTTCTTGTGCATCTCTACGAGCGACTTGCTGCCCGAGTTGCAATTCCACTCGCACGACCGGTTCAAGCTTTCCGCTGCACTTTTGCTTGGCCTCGCCCTGGCAGCAGGAATTGTGATCCTTGAAGAACAGCATCACGACCACGGCGCGCCCGCCGCCGGTCTTGGACACGACCACGTCCATGACCACGATCACTAGCTCATGCAGCCCCCTGCCCTGCCTGAGCCGATGACGAGCCAAGGCGAAAACGGGCCTCTTTGCGAAGACACGCGCTGTTCGCGGTGAATAGATTGCTACCGTTTTCTGGTGCAAAACTGCAACAATCACCGCGCTTGCCGCCCTGCTCTTGCAGCTCCGACGAAAAGCCCCCCTGCCCTTCACACGTCGAGACCGCGTTCTTTGCGAATCCGCTGCACCTCTGCCATCACTTCGTTAATGATCGCATGGTTCTCGCGAATGTTGTGTGATTGGATGAATGCCGCATAGGCGACAAAACACAAACCTAGGACGGCGCCGGCAAAATGAAAATTGGTCCAGGTCATGCCCGCGACCGGCGGAAGCCGTAATCGGGCGGCGGGATCGGCGGCGCCTCCCAAAGCGACGATGCCCACCATCACCAGGATGCTCAGCAAAGCGTAAGGGAATGTGCTGCGTTTGAGCTGATTGCTGCGGCGAATGAAGTCCGGGTTGAGCGAATAAGTATCGACCACTTCCCGGCACCAGCGGCTGGTGCCAATGAAATAAGTCACCACGATGCTGTTCACTAGCACCACAACCAAAGCGGCGACTACGCCCGCTTGCCGGTGCCAGGCAGCCCAGGATTGAGCGTTGAGATCGGACGGGTCGCGAATCTCGTGCAGCCGGAGAGACCAGCCCAACGCAAAGGTGGCGAGCATCAATAGAGCGGCAACCGAAGCGAGCGGAGTAAAGATGCGGTTCATCCTGCGATCGTATGCCGAATTTGCCGTCTAGACAATTGCCGCCGGCAAAAACTTCAGTCGACTTGAGGCTGTCGAGCCTTCGCCCTACTCGCTGCGGCTCGACCTGCGAACGAAAACAGAAAACTGCCAGCAAGAACTCTGTCACAGATTCGCGTGGCGATGATGGCACATCCGCACTCCAGCGAGGATTCGCCCGCGATAATCCCGTCAGCAACCACAAGACGCGCAACGAGTCGCCGCGTCATGGCGTCGGAGTCAGCCCAAGCTTGCGAATATATTGCTCGGTTTCATCTGAAACGGGCAAAAGTCCGGGCTCATAAGTAAAGTTGCGGCGGTCTACCGGCGCATCGAAGACGACGTCGCTGAACCGCAACAAAACAAGCGATTTAGACCCGCGGCCAGACAACCGGTCCGAAGGATCAGCCCGTCGATAATCAATTCGGCGCGGAAACAAGTCGCGGCCCCCCAGATAGATCAGCACATGATCGGGAATGGGCTGCGGCAACTTGGCGAGGTCGAGGCGACGCCCCGCTTCAATTGCCTCCTTTTGTTCGGGCAGCCATCGGACGAGCCGATCGGGCCGCCATTCCCCCCGCAGCACGTAAACCACTTGGCCGTCCAGCTTCTGCTGCCGGACTTCGACGAAGACAAACGCCTTATCTACGGAATCGAAGAGCTTCGGTAGGCCGCCGATTCCAAGCATCGGCACAGCCGTGCCATCACGACGCGCGCGTCCAGCGGCGAGCACTCGTCGAATATCGATCTTCTCAACCCGCGATAGCCCATCGGCGGAATGCAAGATCCACAGAAAGTCGCCATCGCATCGTTGTTGCAAAATCGTGTCGTAAGGTTCTGTCTTGATCGCCAGGTCAAGGTTCACCCAATGGTATCGAGGCGGCCCCTGGAGGTAGGCGCCGCTGCCCATGAGCCGCTGGCCATAGATGTCGATGTCTTGGATCAGTTTGGCCTGGACCGACGCATGCTCGCCAAGCGCGACCCGCCCACGCCGCCAGAGCTGCTCCGCTTCGTGCGGCGGCGACGCCGGAGCTGCCGATTGCGCGTAAGCCACTGCTTCACAAGTAATTGTGACGAGTAATGCGAACCGCGCTGCGAAGCTGGGAAGCCAGTGCATCGTCTTCGGGTTTTGCTGGATTTGCCAAAGAATCGTGAACGGACAGACCGACCAATACCTCAGAGGCTCACCAGCCATGGCAGCCGTCACCATTGCAATTGGCCCGCCGTAAGGCATTTTCGGCAGAACCCCGCACGGGGCCAGCGGCAAGTCGGGCGGGATTATAGGACGACGCCGAAGCTGAGGCCACGCCAAAGTGTTTTGGCACGCGTAGGTCGCTTAGCGACCGCATGAACTACCAGCCGGAGCCAGGGACCAGGCAGGCAGGCTTGGCCCAGCGCCTAGGCCATAACGAGGGGGGATTCGATGAAGTACCGATTGGCCCTTTTCAGCGCCTTTGTCGCCATGGTCGGCTGCAAGGCGCCCTTAAGCAACAACTTACCGCCTGCCGAACAGATCATGCATCCGGGTCCCGGAGTCGATGGCCCCGGTCCGGGCGTGATGATGCTCGGCGCCCCGGGCGGCCTCTTGCCAGCGCCGGGAGCTGCATCGCAAGTTATTTTCGCCGGCCCCGAAGGAATGTCGGTTGCATGGGACGTCTCGGCGCCGGGTCTATTTGACTCCGAGCCGCTGATTTGCCCGGGACGCTACAACTTTCCGCAGGGCGCCATTTACAGGCTCAAATTGACCAATATTCCCGGCCGCGAAGGCGCCGAACTGTATCCGACGCTCGAAATCGCACCGTCGCTGCCGCGCACCGACGCGTACCTGGCACACAACGCGATTCCCGTGCAGTTTACCGAGGAAGACTTCGACCAGGTGCTGTCGGGCAACTTCGTGACGAAAGTCATCTATCTTCCCGATGCTGAATTCCAGGAGTTGGCCTTGGCCGGCGTCGAGACGCTGGTCAGCACGCGGCTCGATCCCGGTCTCGATCCAATCGTCGAGGCGGACCGTCGAGGCGCCATCTTGGCAATCATTCGCTTGGGCAACAAGGACCTTCAGGTCGGCGGCGAAGAACAGATGGCGAACGGCGGAATGGTCGGGCCGGGCATGCCCGGCGCCGTTCCGGCCGGCTATTGCGGACCTGATGGGGCCGTTCCGCCAGCCTTTGTGGCGGGCGTCACGGCGCCGCAATACGGCATGCCAATCACCGGCACTCCGATCGGCTTGCCCGGCCCTCCGCACATCCCATATGGCATTCCGGCCGGATTGCGGAAGCATTCGATCAAGAATCACACGCACGTCCATATTCCGCCGCCCGTGGAAAAGGTCGGCATCCATGTCAAGCAATCGCCTGGCATTCATTACCCCAAGCCGCCTAACAAGGTGTACATCCATGAGCAAGCTCGTGCTCCGTGGCTGAAGTTCACGCCTCCTTGGCGAAAACACCATCAGGCGGTTGGAACGGATGAGGCGATGGCGGGCGATTGTGCCGATGGCCAGTGTGCCGATGGTCAGTAGTCGCTCGGCATCGCGCCGAGCCAAGACGATGGGGCGATTGCCGTTCGATGCGGCAATCGCCCCGCATCTGACGGCTTCACAACACGCTGCATTACGTGATTCATGACAATGGTCCAACAGCTCCGCTCGCCGGCCGCTCGCTATGCTGGCCGGGTCCGAGTTGCTTGCACGCTGGCGATTGTGCTGGCGGTCTGGTTCGGCGCGACTTCGACGCTGTCGGCTCAGTCCCCAAACATGCACTATCGCCACCAAGGCCTTGCGCCTCCGGGAGCGATTGGAAGCACGCAGCTCCGGCGGGGCGGACCATTGCCAGGCTATTTTCAGCCAATTGAGATTCGTGCTCCTCGCGGAGTGCGGGTCGCATTGGCCGTCAACGGAGCGTTCGAGGTTCCGCAGGAAGCGCCCCTCAACGTGGGCATGTTAATCTCGCCGGTATACCGCCTGCGCGTATCGAATCTACCGGGCAATGAAGGGCAGGAAGTTTTTCCCACGATCGAGGTCATCGATCGCTTATATCCGCCGCCGGGCGAGCAACGCCGATTTCCGATTCCAGTCGAACTGACAGAAGAAGACTTGCAACTGGCGCTGGAAGGCAAGTTCGTCACGCGCGTGATCTACCTGGAAGACGCCGACACTGCCTTGCCGATTCTCGATAAGCCGGAGCGTCCAAATTGGTTCGACACAGGACCAGGACAAAATCCATTGCTTGAGGCGGATCGGTGGGGGCGCCCGCTAGCAGTTTTACGCTTGGGCGGCCGCGTGCCTGAAGATCCGGAGCAACCCGATCCCAGATTTCTTAATGGTTGCCCGCCGTTCACGGTCTTCCGGCCCTTTATGACCGAGGCGGTGCCAGCGCCCAACCAGGCAGTGGCCGCCCCGCAGCGCGCCACGCTTCGGCCGCAGCGGGCGGCGGGGGGAAACGTCCGGCGATGACCTTGCGACGTACTCATCTTCTCCCGGTTCAGGCCAGTATCGGCTGGCGACGGTTTGCCCTGATCGCGATGGGCACGCTGATTCTGTGCTCCTGCCGCGGCGCGCAACCGCAGCCAGCCGTACCACAGCAGCCGATGGTCGATGGCTTGCCGGCATCCGCGTGGACCGGTGCGCCCGACCCGGGAGAGTACGCCGGGCCTGTCGGCCCGGGCGGCCTTCCCCTGCCCTACCAGGTCGCCGGTCCATGGTCTCCGCCGGGCCTACAAACCCCTTGGCCAGAGCAAGAATACCTGCGCGATGGCGGCGACCGCGGTCCAGGCGTCGACGTCGCTCCCGATTGGCAAATTCAGGGGCTTGATCTCGAAGACACCGTCGCGCATTACGATGCGCTCGACGGCCGCACGCTGGTCGAGCCTTCGAATCGCGTCCACATTTATGCGCCCCGATTCGCATCGGTTCGCACGGTGACCAGAATCGTGGAAAGCGAGCAGGTCAATCAGCCAATCGGCGTCGCACGCAAGGAAGGCTTGGCGCGCAACGAAGACTTGACCATTCCCGCCTCGAGCTTGCAAAGGTACCAGGCGCGCGGCGACGTCGGTACGAAAATCCTCAGCGCTTACCGTATGCGTCAGGGCGACGGCGCAGTCTCGAATACGCTTGCAGCCTCCGGCTTCCAAGATACCTTCCTGCCGTTCGAAGATCTTTCTGTGATCCGAAATGGCAGCTATCAGAACGCCGACAAGGCGCGGCTCGCCGAGGGCGTGCAGGCGGCAATCGCCTGGTCGCACGATCAATCAGTGCAGGTCTTCCTCGAAGCCAAAGCGGCTGTCGCCGTTGCTCAGAACGAACGGACTGAGGAACTGTTTACCGTCAAGGATCTGCGCAACAATCCGAAGCTGCGCTTAATCAAGGTGGCTTCAACACAAACCGCTCAGCCGGGCGAGTTCATCGACTTCACGTTGCGGTTTGATAATGTCGGCGATCAACCGTTGGGCAACATCGTGTTGATCGATAATCTCACCACGCGACTGGAATACATCCCGGACAGCGCCCAATCGAGCGTCAAATCCGAATTCAGCGTCCAGCCGAACGAAGGCGAATCCCTAGTTCTGCGATGGGAGATTTCCGATCCCATCCAACCTGGCGAAGGAGGCATTGTCCGCTTCCGTTGTCGCGTGCGATAACTGCATTGAAGTTCTTTACTCGCAGTGCCTGCTTATGCATGGGCCGGCGAGACGTCGGCTCGCCCGACACAACACAACTCGGCTCCCGGCGCCTCTGCAGTTTGGACTTGGCGCCGGTGGGCGGCGACTCGTCTTCGGGGGCTTTGCGATCCCCTCGACTACCCCCTGCCCTGCCCCCAACAGGGTTGGTTTTACCGCGAAAAGCGGGCGACCAAACTGCTTCCTTTCCGGCCATGCACCTTGGATTGCAACGCTTGCCGCTCCTGAATCAATGGGTATGCCTGCTTGGCGCAGGGTTTGCATTACTAACCCTCCAGGGAAAGGGTCGCCGAGCTAGCACGCGCCGGGTGCGCTGTCACACCCGTGGCTCGGCGCAGGCCCTGAAGTTGAGCGTGGAAACCATTGTGGTAATGCAAGGAGCGATATCATGAGTCGGCTAGGTATCTTTGGGGCGCTCGTAGCAGTGGGCATCTATGGTGGAATGTTGCTCAAGCCGCAAACTCCAGAAGTCGGCAAGTCCCTGCCGCAGATCACGGCAGCAATCAATCATGGCGAAGCGACGGTGACGCCCGTTCGCTGGGGCCGTGTTTGGGGCGGCTATTATGGGCCGTCTTACGGATATGGCGCCTACTATCCATCATATGGCTATAGCAGCTATGCCGCGCCGTACTGGGGCGGCGGATATTACACCGCGTCGCCGTATTATTATGGCGGCGGCCCCTACTATTCGTGGTGGTGGTAATTCCAATCGCTATTTGGCGAGCCTGCTCGCAGTTTTGCGGTGCGGGCAGGCTCGCCGGTTGATTCTCCGCCGGCACAATCGCCGCTTCTTGAGTCGCATTCAGCGCACGCTGGCCTGCCATTCGCCGGTTTCCTTCGCCCTGCCCCCACCGCGGAAGCCTCTACAGTTCTCATGGCAAACATGCCATAATTCGTCAGCCGCGCCGACATGAGGCCGGCGCACGAGACGCGTTCCTGCTTGCGCCGCCGGGAAAAGGCCGGGTCGCTGAACATTGTTTTGCTGGGCTTACCGCCGCTCGAGGGAGAACATGCTCGATCATCGTTTCAAAAACGACATTGTCACTCGGCTGTTGCCCCACGTACAAACGCCTGCGCAGTATATCGGCGGCGAGTGGAACATGGTCCGAAAGGACCATCGGCACGTCAAAGGCAAACTCTGCCTCGCGTTTCCTGACGCCTACTCGATCGGCATGAGCCATCATGGCTTGCAGGTCTTGTATTTCTTGATGAACGATCGAGAAGACTGGGTCTGCGAACGTGCGTTCACCCCCTGGCTGGATATGGAAGAGCAACTGCGTCAGACCGAGACGCCTCTCTACAGCCTCGAAACATTTACGCCGCTCAACCGGTTCGACGTGCTGGGCTTCACGCTGCAATATGAAATCTCCTACGTCAATATTCTGACGATGCTCGACCTGGGACGAATTCCGCTGCGGAGCAAGGAGCGCACCTTAGAAGATCCGCTGGTCATTGCCGGCGGCCCCTGCGCGCAGAATCCAGAACCCATCGCGCCCTTCGTCGATGTATTCGTCACTGGCGACGGCGAGCTAAGCTTGCCGATCATCTGCGACCTCTGGTTGCAACTCAAGGCCGACGCGCTTGCTCTCGGCGGTGCAGGGTCAAAACGCGCCTGCAGAGAACTTCGCCAAGAATTGCTGCTGGAACTCGTGCGCAGACTGCCTTTCGCTTATGCACCCGCTTTTTACGCGCCGGAGTACGATAGCGATGGTCGACTGCTGGGTTTAAATCCAACGTATTCCGGTGTGCCAGCCACTATCGAACCGTCGGTAATCGACGATCTTGACGCCATCCCGCTGCCAACCGCGCCAATCGTGCCCTATGTCGAGTGCGTCCACGACCGCATCGCCATCGAAATCATGCGCGGCTGCCCTTGGCAGTGCCGCTTCTGTCAGAGCACGGTCATCAAAAGACCGCTACGTATTCGCTCTGTGGAAACGATTGTCCAGGCAGCATTGGAAACATACCGAAATACGGGACAACAGGAGATTTCGCTGTTGTCGCTCTCCAGCAGCGATTACCCGCACTTCGAAGAACTCGTGCGGCGACTGCAGGAAACGTTCCAACCGTTGGGCGTCAAAATCTGCCTGCCGAGCTTACGCGTGAATGAACAACTCAAGAGCGTGGCCACGTTGATGTCGATGTTTGGCGATCTCTCGGGATTAACGTTGGCGCCCGAGGTGGCTCGTGACGACATGCGCGAACAGATCCGCAAGAAGATCAGCAACCAGGATCTCTACGACGGTTGCCGTCAGGCGTTTCATCTTGGCTGGCAGCAGGTGAAGCTATACTTTTTGTGCGGCTTGCCGGGCGAGCGAGAGGTCGATCTCGATGGCATCATTGAGATGGCGGAGACGATCTCAACGATCGGAAAACAAGAAACGGGCCGTTATCCCAAGGTCACGGCTAGCGTTTCGAACTTCGTTCCCAAAGCCCACACTCCGTATCAGTGGAGCGGAATGCAGAGCCGCGATTATTTTCACTGGGCCCACGCGCACCTTAAGCAGCGGCGGCGCCTGCGCAGCGTGTATGTGAAGTGCCACGAGGTTGAAACCAGCATGCTCGAAGGAGTGCTCAGCCGCGGCGATCGGCGAGTGGCCGACGCGCTCGAACTGGCCTGGCGTCGAGGGGCTCGGCTCGATAGCTGGCGCGAACATTTTCAGCCCGATCTTTGGTGGCAAGCGTTGGCCGATTGCAATCTTGACGTCGAGACCACTGCCCAACGCACATATGCCCTCGACGCAAAGCTTCCTTGGGACCATTTAAATGTAAAAAAGGGCCGCGCTTATTTGGAGAAGGAGCAGAACCGAGCCGTGGTTCAACTTGCCGCAATGGCAGGAGCGGAATAATAAAGAGCAGGAAAGAAAGGCACAAAATGACGCTCCGCTGCTAGTTCGCGCAACATCCCAGCCTCGGCCTCGTGACGCCTCTCATCCGACTCCTCCTCCAACTTCATTTTTTGCCTGTTCATGCCCCGCTATCGCCTTCTGGCCATCGACATCGATGGCACGCTCGTTAACAGCCGTGATGAACTGACCGATCGCACGCGCCAAGCTCTGCTGCGTGCAACAGAATCGGGAATGCGGATCGTATTGGCAACCGGCCGCCGATATAGCCGCGCATTGCCGCTGGTCGAACCGCTCGGCCTCGACGCGCCGCTGGTCCCTGCCAGCGGCGCCCGGATTAAACACCCGCGGGGCCATCGAACGATCTACCAAGCCGTGTTCGAACGGCAATTGTTGTGCGACCTGCTCGCCATTATCGAGCGAGCCGGCTTTGAAGCGGTGTTGTACGCTGATTCGTTCGGCAAAGGATTCGATTTCTATTGCCCGCGGATTGAAGTCGAACAACTGGAAATGGCCGACTACCTGCGACTGAACCCGGGCTGCCATCGTCTCTGGCCGACGCTGATGATCGATCCGCCGAGCGAAGTCTTTGCGGGCTTTGCCATCGGCAAGCGGGAAGAGATGCTTGCGCTGCACGAAGACCTGCAACGCCGTTTGCCCGAGCAGTTATATACTCATGTGCTGCGCAGTCCCCGATATCTGGGGCACATGTGCGAGATTTCGCCGAGCGGCGTTACCAAATGGTCGGGCATCCAGCATGTCGCGGGAGAATGGGGCATTCCTGCCGAAGAGATATGCGCCGTCGGGGACGATGTCAACGATCTGCCGATGATCGAAGCGGCAGGCTTGGGTATTGCCATGGGCAATGCGCTGCCTGACGTTAAGGCCGCCGCCGATCGCGTGGCGCCCTCTCACGACGAGGATGGGTTGGTGCAAGTGGTCGATTGGCTGTTGGGCGATTCCTAAGGCGCTGGCGCCGACGATTGCCGTCTGCCGCTAATCATCATCCCGGCTTCCGCCAACGCCGGGCAGTGCATTCTTGCGACCAGGAATTCCGCCTACCGGCGAGACTTGCTCTACGCCGGGAACCACCCTCCCGCGCAAGCCTGGTACGACCCGACCGGATGATCCGGGCAAGGCGCGACCGCTCACACCGGGGAGCGACGGCCCTACCGCATCGCTGAGCGACGCCCCGATTCCGAAGACCCCTTGCAGCGCAGACGAGAAGTGCGGCAAGTGCAGCGTCGGCGTGACAGTCGCCGCCGATTCGACCTTCAAGGTTCCCGCTGCGCCGCTCTCCATTTTCATTCGTTCGCCTATCAGCACGCCGAAGTGTTCAGCAAGCGATTTGGCACGCGAACGCGAACCCTCATTGACTTGCACCAGCGCAAGCGGCGATGCCTTTGAAACCACCAGTTGGTTGAGCGGTAAAACGACGGGCAAGCCCTCTCCGCCGCCAGGAGTTTCCACCCTCGCTTCTAATGCCGCCAGATTCCTCGGCGGGCGAGCGTCCGCATGCTCGAATCGCCTGCGGTATGCGGCCCTCATCTCGGTATCCCAAGGGGCATCGCTTCGACCGTAGAGCCAGCGGCTGTAAACATACTGGGGCGCATAGCCTTTACCGCTGTCGTGAAATGCATACCAGGGCTGGTATCCTTGCCGGGCGCAGTCGTCGCCATAGTAATCGCCGAAATAGTAGTGATTGCACTGTGGACGAACAAACAAGTTGCTGGTCAATGCCGTCGCGTTGATCGCAAAGTCGGGCGTGAAATGGAACCCGGGCCGTGCCGCTGCATCGGCGTTAACGATCACTGGCGCGAATAACAATCCGCGCTGCGCGAGAGGATAATCCCAACGGCCGGGCACGAAAATGCTGCCCAGCGCGGTTGCAACATAATGAGCGGGTTCCCAGACCCAGCCTGGTTTTATCTGCGCCCAATAGCCGGCTTGCCAGACGTAGTCGCCGTTGCGTTCGGCCCAATGACCGGGAATATAAAAATGATTCTCCGAGGGCGGCGGACTTGCAGGTCCCGCCTCGATGCTTTGCGGGGGCGCCGGCTGATACCTGATTTGGTGCGCCGTCGAAGCAGCCCAGAATCCAGGCGTCCAACAATAGCCTCCGTCCGCCTTGCACCAGTAACCAGGAATCCAGCGCGCGCCAGGCGGCGGTACGCGCCAGGCTCCGCTCACCCATAAGAAATCATCGCGGTCATCGTCCCAAGCCCAGTATCCGGGCAACCAGACAACGTGCGCGCCCGCAGGTTTCACTCCCGGCGGCAATTCCTTTAAGCCAGCCGGCGGCTGCCGAGCTACAACAGGATTAAAAACCAGATCGTAGACAATCGGCTCGGCAAACGCCTCATGAATCGGACCGCGAGTTTGCGCCTCGATGTCAGGCGAGGACGCTTTCGCGGGCTGTCCTGAAACGACATCAATCAGCGCGAACCCCGAGCACGCCAAGGCCAGCAGCATATTCAACAGCAGCGAGCGACAACGCGGTCCATGTTTCACGTTAATTCCTCCAACCACCTCAGCCTGCCTAGCGCAATACAATCCTCGAATCGCGCCGCCCAGCAGCTTTTTACCATCAGCCGGCGAGTTGGCCGATGGCTTTCGGCCGCGTTTCCAGCGTTTTAACCTTGTCGTCGCTCAATTTTGGACGGAAAAAATCGAACTAGGCGCTAAACGGAGCTTCGAGTACGATCCTCGCCCTACCGATATTTGCGCGGATTTCACATAAAAACCGCGCAGGGCGTTTCGCCCGCCGCCCGTCCGATCTCATCTCTCGCCTGCTCAAAGAAGGACGCCCATGGCTGCCAAGCCGGATGGTTTATCGTTCGACGCGCGCCGTAGCGAGGCTCCCGAGGGGAGAAACCGAAAGCCGCCGCAGATGCTGCCCGTGTTACTGCTGGGGTTGGCCTTGCTAGGCGGTTGCCGCAATAGTCTTGGTCAGCACAACATTGAGTCGAAGCGTTTTCTGGATCAATACGCCGCCGGCCGTGGCTTGACGCGTGAGCAAGCGCGCGACGAAGTGGCGGCCAAGATCAGGGAACAAGAAGAAAAGAAAACGATGACCGCCGTGGAAGACCAAGGCGTCGTTTACCGCTAAGCCCGAGATCAGTGATCAGGCCAGCTAGGCCCCATCCAGCCACCAGGCGAACCAGATCTCGAACAGCATGATGGCAACTTCGAGAAACAGGACGGCCAGGATCCAGGTCTCCAGCCGGTTTTCCTGCTGGAAATAGCCGAACTCCCCCAATCGGTCATTGGCCAGTTCGTAAAGATCCTCGAAGACCTCCAGTCGATCATCCACGGAGCGCAGCCGGTCGACGATTTCAGCTTGCTGCGCCAATTCAGAGACCAGGCGGCGAATCGGACCGGCGAGCGTGACCGAAGCCTTCTCCAGCCGAGGGGCCAACCGCGCAAAGCGGATCCGCCGCAATGCCATTCGCCGGGTCATCTGATCGACGTGCGGGCGGCGGTACAGTGCTTCGGCGTTGACGCTGTGAGTCAACGGCACGTCCGCCTCAGCCGTGGCCCAATCGGCGTCGAGTTCATGCTCAAGCTTGCGCAGTTCGGCTTCGTAGTAGGAAAAGTCGACCAGGCCAGCGAGCACCTCATCAAAGCGGCGAGGCGAGCCGATGACGATCGCCCGGCCCGCACGCCATAAGATCCGGTCGCTTTGCACGACCAGATCGGCGAGCGGGAATTCGGCAGACAACTCCGGACCGTTCATCCAGTCTTCCGCACGCCGCTGCAGATCGACGGGCGTTGCGGCGCCGCTCGGCAACAGCAAGCATAAAAAGCTTTCGGTCGACGGCGGATAACCAGCTGCTTCGGCGAAAAGCTGTTCTAACTCAATCGTTTCGCCGACTGCCGAACGCGGATAAGGATCGCGGAACACCCGACGTGCGGTCTCGTCGCCGGGCAGACGCTCTCGAAAAGAAATCCGCAGTGCATACTGCGCTTCGCCTGTCGTAGGCGCCGCCGCGTCGCTCATAGTCTAGCCTGTCGGCTGGATAGGGAACTGCACATACTCGGGTTCGATGTCTTCGATATCTGGCGGCGGGACGAACGGAACGCCGTCCTCCAGAATCGGACCGGGCAAGGAGAGTAGGAATTGCGTCTCCTTGCAATGCGTGAAGCAACTGCGAAGAAATTCGCCCGTCAAATGGCTAAGCCACTGATTGCCTAGTCGCGTCTGGATGTTGCGATCGCAATCGGCGGCCGCCCATTCGCTCGGGACGAACCAATCAGACGCCACCAAAAAACCCCACGCAGAGAGGAAGGCGGGCACATGAACCTTATAACTGTGCACCTCCGGAAATACGGTCCGCAAGGTGCGGGCCAAGGCCGCATGGGGTTTATCGTCCAAAAACGAAAACTCCAAGCCTTGCACCACCAAGATTCCATCCGGCCACAAACGCCGCTTCAACATTTCGTAAAACTGGCGCGTATAGAGTGCCTGGGCCGGGCCGTTATCTAGCATGTCGACCACGTCGATGATCACCACGTCGTAGCGATCGTCATTGTCGAAGATAAATTTTCGACCATCGTCGTAGACCAACCGCACGCGCGGATCGTCGAAGGCGCCTTGGTGCCAATGGGTCAGGTGTTCACGGCACAGTTCCACCACTTCGCGATCGAGATCGACCATCGTCGCCGAACGCACGGAGCGATGGACGAGCACTTCGCGCAGCGTCGCTCCTTCTCCGCCGCCAATGATCAACACATCTCGCGGATCGGCGTGACGCAGCATCGCTGGCTGCACGAGCAATTCATGGTAGATGGACTCGTCTTCGCTCGCGCTTTGAATCGCTCCGTCGAGCACCAGAATGCGGCCGAAATTGTAGGTGTCGGCGATGAGCACGTTTTGGAACGATGTCTTCCCCTGGTACAGTACGCGCGACAGGCGATAGCTGTAGCGGTCGAACGGATCCGAATCCTCAATGAATGTCAACGCGCCATCGCCGACGCTCGCCGGATCGACGTTCTCTACATAGAACCGGTCCGGAGGCAGGGTCGGCAGAGGATAAGGCCGCTTGATCTCGGTCGCCGCAGGCTGCTGTCGATTCGTCGTACAGTCCATCGCAGGTAAAAACCCTCCATGTGCTCCTTCGGAGCCCTCGTCATGAGACGATGCACTAGTGCCCGATCGTCAGGCGGCCCATTCCGCAGCCCAACAATCGGACTCGGCGCCCGAAGATTCTTCGATGCCGTGCTCGTGCCGTAACAGGGTGCGACGCTGGACGTGCTGCGGCCGCAGGTAGTCGGTCAGTACTTCGTCAAACTTCTCCGCGCTACAATTGCGGCCGCAGGTAAACAGATCAACGAAGCAAGCCTGATGCTCTGGATAGGTGTGGATGCTGGCGTGGCTCTCCGAGAGCAGCATCACGGCCGTCATTCCGGCCGGCGTAAATGCATAATCGACTCGATCCAGAATCGTGGCGCCGGCGGACTTGATGGCCGACTCTAAAGCCGCCTTGAGCCCGGCATTGTCCGACAGCGCAACCGGGTCGCAGCCGACGTAGTTAGCCATCAGGTGCCGGCCGTAGAACTCGAAGTCGCTAATGCCCTCGCAGCCTGAGCCGTTCTCGACCGCGAGCGCCCCTCGCTCCGATTTCGCCATGTTTGGCCGCATGATTCCGGCGGTCAGCCACGTTTTCGAATACCAACCCGTCCACCAGCGGCGAAGCCAGCTTGTTTCGGGCTGAGAATGTGTCAGATTGAAGGAATGCATTCGCACAAAGCCTTTCAATTTCCCGGGACACTAAGGAGGGAAACCAGCGGGCAAAAGGAAGTGACGAGAGCAGGGCGTTTGGCAGCCATGCCGGCGGGGGCATCTTATCCTAAGACCGCATACTGGATTGTTAAGACACTACATTTAGTTGATAGATTTCGCCCTGGCAAGGCTGAAACTCTGCGGAACCTTTGACAGCAACGTAAACTAGGTTCGCGTCCGGAACCTGCCTGGGGCTGCAATCCATAAGCATATACTGATGGGCTTCATTTCTGGCCATGCTCCTGTTGTACTACTAATGGCGATGACCAGCCGCCATCCCGCGGCGTTGAATTGGGCCTCGCGCCGCGCCCAATTGAGTTGGGGATCGCTGGGACGGCTCAGTCCCGTGTTTGATTTCACGGAAACCGATTACTATCAGGCAACGATGGGCAGCGGGCTCAAAAAGCAGTTTTTGGCCCTGTCAAACCTGATCGATCCGGCCGAGTTACCCAAAATCAAGCGGACCACCAACGCCTGGGAGGCGGAGTATACTGAAACAGCGGCCCACGCCGAGCCTCGTCCATTGAATCTTGATCCAGGCTATTTGACGCCCGCCAAACTCGTGCTGGCTTCAACAAAAGACCATTCCCACCGGCTCTATTTGGGCCAAGGAATCTACGCCGAGGTGACCTTGTATTTTCGCGCGGGGCGGTGGCAAGAACGGGAATGGACCTACCCTGACTACCGCCGCGCTGATTTCCAGCACTATTTCACTCAATTGCGAAACGACTTGCAGTCCCGAACGCGGGAGGCTGGCAAATCGTGAAGTGGTTGTTGCTGGGAGCGCTGCTGCCAAGCCTAATCGTGTCGGGCTTGGCGGCCATTGCCATACGCCGCCTGGCGCCGCGGTTCGGCCTGGTCGACAAGCCCGGACATCGCAAAGTGCATACCACGCCAACGCCGCTCGGCGGTGGGTTGGCTATATGGCTGGGACTCATCGTTCCCTTTGCCGTCGGGCAGTTCCTGCTCTGGTCGCTTCAGCCAACCGGCGACGGCTACCTGGTCGCCGACCATTGGCAGCTACCCCGCTTCGTCGCCGCACACGTCGGCGGCTTGATCCAGCAGACGCCTAAGTTATGGGCCCTGTTGGGCGCGGGGACGGTGTTAATGTTGTTGGGCTTGGCGGACGATCGCTTCGGACTCGATTGGCGTTTACGAATCATCGTGCAAATCGGCATTGCATCGTTGCTTGTAGGTTACTGGCACGGCTGGCGGTTGACGCTGTTCGTCGAGCAGCCGTGGATCACAATGATCGTCAGCGTGTGTTGGATCGTCGGCTTGATCAACTCGTTCAACATGCTGGACAATATGGACGCCCTATCTGGCGGCGTAGCGACGATTGCCGCCGCCATGCTGGCGACAGTACTGCTTACGACGCCCAGCCCCGTTACTCATCAGCCTCAACTCTTCGTGAGTGGATTTCTGCTCGTATTGATTGGCGCCCTGCTGGGCTTCTTGTGGCAAAACCGACCGCCCGCCCGATTGTTCATGGGCGACGCAGGCAGCTACTTGATCGGATTCTGCCTGGCGATGGCAGCCAGTATGGCGACATTCACGGGCGGCGATTTGCCTACCCACGCAATTTTTACGCCGCTCTGCATCCTAGCTGTTCCGCTGTATGACACGACCACCGTTGTCTGGATCCGTCTGCGCGAAGGGCGAAGCCCTTTTGAAGCCGACAAGAACCATTTTTCGCACCGGCTGGTTGATATGGGGATGACCAAGGGTCAGGCGGTGTTGACGATCTATCTCACCACTGCCACTTGCGGCCTGGGCGCCTTGCTCTTGCATCAGGTCGACGAATTGGGCGCCTGGATTATTCTGTTATTGGTCGGCTGCGTGTTGACCCTGATTGGGGTGCTCGAGACCGCCGGCCGACGGCATCGGCGAACATAAATGAACGGTCGGCAAAAAAGCAGCGCTCGCCCGGTCGCCATGCCCCGGCGCATGCCCCTGGCCACCATGCTGCTGGCGACCCTCCTGGCTCTGTTTGTCGCACGTCCGTTGCTGCCCAGCGAAGGCGCGTTGACGGCCGATGGAGAGGGTTTACCGTTCGTGCTGCTGACGTTGATTGTGGCGGGCAGCTGGTTGATCGATGGCTTGTTTCGCAACCGACTGGACGTGAGCCTGAGTTGGGCCGACGGACCGTGGCTCGCGCTCATCTTTTTCCAGGGTCTAAGCGCCTGGCATGCGGCGCAAGCAGGAGCAGCGAGGTCGTCTATCAATTTGTTTTGGGAATGGTTCTCGCTCGGACTCGGCTTTTTCCTGGCGCGACAATTGATCGACACTCCCCGTAAAGCGAGAGCGACAACCGCCGCAATGTTGGGCCTGGCTGCTGCACTGTCGGCGTATGGCCTGCACGAATACTTTGTTTCCGCTCCTGAAACACGCGCCAAATATCGGCAACACCCGGAAACCCTGCTCCGTGAATTGGGGATTTCGCCGGAAGCCGGGTCGGCGGAGCGATTACGATTTGAAAAGCGCCTGGAAAGCAGCGAACCGATGGCGACGTTCGCACTGACGAATTCCTTAGCCGGAGTGCTCGCACCGTGGTTGATCGTCGGGGCGGGTATCGCGATTGCAAACCGCCAGAGAGGGTCGACCGACAAGGATGCGAACGGGCGGCAGGGATATGTTCTCGTGATGACGGGCTCAGCGATAATCATCGCCTCGACGGCATCCTGTCTTTTGCTCACGAAGAGTCGCAGCGCCTGGCTTGCCACGGCGGCCGGCGCAGCGGGTCTTTGCCTGGGAGTCGCCGGACAAGGCCGGCGTTTCAGCCGGCGCGCGGCGGCGATAAGCGCTCTCGGGCTATTCGCTCTCATCACCGCGGCGATTAGCGCGGGAAGCCTCGACCGGCAAGTGCTCACGGAAGCAAGCAAATCACTTGGTTATCGCTGGCAGTATTGGCAGGCTTCGTTGGCGATGATCAAAGACCATCCATGGCTCGGTTGCGCGCCGGGAAATTTTCAAGACGAGTATACGCGCTACAAGCTGCCCCAAGCCAGCGAAGTGGTGGCCGATCCGCACAACCTGATCTTCGAAGTCTGGGCCACCTGCGGCACGCCGGCGATGCTTGCGTTCTTGGCCATCTTCGCCGCGATTGGCTATGAGTTGTTTCGAGGGTTGCAATCGGCCGCTTATCAACCATCGATTTCATCTGCCGCCGCATCTACTGCCAGGCCATTCCCTGCCCCAGCGCCCAGCACGTTCGCCCCCGCGCAACGCCAAGGCATAGCAGAGCAAGAACAAACGGTCGGCGATTGGAAAATGATTGCCGGCGGCGGCATCGTAGGCGGCTTCCTGCTGGCATACTTCATCGGGATGGCATCAACCGTGAATCTGCCGTTGGGAGCAGCTGCAGGAGGTCTGATTGTGTCAGCAGCGATCGTCTGGCTGCTGACGCCGTGGATTCGGGAAGGCGCTTTGCCACCCGCCCTGCCGACGCTGGCAGCTATAGTTCTGCTAATCAATTTGATGGCCGCGGGCGGCATCGCCTTTCCCGGCGTCGCCAGCTCGCTCTGGCTGTTGCTGGCGCTGGGGCTGAGTTTGGCCGGCATGGAATCGCCCCGCTTTGTCCTGGCAGGCCGCGCAGCAATGTTGGCGGCTGGTGCGGCGGTGGTCGCAATCGGTGTTTTTATTTGGAGCGATTACCTGCCCGTCATGCGGTGTCGGTTGTTTTTATTGCAGGCAGAGTCGGCGGTTGGCAAGCGGCGAATGCAACTACTCGAGTCGGCGGCAGCAGCCGATCCGAGATCAGATGAGCCTTGGAGAAGTCTGGCAGCGATCGAAATCGATCAGTGGCGCAAAGACGGCGCCGCCGCCACATTTAAGCATTGGGAACAGGCGGCC
The DNA here is from genome assembly GCA_025924495.1 of Pirellulales bacterium. The sequence goes on along the minus strand of JAICIG010000016.1, from coordinate 8,228 downwards.
GAGGAAGCGAACAAGCGACGGCCTCGCTCGGCCGCGGCGCAAATGCTGACAGGCAACCATTACCTTGAGGCATATCGTGCCACTCATGAGGCCGCCGATTTAGATAAAGCAATCGTCCATTATCAACGTGGTATAGAACTGTATCCCAGCTTAGCCGAGAACCAGGCAAGGCTGGCCCTGGCCTTGGCCGCCGCCGGCCAACCCGCGGGTGCGCGCAAGGCCGCCGCCGAAGCATTGCGACTCCATCGACTGACTCCCCACGAGGACCAGAAACTCTCCGCCGAGTTGCTGGTCGAAGTCGAACGATTGAAGGCGAGCGATTCAGTCGGGCCCAGGCGTGCGGCGTTGCAACTATAGGCGCCTCCCATTGCCCAGGCGCCTATTTTGCAAATGTCGCTTCCCGCCCCTAAAATTGGCAAGAGTGCGCCCCTTGGACACGAGAGACGCTAATATGTTTCGACGCTTACCGGTAGGCCGTAATCCATGAAAACTGCCCTAGCGATCGCTTTGTTTGTGATTGGCGGCATCGCCGCCACCGCCGCCGTCTCGGTGGCTCAGCTCGATTTTCCGCTTCGCGACTTGCTTTCCTCGCCCGACTTGGAACCCGCCGGCGAATTGCCCGCCGGGCTTGACGCTTCGCCCGAGACGGCCGCGTCGGCGGCCGGCGGCGACGAGCAACAACCGCGAGCGGTGGTTGATGAAACCGAATTCGACTTCGGGTTTTTGCCCAATAGCTCCACGGATCATCGGCATTCCTTTGTCATTAAGAACGAAGGAACAGCTCCCTTGAAGTTACTGCGGTCGGAGGTGAGCTGCAGCAAATGCACATTCGCCAATTTGCCGGCAGAGCCGATTCCTCCAGGCGGCAGCGCGGCCGTGCAGGTTCGTTGGAACATCAATCTTACCGAAAATGTGTTCCGCCAATATGTCGACGTGCACACCAACGACCCCGAACATCCTTTGCTTCGGCTCATCATTACCGGCAAGATCGTCCATCCTTTCGCATTCGAGCCGAGGGAACTGGTTTTCAGCAATGTCCGCGTCGGGGAATCCGCTGAGGCGACCGCCGTATTGTTCGCTTACTTTTCCGATCACCTCAAAGTGTCGGAACACCGTCTTTCCAATCCCGATCTTGCTCCGTACTTCGATGTCGAGTTGACCGAGACAACGCCCGGCGAACTTCCCAAGGGGGTCAAAAGCGCGACAAAGATCCATGTCACGCTCAAACCCGGCTTGCCTTTAGGAGCCTTTAAGCAGAGAATCCTGCTCAAGACGAATTTGGAGAATGGCCCCGAGCAGGAATTGTCTGTCTCGGGGAACATCGGCGGTCCAGTCTCGATCGTGGGCAAGGGATGGAATCAGGAACACGGCGTTCTGTCGATCGGGCAAGTCAAGCAGAGTCAAGGGGCGAAGCGCAACTTGACCTTGGTCGTCCGCGGCAAGGAATTCGCCGGGTTGGCTCTTGAGACCGCCAAAGTGAAACCCGACTTGCTCAAAGTGACCTACGGAAAAGCAAACCAGGTTGGCGACGGGGCGACGACGCTGGCCCCGATTGAAATCGAAATCCCTCCTGGCGCCCCCCTGGTAAACCACATGGGAAGCGACCAAGGAAAGCCGGGAGAAATCGTCGTTCGCTTCAATAACGCCGGCTTGCCTCCCGTCAAATTGTCGGTGCAATTCGCTGTCGTTGAGGATTGACGCAGCGGCCCAGGGTGTGGCGGCGAAAGTCGCCTGAAAGTCTCGTGGCAGGTCGCCTATGCGTCCATTGACGCCTAAGGCTTTGGCCGACCGTGGGATATTGGCCCAATTAGCGCGCAGCCAAACAAACACGAAACGGAGTATCGTATTCATGTCGAAGCAGGCATGGCTCTCGCTGCCGGTGTTGGCTCTCAGTTTTGCCGCTTTTCTCGGCTGCCCCTCCGCTTCGACCGATAAACGGACCCCGCAGAAGCTCGCCGAGCGAAAAGAAGGAGCCAAACCGGCGGTGGAAGCAGAGCCATCGGAAGCGCCCTCGGTTGCTGCAGAGAACCCGCCCAAACGCGAGCCGCCGTCCCAGGATGAGCGTCGCGATTCAACGCCCATAGGGCCGACCGACGAAGAAACAGCCGAAACAGAGCCAGCCCACGAACAGCCGGCGGAATCGACGCCGGCTCGGGAGAGCCGGCCCGTGGCTGCTGGCAAGAATAAGCCTGCTGCGGCTGAAAAGAACGAAGCAGACGACTCCAATGACCCCGTCAAAAGAAACGGAGAGATCTTCGTCGGCTGGGAAAAGCCGAAACTGGCGATCGTGATTACTGGCGAACAATTGGGGTATATCGAGCCTTGTGGGTGCGCAGGCCTGGAAAACCAGAAAGGCGGGTTGCGACGCCGCCATACCTTCTTCAAGCTGCTCGCCGCGCGCGGCTGGCCTGTCGCGGCTCTGGATATCGGCGGCTTAATTCGCCGCTTCGGACGGCAGGCGGAAATCAAGTACGAAAAAACTGTCGAAGGGCTGAAGATTATGGACTACCGCGCCATTGGCTTCGGCGCCGACGACCTGAAACTGCCGACCGGATCGGTGGTTGCCAGCGTGACGAACATCGATGCCTTTGTCTCGGCGAACGTCGGACTATTCAACCTGCTTGGCGACGAGGGAGCTTTCACGCCACGCTTTCGCGTGATCGACATCGATGGCATGAAGCTGGGCGTGACCTCGGTGTTCGGCGAAGCTGCGCAAAAGGAAATCCGCAATGATGAGATCAAGTTCGAAAAACCGGAAGTCGCGATTCGAGAAATCCTGCCGGAGTTGAAAAAGACGGAATGCGATTATCTGGTGCTGTTGTCGTACGCTTCGCCGGAAGAATCGGAGGTTTTGGCCGAACAATTCCCGGAATTCAACGCGGTCGTTACGGCGGGCGGGCCCGACGAGCCCCCGTTTGAGCCGGCGACGGTGAAAAAGAGCGAGAACCTGCTCATCGAGGTGGGGCACAAAGGAATGTATGCCATCGTGCTCGGACTGTTTGACGACAAAGAAAACCCGCTGCGCTATCAGCGCGTGCCGCTTGACCATCGCTTCAAGGATTCGGCCGAAATGGATGAGCTGATGATCAACTATCAGGACCAGCTCAAGGAACTCGGCTGGGAAGGGCTCGGCCTGCGCCCCGCCAACCATCCCCGCGGAGAATTCGCAGGCTCGCAGAAATGCGCCAAATGCCACGAGGACGAATTCAAGATCTGGCAAGACACGCCCCATGCTCACGCCACCGAAACGTTGACCAAGGTCAAGCCGCCGCGCCAGTTCGATCCCGAATGCATCAGCTGCCACGCCACGGGTTGGAATCCGCAAGAATTCTTTCCTTACGTCAGCGGTTATGAGAGCCTGAAGAGCACGCCTTTATTGGCAGGCAATGGTTGTGAGAATTGTCACGGCCCCGGCGCCGATCACGTTGCCGCGGAGAGCGGCGACGATGAAGAAAAGCAGACCCGCTTCCGCACTGCCATGCAGCTCTCGCTCAAGGACAAAGACGACGAAGAAGGCGTGCGGCGCTCGTGCATGGAATGCCACGACATCGACAACAGCCCCGACTTCGAGTTCAAAGAGTATTGGCCTAAGGTGGCGCACTAGCGACCCCTTTCCGGCGCAAACGCGGCGCGCATTGGCAGACGCCGGCGGTTTCCTTAAACTATTCCAGAGCAAGGGAATGCCTTCGTTTGCGCTCTCGCGCATTCTTCTGACATTGCTGCCGCTCAACAAGATCTCTAGAATCCCGCCCTCCTGCCGCCCGGCGGTCGCGACGTTCGCTATCCGCCTTCCTCAGATAACAAAACTTGCCTTGGCGGCGGCGTCCGATAGCATTGCGTAGAACTCGGGTAGCTCCTGACTGAACCATCACTGCTGTGCCCCCCTGCCCTGCCCCGCATTCACGTTTGTCGCGGCCCGATGACGTCGGCCCATCGAACGCGGTACTCATCCGTCGGTTGTTCGCGCTGGCTTGGCGTTACCGCAACCGCTGCGGCGGCGTGCTTGCGCAGCAAATGCTGCTCGTGGCGCTCGCTCTGGAAGGCCTGAGCCTGACAGGGTTGGGCATCGACGTCATTCGTCATCGCCTGGCGCCCGAAAGCGTCACGCCGCGCTGGTCGTTCGGCTTTACACCGCCTGCCGAGTGGGGCCCCTTGGCAGTAACGGCCTTGCTTGCCGGGGCAATTCTTGCGGTGGCGCTGATCCATGCCTCGCTGCGCTACGTCGCCTCGATGTCGGCCGGGCGGTTGGTGCAAGATATCGTGGTCGATCTGCGCTCGCAGGTTTACGACAAATTGCAGCGGCTTAGTTTCCGTTTCTTCGATGAAAACCGCAGCGGTTCGATCATCAATCGGGTCGCGGGGGACGTGCAGGCCGTACGCTCGTTCGTCGACGGGGTGGTGATTCAGGTCCTCTCCGTGCTGCTCTCGCTTGCGGTGTACCTGTACTACATGCTGCAAGTCCACGTGCCGCTCACGCTGGCCTGCCTGGCGACTACTCCCCTGCTCTGGGTCGGCGCCGTATTGTTTTCGCGCAAAGTGCGGCCGGCCTATAAGCACAACAGCGAGCTCACCGACGAAATGGTGCTAAGACTGACCGAAAGCGTACAAGGCGCTCAGGTCGTCAAGGGATTCGCCCGGGAGGCCGATCAAATCGCGCGCTTCGAGGAGGCTAATCGCGCGATCAAGGACCAGAAAGAGGAAATCTTCTGGCAGATTAGTCTGTTCCAGCCCGCGATGGGCTTTTTGACTCAGATCAACATGATCGTGCTCTTGGCCTATGGCGGCTACCTGGTGATTGAAGGCGAGTTGCGGCTGGGCGAAGGTCTGTTCGTGTTCGCCAACTTATTGCAGCAGTTCGCCAACCAAGTAGGCCAGGTAACAAATATCGCCAACAGCATTCAGGCCAGTCTGACCGGCGCCCAGCGAGTGTTCGAAGTGCTCGATGCGCCGATCGAGATCGCCAGCCATCCCGACGCCGCGCCGCTCAAGAAAGCCTGCGGTGAAATTCGCTTCGAAAACGTCAGCTTCGGCTATCTGGCGGGCGAGCCGGTGCTGGAGGAAATCGACTTTGCGGTAGGAGCTGGACAGTGCGTAGCGATCGTCGGCGCAACGGGCGCGGGCAAAAGTACGCTGCTGAGCCTCGTACCGCGGTTCTACGATCCAGCCATCGGCCGCGTGCTGATCGACGGCCGCGACGCACGCGATTTACGGCTCGATGACTTGCGCCGCAGCGTGGGACTTGTCTTTCAGGAGAGCTTCCTGTTTAGCAATACGGTGGCCGCCAACATTGCCTTTGGGCATCCCGGCGCTACGCGTGAGCAGATCGAACGAGCGGCGAAGATCGCCTCGGCCCACGAGTTCATCATCGCACTGCCGCACGGCTACGATACGGTGGTCGGCGAATTTGGCTCGAACCTCTCGGGCGGGCAGCGGCAGCGACTGGCGATCGCCCGGGCCCTGCTACTGGATCCAGCGATTCTGATCCTCGACGATGCGACGGCCGCGATCGATCCGAGCACCGAACACGAGATTCTCGCCGCGATGGAACAGGCCATGCGCGGTCGCACGACGCTGGTGACCGCCCACCGCATGAGCACACTGCGTCGCGCGGATCTCGTCGTCGTGCTCGATGGCGGGCGGATCGTGCAGTTTGGAACGCACGAGCAGTTGATGCGAGAGCAAGGACACTACTACGAAGCCGCACGGCTGCAAATTGTCGACGACGAGTTGCCCGCGGCCGCCGCGTCGGGGGCCGCCGCATGAACGCACGCAACCCTTACGCCGCGCTCACCATCCGCCGGGCCGAAGATCGCGAGGAAGAGCAGCACCCGCTGGAAATGCGGCTCATCTTGCGGTTACTCGAATACACGCGTCGATACGCCTCAAAGCGAAATTGGCTTGTCCTATTAGTCGTACTGCGGTCGATTCAACTGCCAGGGCTCACCTGGCTCACGGCGGCCATGATCACCGGGCCGGTGCAAAGTCACGACGTGCGCGGCGTAACCTTGGGCGTGTTGGCCTTCACGGCATTAGCCCTCTCGACGCAACTGGTGATGCACTTCCGGCAACGCTTGGCGCTCGAACTGGGCGAAGCCGTGGTTTACAACTTGCGCAACGACGTTTTTGAGCAGTTGCAGCGGCTGCCGATGAGCTTCTTCCATCAGACCAAGCTGGGCCGCATCATCAGCCGCATGACTTCTGACGTCGAGAATGTCCGAATCGGCGTGCAAGAGGTGCTATTTGTTAGCATCGTCCAACTCGGCCAGATGCTCGTCGCCGCCGCCTTTATGCTTTGGTACGACCCGACGCTGTTTCTCGTCGTGCTCGGTATCGCGCCGCTGTTGTGGGTCATCAACAAACACTTTCATCGACGGTTGTCGGGCGCTTTGCGCGACGTACAGGAATCGTTCAGCCGCGTGACGGCCACCTTGGCCGAGTCAGTCAATGGCATGCGCGTGACGCAGGGCTTCGTCCGCCAGGCGACCAACGCCGAGTTATTCGGCGACCTGGTCGCCGATCACTCGCAGTACAATCTGAACGTAACCCGGCTGCAAAGTGTCTTTCTGCCGCTCCTGGACTTGAACAGCCAGCTCTGTTTCGCCGCTTTGATGCTGATTGGCGGTTACCGCGTGCTGTATGTCGACGCTTCGGAGTTGGGCAGCCTGGTCGGCTTTTTGCTGATGGCCAACTTGTTTTTCTCGCCGATCGCCGTGCTCGGCAACCAGTACAACCAGGCGCTGACCGCCATGGCTGGCGCCGAGCGCGTGTTCAAGCTGCTCGACAGTCGCCCAGAATGGACCGACGCAGCCAACTCGCATGACCTGCCGCCAATCGAAGGGCGAGTTGAATTTCGTAATCTCTCGTTCGGCTATCAGCGCGATCGGCTCGTGCTGCGCAGCATCAACTTTATCTGCGAACCAGGGCAGACGATTGCGCTGGTGGGGCACACCGGCAGCGGCAAGACTTCAATCACCAATCTGATCGCTAAGTTTTACTTGCCCACCCAGGGCGAACTGCTGATCGATGGACATGAAATTCGCGAGATCACATCAGGCTCGCTGCGCCATCAGATTGGAATCGTGCTGCAACAAAACTTTTTGTTTGGCGGCACGGTGATGGACAATATTCGTTTCGGCCGGCCCGAAGCCAGCGATGCCGAAGTGGTGGATGCCGTGCGGCGGCTGGAATGCCTCGACCTGCTTGAGGACGCTCTGCCTCGCGGCTTGCAGACGCAGGTCGGCGAGCGCGGCGGCAGCCTGTCGCTCGGCCAACGGCAATTGGTCTGCTTCGCCCGGGCCATGCTGGCCGATCCGCGGATCCTGATCCTCGACGAAGCCACCAGCAGCGTCGACACAATTACCGAAGCGCGGCTGCAAACCGCCCTGTTCGCGCTACTCAAGGGGCGCACGAGCTTCGTGGTAGCCCACCGCCTAAGCACCATTCGTCATGCCGACCAGGTGCTCGTGCTCGATAAAGGACGGATCATTGAGCGCGGCAACCATTTCACACTGCTGGCCGCGGACGGCGTCTATGCCGAGTTGTATCGGTCGTTCGCGAGAGCGAGCGCGGCGTAGTACTAGGCAAGCAGCTCCCGCACCACGCGTGCTTCATTCACGTCGGTTAGCGTCTCGGCGCGGTTGCCGTACTGAAAGACGAGCTTGCGATGGTCGAGACCGACCAGGTGCAAAATGGTGGCCTGCAAGTCGCTCACGCTCACGCGATCGACGGCAGCGGCATATCCAAGTTCGTCGGTAGCTCCATAAACCACGCCGCCGCGAACGCCGCCGCCGGCCATCCAAATGGTAAAGGCATGTCGATTGTGGTCTCGGCCGTCGCGGTTCTGGGCGATCGGCAAACGGCCGAACTCGCCGGCGAACAACACCAGCGTCGTCTCGAGCAGGCCGCGGCGTTTGAGGTCGGTCAACAAGCCGGCGATGGGCAGGTCGACCTCGCGGCAAACGCGTTCCAGCCCGGTTTTCAATCCGCTGTGCTGGTCCCAGGCTTGGCTGTTGGTGAAGACATGCACAAAGCGGACGCCGCTTTCGACAAGGCGTCGAGCCAACAGGCAGCGCAAGCCATAGCCTTTCGTTTCTTTTTGATCCAAGCCATACATTCGCCGCGTGGCTTCGCTTTCTTGCGAAATGTCGACCTGCTCGGCCGCCGAAAGCTGCATCCTCGCAGCCAGCTCGTAGTTGGCGATCCGGGCCTCGAGTTCCGGCACGGCAGGG
>JAICIG010000015.1 GCA_025924495.1 Pirellulales bacterium | reverse complement strand
CGAGGCCTGAATCGCCAAGGCCAGATCGGCCGGGGTCTTCACCAATCGCAGGTCGCATAGGCGTTCGGCAGCCGGGATACGGCTCAACAGGTCGAACATCGTTTGATCAACGAAGCAGGTGCAAGCCTTGCCGATATATGCATCGCCTCCCAAACGCAGATTGGGATTCTCCTGGGCGAACCGGGCAGGCCGCTCGCGATAGAACTCGAACACGTCGGGCTTCCACGATACGGAGAAGTTCGTCGGATCAAACTGCTTGAAGTCCTTCGAGCTGAGGGCGTTGCCCGTCGCTCGGTTATCGAGCACCTCCTTGTTGGCGGCGACGATCATCATCGGGTAGCGCGGGACGACGCGGCTGCGACGGACGATCTCTGCAATGTCGCGAGCGCTGCGCCAGTCGCTCACGCCCAGGGCGAAGGCAACGTACTCCTTCAGGTTATTGGGGGAGATTTCCGTCGGTTTGTTCAGCAGCAGATCGCCCGCCTTTTTGGCCACGTTTTCGTTGCCGCGAATCGCCTTGGTGTCGGCGTGCTGGATGCGATAGGCGGCGTAATCGACGCTGGTTTTCGTAAAACCGAAGCAAGAGAAATAGACGGCCAAGATCGATCCGCTGCTGTTCCCGCTGACGATCACGCGGTTCTCCGCCAAGGCTGGAATCGTCTCGTAGGCCTTCTTCACCACGCCCGCGTCCCACGCCAGGCTCGATCCTTTGCCCTGGAAAGAGAGCAGCAATTGTTTGTCGGCCAGGGCATCGCCCCGGACTTGTTTGGTTTGCGAGGCATTTCGCATGGGTTCAGCAGCTTGAGCTAATTGCCCCAGAGTCAGACAGGCCAGCAAGAGTTGAACGGTTCGTGTCGAGGTCATGATCAGATTCCTTATGGTTTGGCGAATGTGAGCAGGTCTTCTGTAGTAGCCAAGCGTAAGTTAGCTCCGACGCGTTACACTCTTTTTTGCGGCTGCGGTCCTGGCCTCGGGGACAAGCGCCACGGTGATCCAGCCCTGCTCGAGCGTCAGTTGGCCGATGGCCAGGGGCGGCAGCGAAGCGAGCGTCTTGCCCGCCGAGGGGCTCGAGGCGGCCTTTTCGACCAAGAAGCGGCCGAGGATTGCTTGCAACTGGTCCAGGTTCTCGGCACTGCTGCCCTGCACGTTAATCGGCTCTACGCGAACCAGCTCCAACTTGCCGCTGGACAGTTTCGGCCGGTAGGCAGTACGGACGGTCCAGACCTGGCGGTCAAACTGCAAACCCTGGCAGGAAAACGCCTTCAGTTTCAATGTTACGTCGAGCCGCCCCTGGTCGATTCGAACCTCAAGCGGTTGCTCATCGGCAAAGGTGATCGTCGCAGGAATCTGAGCGGTTTGCCCATCCTGGCCCGCCGGCATTAACCCGACCGTTTGGAATACCAGCTCGCGGAAGTCGCTGTCAGTAATCTTCCTGTCGGCCAGCCAGTTCTCCGAGTTGTTGATGGCCGATTCATGCAACTGCATCAGTACGGCGGGCTTCGGCGTCGCAACCGCCGGAGCGGGAGTTTCCGCGGCAAATTGCGCGGTTGAAGCGTAATGGCCCAGCCATTGGATGCGCTCGGCCGTGGTGTCGATCTTAAGCGTTTTGGCGGGCTGAGGGCCGAGCAGAGCAAAGATGCCATACTGCTTCAAAATACCGTTCGCTTCCCGAGCGATCTCAGCGCTCTGTCGGCGGACTTCTGCGTCGATCTTCTGCTGGGTGCTCTGTGCCGTCTGGGCGTCGCTTTGAGCCTGATTGCGCTGAACCACTCGCATGACGATCGAACTGCCGAGGCGTCGCACCAACCGGCTCCGAGCGGCCACTCCTGCCGCGTAAGGCGAAGATCGATGTTGCACGGTCACCTGGGGCGCCGACGTGCTCACTCCCTTTTCAGTGAGGTAAGCGGTCTCGACCGCTTGGATGTTCGTCAGGCCGTGCGCTTGTACCGTGACGCGGCCTTTATTCGCCACGATCTGCGAATTGCCGGTGCCGGCAAAGTGAACGGCTACGGCGCCCGCTTTGGGATTCGGCACAAGCGACGGAACAAGCTTGCCCTTAATTTGGCCCTGCACATGCACTTGCGCTCCCTGCGACATTTCGTTCGAGACGATCGGCTGGGCGATATCGCGTGTCAGCGCTTGTTGCAGAAAGCCCGCAGAAACGTGCATCCGATGATTCGGGTGCGATGCCTCGCCTCGCAGGCTCTGGCACAGTTGCTCGGCTTGGCCCCGCTGGTCGAGCCACTGGCAAATTGCCTGGATTTGGGTACCTGAAACGGGATCTTTCGCACTGCGATACTTTTCCCAGGCCGATGCCAGCCGGTCGATCTGCCGCACGTACTCGTCCGCAGTCTCTTGACCCTCGTTGGCACGCAGCCGCTGCAAATAACGCCGTGTCGCCGTTTGCAAGGCCTCGAGCTCCGCCCCTTCCACATGATGCGAGTGATGCCCTAGCTTACGATCGAGCACTTCCAGTCGGCTGAGCTCCAGGTTGGCCTGGCCGGCGAGGGCGGTAATTTCGTCGAGTTGCAGCGATTTCTTCGCACTGCGGCCATCGGGCGAGTCGTTCAGCTTGCGATCAAGTGCCTGACAGGCCTTCAGCACGCCCTGTCGAGCAGTCTCCAACTCGGCGGCGGTCGGGCGATGAAAGCCGCCCTGCGCGCTGCGGATAGACTGAGCAAGATTCGGCTTAACAACCGGCGCTGGGGCGGGTTGCGCTGCAAAAAGGGGCTCCGCCGCGCCCACCATTCCCACCAGGACGAAAAGCAATTTCGATGTCTGTCGCATGATCTTTCTCCGCATGTCTGAAGGCCGTGTGTCCGCATTGCCTGACAGATCAAGCGTGAAAGAACGTGCGCTGTTACGGCCTACGGCCGGGCGCATCAGAGTGCCCGAGTCGCGCCGAATCGCAAACCGCTTAGCGGCAGGGAGTTGCGACGCCTAGTCGCCGATAAACCAGCCAATTTCGCTGCTCCAGCGGACTCGAAATTGCCGCTGCGCGTAGTCGCCGATAGATAGCGAGGCTCGGCGACCATTGCCGGTCGCCCGATACTCAAATACGCCGGCCGGAGTTTGAATGGGTTCAAGGCCGCCTGCCTCGAGCGAGGCTGGGAAAACGCCGTGCGCGCGGCGGTAGGCCTCCAGAGCATCAACCAGCGGTTGCCCCAAGGCACGCAGCCGCGCGGCATCGATGCCGGCGGCGGGCTGGTAGGGATTGTCGCTCATTTCGCCGGCGTTTTCTTCGCTGCTTGAATCTTGAGCCAGGCGGTTGCCATGCGCGGCATAGCGGCTGGCGATTGGGCGAGAAATCCGGCGGAAGCGGCGACCGTGTTTTCAGCCCGCTCCAAGTAGGCTGGCTTCGCCAGACTCTGCGACAGGTAGATGAGATTGTCCGCCGTCACGGCGTTGCCGGAAGGCATGACCGAATCAACCGGATCCTTACTGCGAGCAAGCAGCTCTTCGTGGTCGCTCGACGTAAAGAAGAAGCCCCCCTGCTCTTCGTCCCAGAACAGCTCTATTTGCAGCTCCGTCAGCTCATCGGCCGCGGCCAGCCAGCGCTCGTTGTTGCTCGCTTGATGCAACGCGATCAGGCCGTCAACGACAAATGCATAATCGTCCAGGTAGGCATTCAGCTTGGCCTGCCCGGCGCTGTAGGTATGCAATAACCGCCCTTGGGGCGTTCGCAAATTCTTCAGCACAAAATCGGCGGCGCGCGCCGACGCTTCGAGATATTCGGCCCTCTCGAGCAAGCGGCCCGCGTCTGCCAGGCCTCGGATCATCAACCCATTCCAAGCGGCAATCACCTTGGTGTCGGTCAGCGGGCGCTCGCGCTTGGCGCGCTCGGCGAGCAGCTTCTTCTTGATCGGCGCCAGCCGGCGATGCAACTCTGGCTCCGTCAACTTGAGTTTCGCCGCCGTGTCGGCCAGCGACCGATCGAGCAGCAGAACCGAGTGTTCCTCAAAGTTTGGCCCCGCCGCGACGCCATAGACGTTGGCGACCAACTCGAACTCATCTGCCGAGAGCGCGCTCTCCAGCTCTTCTCGCGTCCAAACATAAAAGGCGCCTTCCTTGGCATCTGTTTCGGCGTCAAGTGCGGCATAAAAGCCGCCAGCGGGATCGGTCATCTCGCGCAGCACGAACGATACGAGCTCTTCCACGACGTGCTTGAACTCGTCGCGGCCCGTTGCCCGGTACGCCTCGGCGTACACGCTGGCCAATTGCGCGTTGTCGTACAGCATCTTCTCGAAATGAGGAATACGCCAAAAACGATCAGTGCTGTAGCGATGAAAGCCGCCGCCGATGTGGTCGCGGATGCCCCCCTCGGCCATGTGCTGCAAAGTGACCGCCAGCATCTTTTGCGCGCTCGGGTCCTTTTCGCGCCGCATGCGATCGAGCAGGAAAGTCAAATTCGGCGGCTCGGGAAATTTCGGCCGCCGCGGTTCGGCCTCGCTGTACCCGAAGCCGCCATACTCATCATCAAACTGTTCGCCAAGTTGAGTCATCACCTGATCGCCAAGATCGGCAGGCAGCGGCTTAACCGCCGCCATCGCTCTGCGGCTGAGCGAGCGTTTCAAGGCCGACGCGACTTGGTCGCCGACGCTTGTCAATTCCTCCGGCGATTGCCGCCAGCGGTCGTGCACTAGTTTGATCACCGTGAGAAAGCCGGTGATCTTCGGTCGCTCGGCGTCATCGTCCTGGTCGGCCGCCGCCGGCGCCAGCTTATCGCGCGGCGGAAAATAAGTGCCGCCAAAGAACGGCTTGGCATCAGGCGTCAGAAACATGCTCAGCGGCCAGCCGCCCCGCCGCCCAAGCAGGCCCAGCGCAGCCATATAGATCTCGTCCACGTCAGGTCGCTCTTCGCGATCGACCTTAATGCAGACATAGTGCTTATTCAGATAGTCGGCGATCTCCCGATCCGTGAACGATTCGCGTTCCATCACGTGGCACCAATAGCAGCTCGAATAGCCGATGGAAAGAAAGATCAACTTCTTCTCGGCTTTGGCTTTGGCCAGCGCTTCCTCGCCCCAGGGAAACCAGTCGACCGGATTATGAGCATGCAACAGCAGGTAGGGGCTAGTCTCCTTGGCTAAGCGATTCGCAGGCTGCTGTCTCTCAGTTCGCGCCTTGGCGCCATCCTCGTCTGCCCTGCTTTGCCGCGGTCCGCCAACGTTTCCGCCCGACAGACACGCCAAGTACAAAGCGAAGGCCAAAGCGAATCCGCGTCGGCCGACAGCATCGAAGAGGGAAGAGATCATGGCGAGCCTTTATAGATAGACAAACAAAACGCGGCGCCGTCGTCGACTGCAAGTAGAATAAGGTGATGCCTATGAAGAAGCCATCCCCGCCGGGCATGCGATGAGCGACGAAGCCCAAACGAACTCCCCGCGCAGGCGCGGCGCGGTCGCGGTGATTGCCCGCCAAGGAGAGCTGCTGGTCATCCGCCGCTCTCAACTGGTTGTCGCGCCCGGCGCATTTTGTTTTCCGGGGGGCGGGATTGAGACCGGCGAAACCGAGCAACAGGCTCTGGTTCGCGAACTGCGGGAAGAACTGCAGGTGGAGGTCGAGCCGTGGCGCCGGCTTTGGTCAAGCGTCACGCCTTGGCAAGTCGAGTTAGCCTGGTGGCAGGCGGTCTTGCCCCACGATGCCGTCCCCGTGCCGTTTCCGGCCGAGGTCGAATCCATTCACTGGTGCACGCCCGCCGAAATGGCGTGCCTGCCGGGGCTGTTGGAAAGCAATCGCGCGTTCCTCGCGGCGCTTGAGCGCAACGAAATCCACATCGAGTTTTAGCGCGTCACATGCCAGATGGCCAGCGCAATGAGTGCGATCACTTCCGCAAGGAGAAATGCGGCGCAACCGCTACTCGTCGGAATGATACTGGCGATTGAAGATCTCGGGATCGAACGGATCCACCGGGACGTAATCGGCGGCGCGCGCCTTCCGTTCTCTTTTCGCGGCGGGCTCTCGCTTGCCGCCGCCGTCTGCAGACTGCTCGGCGGCATTAATCTCAACCGCGCCCTCGGGCAGTTCCGCTTCGGCCGCATCGGCCGGCTGCGCCGGCTTCTTCGCGAGTCTCGCTTGAGGATCACGCGCGCCAATCTTGTTGAGTTCGCCCGCTTGTCGCGCCGGCGCGCTCGGCGGCATCGTCTGCAGCAAAGGCGTCGTCGGTGCGTTTACGGTCGGCGGCTGCGAGACTTTTCTGCCTCGCGAAATCTGGCCGACCCAGGCGGCAAGCTGCCGGTACTGCGCAGCATCGTGGTCGGTAAACATGGCGGCTTTGGTCGTGCCATGCTGTTGAACTGGCACGACAAGGAGCGGACTCGCGGCAGGATCGCCGGGATTGATCTGCTGCCACGTGGCGTACAGGTTGCGCTGCGTCGTTCGCAGGGTCGGCGGCGAACCTGGCGGAATTCGCAACAGCTTCAGCTTGGCGTCCGATTGCGGGCCGTGACAGCCCGAGGTGGTGCAGGTATTGACCAACAGCGGTTGAATGGTGCTGGTGAATGCTTCGACGGCGCTGGCCGGCATGCCGCGGACGAACCGATCGAGATCGTCGTTCGTCGGACCCTGCTCGACGACTTTATGAGAGACCGGCGCCGGCTTCGTTTCGCGGCGGGCCAGTTTCAGGCGCCTTTCCAGTAAGCGAATTCGGGGGTAAGTGGCATCGGCTGCCAGGGCGTAGCTGAGTTCCTTGTCGGCGTGCTCGAGCAATTGGTTGTGCAAACACCAGTCGGCCAGGTCGACATGATCGGCGACTTTTCCCAATTCGACCTGAGCCCGTTTATGCTCGTAGACTTCCTCCATGTCATTGCAGAGGAGCTCCACGTCGCTGGTACGGAAGCGGAATTCGCCATGAGGAATGGAAACGAAGTAATGGTCTCCGGCGGGCGTTATCTTGCCCTGCTTCACGTCCCCGTTGCGCAGTAACAAGACCCCCTGCCTTGGCGCAAGCTGCAACGGAGGCTCGGCGGCAGCCGCGCCTATTCCAATGATGCCGGCCAATGCGGTGATGACGATGAGGGAGCGAAGAGAACCTGACATGGTCGCGAGACAGTAGGAAATCGGGTTCGGCGAGTCAAGGTCGATGACCGTTGTGGCGCGCGGTGGGCCGGGTTATCCTAAAGTATGGCCTCAAAAGACCTTCCTGTGTTCGACGGGCTCTTCAACGAACTGGTCGTGCTGGACCTGAGCAGCCCATTTGTGGTGCTCGGTCGACTTGTTGAGCGGCAAGGCGAGTTCCTGTTGCTCCAGGAAGCTGACATTCACGACCTGCGCGACACGCAAACAACGCGGGAAATGTATGTGCTGGCCGCGCGCGGACATGGCATTAGCCCCAATCGGCGTTGGACTTGGGTCAGTTTGCGCGAGGTCGTGGCCATTTCCCGGCTGGAGGACGTGATTGCCGAATAAGGGCTCGTCACGGATTGCGGAAGCGGACTGCTAGAAATCCGTTTTTTTCGGCGCTATACTGAACCCTTGCGAAGCGCAAACGTAAAGCAGCTAGCAACGTAGCTCCCTTGGTCTGGCGGAGATGACAGGCGAAAAACGCGCGAGCGAGGGTTTCTCGGCTCTCGAACGACGTGAACTGGTCTATAGCGGCCGCGTGCAGGGGGTGGGTTTTCGCTACACGACGCGTCAGATCGCAGAGCGTTTCGATGTCACGGGTTACGTCCAGAATCTGCCAGATGGCTCGGTACGGTTAGTGTCCGAAGGAGAGGCCGGCGAACTCGACCGCTTTCTAGCCGCGGTTCAGGGCGAATTGGAACGGTATATCACACATATTCAGTCGCGCGTTTCGCAGGCAACCGGAGAGTTCCCAGAGTTCCACATTCGCCGTTGATCATCGATCCGTTGATCCTCACAGGCCATTCGGCCTTGGATGTTAATTATCTTATCTTCTCGTTTTCCCAGTCTTCAGATTCCTAGTCTTCCCAGATCGCGAGTCCGCTAAATGAATCCCCTTGTGAGAGTTCTGAGCGCCGTTTGGAATTTCGACAAGCTTCCGCCCAGCATTGGAATTGTCCTGTTCGGGGCGGCGGCATTGCTGCTGCTCTGGTTGGCTTACCTGGCATTGGGTCTGGTATTTCCCAAGGTAGCCGCCATCGCGCGGACCACAGCCAAGGAAGCGTTCGCGCAGCCGTTGTTTTGGGTCGAATTGTCGATCGGCGCGGCGATGTTGCTCGTGTTCGTGGTGATTCCTTACAACACCTTCGGCGAAGACGTGAAAATGCTGAAGGATTCCGGTCTGACGTTGATCATGCTGCTATCGATCGGATTGGCGGTTTGGACGGCGAGCGTGTCGATTGCCGACGAGCTCGAAGGCCGAACCGCCTTGACGCTGTTGTCGAAGCCGATCGGCCGCCGGCAGTTCGTGTTCGGCAAGTTTTTGGGAGTGCTGATCCCGGCATTCACAATGTTTGTGCTCTTGAGCACCCTGTTCTGCGAAACCGTGCAGTACAAGGTGATTTACGACTCCCGAGAGACCTCCAACCCAATGCCGACCCCAGAACAGCTGCGGGCCGAAATTGAAAATACGGCGCCCGCCTTGGTGCTGGCCTTCTTAGAAACGGCCGTGCTGGCATCCATCTCGATCGCCATCTCAACGCGTTGGCCGATGCTGCCGAATTTGATGACTTGCTTCTCGATTTACGTGCTCGGTCACCTCACGCCGCTGTTGGTGCAGTCCTCAATTGGAAAGTTCAAGCTGGTGACGTTTGTCGGGCGTTTGCTGGCGACCGTCTTGCCAATGCTTGACGCTTTCAAGAGCGATGCCGCGATTGCCGCCGACCGGACGATTCCGATGGCGTATCTTGGCAATGCATTCGTCTACTCGCTGTTGTATTGCACGATCGCCATGCTCTTGGCTTTGCTGATGTTCGAGGATCGCGATCTGGCCTAAGCCGTTTGAGGCGCTAGGCGAATTTCAGGACGCTGGCGAACAATGGTCGCCTTACAGTTTTAGCGATGCGATTCGGCGCGCTCAGCCTGCGCTTGATAGACCACGCCGTACTCGCCGCGAATGTCCTGTTTGGCGTGCACATAGCCGAGGAAACTGGCGGAAATCAGCATCTGCAAAACGCACATGCCCGCTAACAGAGCCCGGCCCGATTGCGCCTCGCCCGCTGCCCGGCTCCTTGCGCCTACGGCGATCCTAGCCATCCAGAGGAATTCCAGCGGATAGATAATGATCATGTAGTGGCGGTGGATTGGCACAAGGCTAAACGTGAGCAACAGTCCATAGCCCCACATGCCGATGGTCTGAGCGAGTTGGGTCGAGGAGGTTACATGCGAACCGCTCGAGTTTTCGCCGAGCCCGAACTTCTGACGTCCCCAGCGGACCAACAGCCAAATTCCCAACGAGATCGTTGCGGCGTGCAGTCCCGCAACCAGCCACGTCGAGTGCCCCGCGACGATCGGCTGCGCCAGGAAGTCGCGGAAATCGTCCCCCAGCGAATAGTCGAGGCCCCAGCCGAACGGTTCGCTAAACCAGCGAAGCCAATACTTCGCTTCGAAGATGTGCTGCCACTTCAGCGGAGCCGCGGCGCGATTGCCATGCGACTCGAGCAAGTACTGAATCCACGGAATCATTGGCAATGCGCCAATCGCACTGCCCAGCGCCCAGCTCAACCAAGCCGTGCTCTTGCGATCCTGCCACCACGTCCAAAGCGCGGCGGCAGCGGCGAAATGAAAGCCGCCCATGTGGATCTGCCCGATCAGTGCGCCAATTAAGCCCCAGGCAAAAGCGCTGAATGGACGCCGGCGATGCCACCAGGCAATCAGCATCAGCGAAATGAAGATCGGCAACACCGAGGGAGGCCAGATCTTGCGGTGAAACAACACAGCCAGCGGGTTGACCGAAAGCAGCGCTGCCGACCAGAGCCAGGCCTCTCGCTCCGCAGGGGGAGCCCAACGCAGGGCGAAGATAATCTGCAGTCCGATGGCCGCAATGCTGAGCACTTGGACAATCCGTGCCAGGCTCACCGGATTGTCGGCGCCGAATAGCCGACCGAGGCCCATAAACACCCAAACGCTCATCCCCGGATTGTCCATCCCTGCACTTGAGGGCATGCCCAGCCGCGGAAAGGGACGGTTGGGGTCGGGCTGCGTTTGCACAAAAGTCCAGATCTCGTCAGCCTTGTACTCCATATCGGCGCAGGCAACGAGCCGTAAGACTGCTCCCGCCAGGATCACGCCTGCAAAGGCCGCGAGCCATGCCGCCTTTCCCAATCGGCGACCCGCTGCCGGCGCGGCGCCGTCCGGCGTGACGGGCAATTCGGGCGTTGTCACAGACGAAGACATCGTCGATCTCTGACGAGTGCGCAATGAGCTGTGCGGGCAGAAAAGGTGCGGGAGTTTAGCGGGCCTCGCGCAACGCGACAACGCCGAAACCTGGCCTCAAACAGCCGCCCGGCGACCGTTTGCTTGCTACATGGGAGCGGATGGGCGCTCATCGTTATGCCGCCGTCCCGCCTGCTATAATCCAAAAGGCTCAACTATTTAGGTTGAGAATGGCGGTCCCCAAGCGATCTCGCGTTTCGCATGCTCTCCAAGCCCGTATACATGGACAACCACGCCACCACTCGCGTCGACCCGCGGGTGCTCGAGGCAATGTTGCCCTACTTTACCGAACGTTATGGCACTGCCGGCAGCATTAGCCATTCCTGGGGCTGGGAAGCGAAGGACGCCGTAGATCAAGCGCGCGAATCGATCGCCGCGGCGATCGGCGTTCAGCCGCGCGAAATCGTTTTCACCAGCGGAGCGACCGAGAGCAACAACTTGGCGCTGCGGGGCGTCGCGGAACGAGGCAAACGCAAAGGCGATCATTTAATCAGCGTGACGACCGAGCATAAGGCCGTGCTCGATCCGTTAGCACGATTGGCGAGACGAGGCTACCAGGTCGAGTTGCTGCAAGTCGTTCCAGCGGGTAGCGATCGCAGCGGCTTGCTTGACCCGCAGCAGGTGGCCGACGCGATTCGCCCCGATACGGCCTTGGTCTCGGTGATGCTGGCGAACAACGAAATCGGAGCGCTCCAGCCGCTGGCGGAAATCGGCCGCATCTGCCGCGAACGCGGCGTATTACTGCACTGCGATGCAACGCAAGCAGTCGGGAAAATCAGCGTCGACGCGCCGGCTATGAACATCGACCTGATGAGCTTTTCCGCCCACAAAATCTATGGACCGAAAGGCGTCGGAGCGCTGTATGTACGGCGTCGCAGCCCGCCGGTGCGGTTGCAATCGCAGATCGACGGAGGCGGACAAGAAGGAGGGCTGCGCAGCGGCACGCTGAACGTGCCGGGGATCGTCGGCTTTGCCAAAGCCCTGGAGCTTTGCCAAGCTGAGTTGCCGGGCGAGGCGGTCCGGCTGGCCGAGTTGCGCGACCGGTTATTCGCCGGCCTGTCGGCCTTGGAGGGGGTGTCGTTGAACGGCCCCGCTTTGAACGAGCCGGCCTGGCGACTGCCGGGCAACCTGAACCTGAGCTTCGCTCACGTCGACGGCGAGGCGTTGATGATGAGCATGAAGCAACTGGCAGTCAGTTCGGGCAGCGCCTGTACGGCTGCCGACCCTGAGCCGAGCCACGTCCTGCGGGCTCTGAAGCTGAATGACGATTTGACTCGCTCCAGCCTGCGATTCGGCCTGGGGAGGTTCAACACGGCCGAAGAAGTCGAGTTTGCCATTGAGGCGGTAAGTCAGGCCGTTTCCAGGTTGCGCAAGCTGAGTAGCCTGGCCTGAGGCGCCTTCGGCATGGGAAAAACCGCCAAAACCGCTCCCCCCCAGAGGCGAGCCGGCTCCAAACCGTCATTCCCCACTTCCCTTTTGAAACGGGGTTGTATAATTTAGACATACTTGGTTGTCAAAAACCGGCTGAGCAAGCACCGTACCTTTGATATCAGGAGTGGTAGAGCACTATGGCAGTGGCATTGACCGAAAAGGCCGCCAACGAAGTCAAGAAGATCATGCAAGAACAAAAGTTCGAAGAAGCCATGGTCTTGCGCGTGGGCGACGCGGGCGGCGGCTTCAGCGGCTTTCAGTACAGCCTGGGATTCGACAAGGGCTGGGATGAAAAGACCGACAGCAAATACGACTATCACGGCGTGACGGTCGTCGTCGACAAGAAAAGCGCCCTGTACCTGGATGGCACAACCGTCGATTTCTATGACGGTCTGGAAAAGCGCGGCTTCACGTTCGACAACCCGAACGCCGTGAAGAGCTGCGGTTGCGGCAGTTCGTTCCAGGCTTAATCGCCAGGCGCTTTCAGCACGAATTCAAATCCCCTCGCCGCGTGAATCCTACGCGGCCGAGGGGATTTTTTATGTCGTCACTTCGGGTCGTTCGAATGCTAAATTCGACAGTCCGACAATAAGCCACGCAGGACGATGATCGCCCTGCAATAATGGCTTCGCACCGGACGGGCGAATGCGGGCCGGGCCTGCACAATCGGGCGAGGTGTTTTCTCGGCGCAGGTTACATCGTTGACGATGGCGAATCCACAGTCGAGAGCAGCGTCTGCAGGCCGGCGGCCTTTGCGAATTGCCATCTGCTTGAGCCATTTTCATCCGACGGTGGGCGGCGCCGAGCGGCAGATCTTTCAGTTGGCCGAGCGCTGGGCCGAGTGGGGACACGAGCCGCTGGTAATCACGCGACGGCTCGCCGGCCAGCCCTCGCGAGAGAGGGTCTCGGGCATTGAGATCCGCCGCGCAATCTCGACGGTCTCGCTCGGGCCGCTGTTCGGGCTGAGCTTTCTCGCTTCGCTGACTGCAAATCTTGTTCGCTTTTCACGTCGTTACGATTGCGTATTGGCGGCCCAAGCGCCTTGGGAGGCGGTCGCCATCGGCTTTGCGGCGCCGCTCTTACGCAAGCCTTCAATCGTCCGGCTCGCCTCGGTGGGGCCTCGCGGCGATGTGGCGCAGTTGCTGCGGGCGCGCGGCGGTAAGCTTTGGCGCCGATGGGCACTGCGGAACTCGCTGTTTCTGGCGCCTTCGAGAATGGCGCAAAGCGAACTGCTCGAGTTGGGATGTCCGCCAGAGCGCATCCGGTCGTTCACCAACGGCGTCGACGTCGAGCGATTCCGCCCGCCCGAGGCGCAGAACCCGGTGGAAACAACCGAGCGCGATCGCACGGTGATCTTCGTGGGGCGGCTGAGCGAAGAAAAGAATCCGCGCGCGGTACTCCGTGGCTGGAAGCTGCTGAACCGTAACGGCAAATACCGGCTGCTGATGGTCGGCGGCGGCCCTCAGTCCGAGGCTTTAGCGGCCTACGCGCGGCAAGAATCGCTTAAAAACGTGGAGTTCCTTGGTCAACGTAGCGATGTGCCGGAACTTTATCGGCAGGCCGCAGCCTGCGTACAGCCTTCGCCGGACGAGGGCTGCTCAAACGCCTTGCTGGAAGCCATGGCCAGCGGCGTTTGTCCGATTGTCAGCCGCGTGGCCGGCAATCTTGAACTTGTCGAGCATGAATCGAACGGCGTGAGTGTTGCCTTGAATGACGATGAGCAACTCGCGGCCGCACTGGCTCGCGTGCTGGAAGATGTCGCCTTGCGCCAGCGTTTATCCAGCGCCGCTCGGCAGCGCGTCGTAGAACGCAACGACCTCGACCACATCGCCGCGCAATACATTGAACTCTTTGAGAGCCTTCGAGGCGCCTGTTGAGGCGCTCCCTCTCGCATCACCCGCAGGTTCGCGAAAGCTCGCGGAGATATTCGAGCGCCTCGTCTAACTCGGGCGCGGCGACTCCCGCGACGCGGCCATGCCGATCGCAACGCGCAAGCAACAACAGCTCTTCGAAGTCTTCCGACTCCTCCAGGCGTCGCCGCGCTCGTTGGCCCAGCGTGCCATCGAGGGCGGCCTGGGCTTCCATATGGTGCTCGATCATCCATGCGGTCCGCTCGGTGACGAATCCCTCGAGCGCCTCCAGCCCTGCGGCGACGTGGTCGTGAGGGTCGATTGCTTTGCCCACGTCGTGCAACAGTGCCGCGAGCAAAAACTCTTCGTCGTAGGGCAGCTCGTGCGAGGCCAGGTCGAAGACCTGCAAGCTATGGTAAAGCGCATCTCCCTCGGGATGATATTTACGCGATTGCTTGACCTGCTCGAGCGGCAACAGCAGCATCTGGTAAATCTGGAATCGATCAACCTTCTGTTCGGCTTCGATCACCGCCTCGTCCAGCGACAGGCTTGGATACTCTCGCTCGAGAAACTGCTCCAATTCGGCAATGCTGGCGCGCTCGATCGGCTTGCCCGTGATCGAACTTTTGAAGACGAAGTGCGCTTGGCTCTCCGCATAGACGGTTAACTCGAACGGAAATCGATCGGCGATGTGCACATGCGTGAAGAGCCGTTCCTCGCCATGCTTGCGCACCTGCTTGCGCTCGACGTCGTAGGAAACGCCTTCCTGATCGAGCACGCCGGTTACGGCCTCGATGCTGTCGGAGAAAACGTGCAGGTCAATATCGCTGCCCCGGCGGACGTGACCGGTGAGCGTGCTGCCGATCAGCCTGGGGCGAAAGGCGCGCAGCACGCGCATCATGCGCAGCGCCTCGACTCGCATTTGCTGCAAGTCTTTGACGCGCCGGTCCCCCTCATACAGCCGGGCGAAAACCTGGATTTCGTCGCGAATTTCGCGATTGCTGGGCAAATCTTTCGGTTTCACCCAGCCGCCGCCCATGCGTTTGGCGGCCTTGAGCTTGGCTCGGTAGTATTCCGACTCGACGCGCTCGTACATCAAACGAGCGGCTTCCCAGGCGATTTGCTGCCGCAATTTGCCGTGAGACATGAAATTGGAGCGCCGAAATCAGGCCCATCGAAGCGGCGCCGGGCAGCCAGCGTTTTCTCCCGGCGGACGCACGTCTGTTGGCGCATCGCCGCCGGCGCTGACGAATTCATCTTAGTCCACCGGCGCGTGACCGGCAACCGCTACCGTGGCGGCGCTGGGCGAGCTCAACCGGTAGCCGCTCTGGCGGACGATAAGGAGCGAACCGATGATGATCCAGGCAGCGCCAACTACAATCGCGGCGGAGCCAAAAAAATCGCTCGTCAGCAGCTCGGGGAAGTAATACGGCGGCAGCAAAGAAAGACTGGCTGCCAGCACTGTCGCCGCAGCGAGCCTCGCCGCGGTGACGCGGTTCTGCAAGCTCGCCCAAAGCCCGGCGAGCGCCACGGCGCCAAAACAAATCCCCCAACATAAGACGGCCGCGAGCATGGCTAGTGACGAGCGATAGTCATTCAGCCGGGTTTGGAAGGTCGGCCCGAGTTTGACAAGCACGGCGACTGCGCAGACGAGCAGCATCAGCTGCCGCGTTGAGAATTGCACGGCTTCGGCTTCGTGCACTTCTTTGCTGTATGGGTCTCGCGTCAATGCCACGCCGCGGAGGCGCATGGCGACCGCGGTCGCGACGATCATGGTGAGCGTCATCATCGCCAGCGCTAAATAGAACATCAGATACCACAGCACGAGCCAACCATCGAAGGCGATCGTCGCCGAGATTTCCGGCCACGAGCGTGCTAGTTGTAGCACAGAGGCATAAGCAAGCCCGGTCAAAACGCCGAGAAACCCCACCATTTTCGAATGATGCCCGAAACCCGCCCAGAGGCCGAGCAGCCCGATCTCCGCGGCCAGGAGCGCATCGAAGATCATGCCCGGCCAGGGTCCGGCAACTGCTGCAAATGACAGCGTACTGAGCGCAACGGCAAGCGAAACGTGGACGGCGAGGGCAAGTCTCAGCAATCTCGTTCGCTCGAGCATCTGAGTTGCTCCGTGCGTTGGCAGGCGGCCGTTGGAGGCCGTTCAATTTTACGATTGCCGCGGCCAGAACCAACCGTTCTCGATTCTTTGCCAGCCTAAATGCTGATAGTATTCGCGGGCGATCTGCGAGGCCCGCAGCACGAATTGCACCTGCGGCCGATCGGCTCGCACCTTATCGAGCAGAGCGCTGCCGACGCCCGACTTTTGAAATTCGGGGTGGACCGCCAGATCGCAAATGTAGCCATCGAACGCTCCATCGGTCCAACCGCGCAGCACGCCTGCCAGCCGCTCCCCCGCCCACGCGGTCACCACCAGGTTCGAGGCCTGGTACATCCGCTCAATCCGAGCCAGATCGTCCAACGGACGGTTCAACAGCGCGGCGCGAAATAATTCGGCCAGCGCAGCGGCCGAGGGACGAACGTCGGTGCGGTAAGTAATCATCCGGCTTTCAGCGGCACATGGCAGAATTCAGATCGATCTCGGCGTTCCAGCTTAGCAAGCGGCCGGCTCGCGCGAAATGCGGCGGAGCCGCGAAAAAACGCGGCTATGCGCCTCCACTGTCACGAATTCGCGGGCTGCGATTTCCCGGCCGAATCTGTTAACGCTTTGACGTCGACGGTTTCTCGCCTGAGGATGTCTCCCCTGGTTTTGCAGCCGGTTTGTCGGCCGTAGCCGACTTCGAATCGCCGCCTTTCGCCTCCTGGGCGGCCTCGGCCTTGCCTGGCCGCTCCTCGGCTTTGAAGTCGCCGGCCACGACGGTCGATAACCGCTTCGGATCGATGTACTTTTGCAAGGCGGCAAGCACGTCGTCCGGCGTCAGCGCCTCGATATGCTTTTCCAGATCGGAGTAATAGGCCATCGTGCGACCGACGTAGAGCGTGTCGGCGAGCATGCTGGCCAGCGAAGAATCGCTGGTGCGCTGCACCTCGTGTTCCTGGATGTAGCCGCTCTTGGCTCTCGTCAACTCGTCAGCAGCCACTCCATCCTTAACCAGACGTTCCAGTTCTTCGCGAATGGCTTTGACCACCTTATCCATGTTGGTCGGATTGTAGATGGCATACAACGTCAAGCTGCCCCGCTTGTCGAGCGCCTCGGCAAGGATGTGCGAGCCGACGCCGTACGAGAGCCCTTCCTTCTGTCGCACGCGGTCGCCCAGCCGAGAGGAAAGTGCGCCGGCGCCCAACACGTAATTGCCGGCCAATAGCGCAGGATAGTCCGGATCTGAGTCGTTCATTGCGAACGCCATGCCGCCAAAATACATGGCGTTGGCCTTGTCGGGCGTCAGGATTTCCTCGAATCCTCCCTTCACGTCGGGAAAGTTAAGCTTGGCCAGACGAGCGTATTTCTCTTTCGCGGTCCAATCGGCGAAAATGTCATGCAGGGCGGCCAGACATTCCTTGGCATCAAAATCGCCGACCACCGCCACCTCTCCCGCTTGGGCCCCGAGGTAGTCGCGATATAACTTTTGCAATTCTTCATGGGTGACGGATTTAGCCCGTTCGACGTCTTCCTCGACCGACGGCGTATAGCGAACATCGTCTTTGTCGTACGGCGAGACCTTGCGGCGCAGACGGATGATCGCGAGTTGCTGCGGATCGGTCAGTTGCTCTTCGAGCCCCGCCAGTGACTCCCGCCGCAAGACTTCGAATTCATCCGAAGTTAGCGCCGGCTCGCGCAAAATTTGCCGCAGCAATGCCAGCGCCTTAGGCAGATGAGCGCGCTTGGTCTGCATGGTAAACACCGCTTTGCCGGCCTCGCCGGTGGCACGGACGGTAGCGACGTTCTTGTCCAGTTCGTCCTGCAATTCCTGCCGCGAGAGCGATTTGGTGCCGCGAGTCATGAGCGTCGGCAGCAGCTCACAGGCGGCAACGCGTCCTTTGAGATTCTTGAGATCGCCGTAGCGGAGTACGACTCGCAAGTTTACCGTTTCGCCGCGAGTCTTTTTCGGCAACAGCGCCAACTTGATGCCTTCAGGCAGGCTGCTGCGTTGGACGTGTTTTTCAATGTTTTCCGGCGAGACGTCGAACGCCTCTCCTTCGGCGACCGTTTCCCGCCCTTTATAGTCGGCCAGCAGTTTGCTCAGGTCAGGCGTCGTGGGAACGGGCGTCCTCTCGGTCTTCTCGGTAGGAATGAACATGCCCACCGTGCGATTGATCGGCACAAGATATTTTTGGGCGACTTCTTTTATCATCTCGGGCGTAACCTGTTCGACCCGATCGCGGTGCAGGAAATACAACCGCCAGTCCCCCTGCCCGGCCCAATCGCTGAGTTGCACGGCGATCGAACTGGTATTGCCCTGGGCCAACTCGCGTTGCTTGAGCAGCTTTTGCCTTGCACGGTCGACCTCGGCCTGCGTGACGCCTTCGCTGCCCACCCCTTCAGTCGTTTTGAGCATGACGTCCCGGGCTTCTTCGAGCGAGTCGCCGCGGCGCACCTCGGCCTGCACCTGGAAGATGCCGGGATCGTGCCAGGTGGCGGCGCCCGCTGCGACGGACGTGGCAAGACGTGTTTCGACCAACGCCTTGTACAAGCGACCCGAAGGCTCGGCGCCGAGGATTTCGCCCAACACGTCCAAAGCCGCCGCCTCGGGATGACCGCCCGAGGGAACGTGGTACATGGCGCCTACGATCCCCACCTCGCCCACGCGCCGCAACGTGACAGTGCGCTCTCCATCTTGCGGCGGCTCCTCGGTGTAAGTTTTGTCGAGCTTGCGCTTCGGACGCTCGAGCTTGCCGAAGTATTGCTCGATGAGTTCCAAGGCCTTCTGATGGTCGAACTTGCCGGCCACGACCAGCATCGCATTGTCGGGCTGGTAATACTTGCGATAAAACGCCTGCAAGTTCACGATCGGCACTCGTTCGATATCGCTGCGGTTGCCGATCGTCGACTTGCCATAGTTGTGCCAGTCGAAGGCGACGGACATCAGCCGCTGGTCCAGCACGCGCTCGGGCGAGTTCTCGCCGCGCTCGAACTCGTTGCGAACGACGGTCATTTCCGAAAGCAGGTCTTCGTGCTTGACGAAGCTGTTGAGCAAGCGATCCGACTCCAGGTGCAGGCCGAATTCCAGGTTCTCGTCGCTGGCCGGCATCGTTTCGTAGTAGTTCGTCCGATCGACCCAGGTCGTGCCATTAAAATTCGCACCTCGCTCCTGCAGGACCTTGGGAATCTCGGGATGGTCAGGCGTGCCTTTGAACAGCATGTGCTCGAGCAAGTGGGCCATGCCTGCCTCGCCATATCCCTCGTGCCGCGAGCCAACGAAGACCGTCAGATTGACGGTGACCGTCGGCTTCGAGTTATCGGGATACAGGAGCACCTGCAGCCCATTATCCAGGCGATATTCGGTAATGCCCTCGATCGAGACGACTTTCTTGATCTCAGCGCGGGCGGGTTGCACATCGACGAGAAGCGGCGCCAGCAACAAGGCAACACACCAGCGAGATAAGCGGGTAATCGTAGGCATGCATCCAACCTTTTTTGTTCGGGGAAAGCAGGTCGTCGAACGACAAGCGGCTGCTGCACGATTATACGTGTTCCGCGCGTCCAGGAAACCCGAGTCCGGGGGTTCTTGACGGGCACGGCTGGAGCTGTTCGAGGCGGAAAAGACCGCTCGCCAGCCAGCGAGAAAATGGCGTGCGGTCTTGGCGTCGGCTAACATGACGGGGCCCCGCCGCGATCGTTTCGAACCATCATCGGGCGGCACGAAGTTTTTCCGCTTGGACCTTGAATGTCTGGTTCCGCTGATCGTCCCTCAGTGCCCCCAACCGCCCTCGTCCCGCGCCAGCGGCGAATTGCGCTCGGTTTGTGGTTGCTCCTGGGCGCAATTTTGATTTCGAGCGGCTGGGTCGCTCGCGACTGGATCAAGCGAGCCAGCGAACGGCCCGTCGACGGCGCCGCACTGCCGCGCCCGGAGGTGAATGCTCCGTTCGTACGCACGGCCGAGAAGATCGTCGACAAAATGCTCGAGCTGGCCGAGGTCGGTCCTGACGACATCGTCTACGACTTGGGTTGCGGTGACGGCCGCATCGTCGTGGCGGCAGCCCGGCAGTTCGGCTGCCGTTGCTACGGCTACGACATTAACCCCGACCGCGTGGCCGAAGCGCGAGAGAATGTTCGCCGCAACGGCGTGGAAGAGCTCGTGCAGATCGAGCAGCAAGACATCTTCACGCTGGATTTGAGCGAGGCCACGGTGGTCATGTTGTATTTGCTGCCGCGACTCAATGTGAAATTGGTTCCCCAACTCGACAGGATGCGGGACGGCGCCAGAATCGTTTCGCACGATTTCGACATGGAAGGAATTGAACCGGATCGGGTCGTGCAAGTGAAGAACGAACACGGCGATCTTGAATCGATCCTATATCTGTGGAAAACGCCGCTAAAAAGGAAAGCCAAGGCGCCCAAGCGTTAATCATTGCTTTTCGGCCTGAAGAGGAAATCTGCATGTCGTCGTCCGGTTTTGACCGTCGCCGCTTTGGAAAACAAGTGATTGCTACTTCGTTGGCAGCGACGCCGCTGGCTATCGGTCTGCAGCGCGGTAACGCGGACGAGGCAGAACCGCAAGCAACGCCTGAAACGGAAAGCGCCAAGTCACCGGCAGAATTGACGCTGGAACTGATCCGCCGGCTGTATCCTCACGATTTTGACGAATCGCAGCTTGCCGACATTCGCCGCGACATCGAAGAGGATCAGAGGCGGTCGAAGATTCTCAGCAGCTTTGCGCTGACAAACGCCGACGAACCGGCGCCGAGCTTCGCCGCCTGGCGAGCGGAGGGTTGAAGATGCCGCTAACCGCCGAAACCGCCTGGCTCTCGATTCGCGAATTGGGCCAAAAGCTGCGTGCCAAGGAATTCTCGGCGGTCGAGCTCGCGCGGTTCTTTCTGGAGCGAGTTGACCGCCTCGGCAAACCGCTGAATGCGATTGTCACCGTCACGCGTGAATTGGCGATTGAGCAGGCGGCGCGCGCCGACCGCGAATTGGCCGACGGCAAAGATCGCGGGCCGCTGCATGGCCTCCCTTATGGCGCCAAAGACTTGCTGGCGACGTCCAGCTTTCCCACGTCGTGGGGCGCCGCGCCGCTCAAGGATCAGCAATTCTACGAAGATGCCACCGTCATCAGGCGTCTGAGAAAGGCGGGCGCCGTATTGATCGCGAAACTGGCCATGGTCGAGCTCGCCGGCGGCCTGGGGTACAAGCAGGCCAATGCCTCGTTTACTGGACCAGGCTTGAATCCGTGGAACACCGAAGCTTGGAGCGGCGGCTCCTCGAGCGGCTCGGGCTCGGCGGTCGGGGCCGGCGTCGTGCCGTTTGCCATCGGCACCGAAACTTGGGGCTCGATCATGACGCCGGCCGGCTACTGCGGCGTAACGGGGTTGCGACCTACTTACGGACGCGTCAGCCGTCATGGGGCCATGGCGCTGACCTGGACCATGGACCGCTTGGGTCCGCTGGCACGGACGGCGGACGACTGCGGGCTCGTGCTGGCGGCCATTGCCGGCCCTGATGATTTAGATCCGACCGCGGCGGAGCGAGAATATCGCTATCCGGACGCCTCGCCTCTTTCACCGCCGTTCCGACTCGGCACGTTGAAGGGCGCAACCGAACAGGTGCAACCCGAGGTGCGCGCCAACTACGAAGCGGCGCTCGAGGCGCTCAAGCCGCATGCGACGTTCACTGAGGTCGAACTGCCGCCTTTGCCCTACAACGCAGTGGCCAGCACGCTGATTGCCTGTGAAATGGCGGCGGCCTTTGAAGGGCTGGTAGTCAACGAGAAGATCTGGGAGATGACTGCGCCGGAAGATCGGCTCGGCGTGCACTCATCGCTGGCGATACCCGCCAAAGACTACATCAACGCTCAACGCATTCGCCGCAAGATTCAACAGGCGATGGATGCGCTGTTGGCGCCCTTCGACGCACTAGTCGCGCCTACGCTTTCGACCGTGGCCGTACCGATCGATGCCAAGTTTAGCGATTACCATCAGAAATGGTCGGCCAAGACGAGCGGCGGGGCGGAGAACGCCGCCGGCATCCCTGCCGTGACCGTGCCCAACGGCTTTGGCGAGCGAGGGCTGCCAACCGGCTTGAAGTTCATTGGCCGGGCGTTCGATGAGAATCGCCTGCTCGCCATCGCGGCCAAATATCAAGAACTGACGGAGTGGGGCCGCCGGCGTCCGCCCGGATATGAATGATTCGCAGGTGGCGAACCGAGTTTTCGTTGGCGGCCGTCCTAGGCCGATCCCAGTGAAACTCGCTGCCGAATGAATTCGGCAATTTCGGGCAACGGCGCCCCGGGAGTAAACACGCGCGCGACGCCGAGAGCTTCAAGCTTGGGAATATCTGCGTCGGGAATGATTCCACCCACGATCAACTGCACGCGATCGAGCCCGCGGCTGCGCAGACTCTCAATCAGGCTTGGCACCAACGTCAGGTGAGCCCCCGAGAGGATGCTGACGCCGAGCACGTCGGCGTCTTCGTCTTCAACAGCTCGCACCACGTCGGCGGGCGTTTGCCAGAGTCCGGTATAAATGACTTCCATGCCTGCATCGCGCAATGCGCGAGCGACGACCTGGATGCCTCGGTCGTGGCCGTCGAGGCCAATCTTGGCAAGCACGACGCGGATGGGACGAGTGACGGAACTAGCCATCTGGAAATCTAAGCTCCTCTCCGATAACGCCCCAACGAATCGGCCAAGGCGTTGATGATCTCACCTAAAGTGGCCTGACTGCGCGCCGCTGCCAGAATTGCGGGCATTGTGTTTTCCTGGCTGCTGGCAACGCGACGCACGGCCGCCAGTGCTTGTTCGACTGCCGCACCGTCGCGGCGCGATTTGACCGCCGCCAGGTTGGCTCGCTGCCGGCTTTCGATCGCCGGGCCGATCTCGAGCAGCGGGACGGTCGTGGAATCCGCTTCGGTGAAAGCGTTCACGCCCACGACCAGTTTTCTGTGGGCGTCGACGTCGGTCTGGTAACGGAAGGCGCTCTCCGCAATGCGTCGGCGGAAGTAGCCGGCATCGGTGGCCGCAATCATGCCGCCCGCTCTTTCAATCTCGGCGAAGATCGCTTCGGCTTCCGCCTCGATCGCATCGGTCCAGACCTCCAACTGATAGCTGCCGCCGAGCGGATCGACCGAATTCGCTACGCCCGTTTCGTAGGCCAGCACCTGCTGCGTGCGCAAGGCGATGGTCACGGCCTCTTGCGTGGGCAGCGACAAGGTTTCGTCACGGCTGTTCGTATGCAGCGACTGGCAGCCGCCGAGCACCGCGGCCAGCGCCTGATACGCCACTCGGACGACGTTCACCTCGGGCTGTTGCGCCTGCAAGCTGACCCCGGAGGTCTGAGCGTGAAATCGCAAGGCCCAACTACGAGGATCCTTGGCGCCATACCGTTCGCGCATATGCCGGGCCCAAATCCGCCGTGCAGCGCGGAACTTGGCGATTTCTTCGAGGAAGTCATTATGCGAATTGAAGAAGAACGACAGCCGCGGCGCGAACTGATCGACGGGCAGCCCGCGGGCCATGCTCTGCTCGACGTAATGAAAGCCATCGGCCAGCGTAAAGGCCAGTTCCTCGGCGGCGGTGCTGCCGGCCTCGCGGATGTGGTAACCGCTGATTGAGACAGGATTGAATTGCGGCACGTGCCTGGTGCAGAATTCGATGGTGTCGATCACCAGCCGCACGCTCTCTCGCGGCGGAAAGACAAACTCGTTCTGCGCGTGGTATTCCTTGAGAATGTCATTCTGCAGCGTGCCGCGCAAATTGCGCCAATCAACGCCCTGCCTCTCGGCGGCGACGAGATAAAAAGCCAGCACGATGGCCGCCGGCGCGTTGATGGTCATCGAGACGCTGACCGAACCCAGATCAATCCCGCTGAACAGCCGCTCGAAATCGTCGATCGTATCGATCGCTACGCCCAAGCGGCCGACCTCGCCCGCCGAGTTAGGATGATCGCTGTCGAGCCCCATCAAGGTCGGCAAATCGAACGCCGTGCTCAGCCCGGTTTGACCCTTCTCAAGCAAGAACTTGAAGCGGGCATTGGTTTCTTCCGGCGTGCCAAAGCCGGCGAACTGCCGCATCGTCCACAGCCGTCCCCGATACAAGTTGGCGTGAATGCCGCGAGTGAACGGATATTGGCCCGGATAACCCAGCCGCGCTTCGTAATCTTCGCCGATCTCCGGCGGTAAATAAACCGTTTCGACCTCGCGACCGCTGACCGTCGTCAGGCTGATCTCGCGTTCCTTCGCAATTGCCAGCGCATCTCGAAACGCCTGCTGCGAGTTTTTGTCGCTCGCCGCCGGCGAGCGGGGGGCATCTGCCTCCTGGTCTTTCTTTCCCTCAGGTAACGGCCCGCCTGACCTTGGGGCCGGACCTGCTGGCGCCTCGTCTTTGTAAATACTCATGCGTATCGCTTTCTTAGCTCACTCGCGCTCCACGATCATCGCGACGGCATTGCCGCCGCCTAAACAGAGCGAGGCCAATCCACGCCGCAGTCCGCGCGCCGCCAGAGCATAAAGCAACGTGACCAGCACCCGAGCGCCGCTGGCGCCGATCGGATGCCCCAAGGCAATGGCCCCGCCGTAGACATTCAACTTCGCCGAATCGATTTCAAGCGGCCGAGCGCAAGCCAGACATTGGGCGGCGAAAGCCTCGTTCAGTTCGACCAGGTCGATATCCTCGAGCGTCAGGCGAGCTTTGGCGAGAACCTGCTGGATCGCGGTGACGGGCGCAATAAAGATCTCCTTGGGCGCCACGCCGCTCGTCGCGGCCGCCACGATCCTCGCTTTCAATGGGGAGTTGCTTTCGCGCGCCAGCGCCTCATCGACCACCACGACAGCCGCGGCGCCGTCGCTCAATTGCGAGGCGTTGCCGGCGGTTACCGTGCCTTGTGCATCAAATGCCGGTTTCAGGGTCGCCAACTTTTCAGCAGTCGTGTCAGGTCGCGGCCCCTCGTCGCGATCGACAATCGTATCCGCCTTGCGACCCGGCACGGTCACCGGCACGATCTCTTGCTGAAAACCGCCTGCCGCGATTGCGGCGGCCGCGCGGCGATGGCTTTCTGCGGCGAACGCATCTTGAGCGGCGCGCGATACCCCGCGGCTCGCGGCGATGTAATCCGCCTCGGCGCCCATCGCCACGTCTTCGAAAGCACACCACAGGCCATCGTGAATCATCGAATCGAGCACCGTTTGCGGACCGAACTTCCACCCCTCGCGCGTGCCGGTAAGCAAGTGCGGAGCGCGGCTCATGTTCTCCATGCCGCCCGCCACGATGCAGCGCGCGTCGCCGGCGCGTATCGCCTGATCGGCGAGCATCACGGCTTTCAGACCGGAGCCGCACATCTTGTTGATCGTCAAGGCGGCAACCGTCGGCGGCAAACCAGCAGCCAATGCAGCCTGGCGCGCCGGCGCCTGGCCGACGCCGGCGGCGAGAATCTCGCCCATGATCACTTCATCGACCCGGTCGGCAGAAATGCCGGTTCTCCGCAGGGCCTCGGTAATGGCGGCTGCGCCTAGTTTCGGCGCCGGCACGCTCGCAAAACCGCCCAAGAATTTGCCAATCGGCGTCCGGCACCCGCCGAGCAGATATGCGTGTGACATGCGAAACTCGTCCAGGAAAACGAAAACTCGAGGAATGCGCCTGCAGAATTATACCCCGGCAACCAGGGCCGGGCGGATAAAAGAGACCGCTCGGCGCCTGGTTGTACTGCATTCGCGGCAAAAAAATCCGCGGCAAAGGCTGTCGTTAATCCTAACAGGTCCACCGTGCAATTTGGGCTCCGATTTCGTCAATCAGCGTCTCCAGCGATCCGGGAGCCAGCAGTGCGACCGTTTCTTGATAAATGCCTGTGCCGTAAACCTCGCGCGGCGGCAAATAGGAATGCAGCGAGCCGTTCACGACGGTGGCGACAATGATCGTCGTATTCGGGAAGCGCTCGCGCAGGCTGCGCTGGAGGAGCTGATAGTGTTCGGCTTCGAGCGCCACCCAGATCGCGTCGCCGATTTGCCACAGGTTGATCGGAAATGGATAGCTCGGCCCGGGAGGCAACGTGCGGAGCCGTACGAGCTGACGAGTTTTGATTTCGACCTGAGCGCGGCAATCGCGGGCCTTGGCTTCATCGCCGGCCGCACGCGCGGCGGCTTCGTCGGCCTGGTGACGCGCTCGCTCGGCTTCGACCTCGGCAGCCGAGGAAATGCCCGATCGATAGGCCAGGTCGACCGTCCAACTTCGAGAGCGCCAACGCGAGTGCTCCTGAATGGCCCCGCCAGGGAGAGCCGAGTGTTTCCAGACGCCAATCGTGGCGCCCGAGATAACCGGCCCGACGTAGTCGAACTGCATCCCCGGCCGCGGCAAGGCTTCGAGGGTCGACAGGGCGGCATAGCCGAGCTGGCGGCCGTTCGCGTCGGCAATCGCCGGATCGCTGACGTAGCCGACTCGCGGACCAAGATCGCCCGAGGCGCCTTGAATGAAAAAGCAAGGCGCCTTGAGTCTCTCTTCAACGACTTCGCGCATCGCGCCCACATAGTCGGGGCTAATCAATGTGTTTTCCCAAGCCAGCGTCGTCGGATGGCACGCATAATTGACGATCGCGCCCAGGACTTGCCCCTGGGCATCGGCGATGCGGGCCACGACCACTGTATCGTCGGCCAGTCCAGTAGGGTTGTGGCCGCAAACCCAGCGCTGGTTGGCCTCGTCCCACTGATCGCGATTGGCCGCCAGCGCGCAGCGGCCTCCGCCGTAAGTAATGATGACCGGCTGGAGGGAACTGCTCGCTTCGCGCACGATGCCCGCCAATTTATCGGCTAATTCGGCCAGATAAGGTTCGATGAGTTCTCCACCCGGCAATTCGGCGCGCTCCAAACCCATCAGCCCAGCGCCGTGCGTGTGCGAGAACATCACGAACAGTTGCTCGCGAGGAACTCCGGTTGCGGCCGACACGCGCGCCAGCAAGGTCGCCATCTCCTGGCCCCAGAGCAGACAATGATCGACGGCCAGGAAGACCGCGCCATGCGATTCGTTATCACTCAAATGATGAGCTTCTGACGAGGCCTGCAGCGCCAAAGCCGTGGCGGTGAGCGGTCGATGAACGCCGGTGGAGCGATCA
Organism: Pirellulales bacterium; assembly: GCA_025924495.1. The sequence goes on along the minus strand of JAICIG010000015.1, from coordinate 8,850 downwards.
TGCGTGGCGGCGCCCCACATGCGGTGATAGATGCCGGCCGGCGGAGTAATGTCGCAGCGGGCAAGACCAGCCTGACAATGGCTCTCCGCGGCACGAACAGATGGCATGACGTTATTCCTTATTCGCGTGTGGTGATACGGCCGCCCGCTCGGTCGCTCCATACCAGAGCTCCAACCCCTCGCGCCGCTGCAATACTTTGTTGCCGCGGAGCAGCAGACGGAACAATAGCCCGAGCGTCCAAAGCAGATCGCGGGTCGTGCCCTTGCGGCCGGATGTGATGGACGGTTCGGCGAGCATCACAAATCGGCCATGGCGTTTCAAAGCCTGGCTCAAAACCCATTCCTCGGCGGCGTAGTAGCGTTCGTCGAACCCGCCCACGGCGAAAAAAGCGTTGCGGCGGACAAACAGAAAGCAGCCCGGAGCAAGGCGGGCCCAGCGGGAGACAAGATTGCAGACCGGCAGAATGGCATGCGCCCAGAAGGCCGTGGGCCCATCGAAAGCGAGTCTTGCTCCCCCGCCGATTGCTCCGTTTTGAATCGCCCGCAGCGCCGCCGACAAAGTTTCTTTCGGCAAGACCGTATCGGCATCGAGAAAGATCAGAATCTCGCCCACTGCTTCTTTTGCTCCCGCATTGCGCACCGCCGCAATCTGCCGCAAGTTGACTGGCAGCAGCCGGCAATCGTGATCTTTGGCAATTTCGGGCGTGCGATCGGTCGAAGCATCGTCGACGACGATGATTTCATAGCGCAGCCCCGAATTTAAAGCCGCTGCCTGAATACTGTCGAGCGCGCGGCCCAACAGGAGTTGTTCGTTGTGCGCAGGCACGATAAACGAAAGTTCGCAAGCGGGCGGCGAATATGCCTCGGCATTCATGGCTCGCTGGCGCACTCGGCAATTGGATGGTTCACGTTCACGAACAGCCAGCAGATTGCGGCGGCGATGTAAATGCCGAAAAACAAGAACAGCACGGAATCCCAACTGCCGGTCGCAGTTTGAAGTTCAGCCGCGATCGCGGGAAACGCCGCCGCGCCAAAGTTTCCGCACATGTTCATGATAGCGAACGCGGCGCCCACGTGCCGCCCTCCCAAATCCATGCTCGCCGCGTAGCTGACTGCGCCACCCCACGATGCGAAGAAGGAACCGAGGCTAAAGACACAGACGGCCAGAATCGGGTCGGTTAGGTAACATGCGGGCCAGATCATCGAGGCCGACAGCAACATGCTGGCCGCGCCGACGCCTTGTCGACTGAGGCGGCGATTGCCGGTGCGCGATAACAGCCGGTCGGCGAGGATGCCGCCGATCGGCGATCCGACGACAACGGCCGCCAACGGCAAGCTTGTCAGCCAGCCCGATGCTGCGGTGGTCACGCTGAAGGTCTCTTTGAGATAAGTGGGGAACCAACTGGCATAGAACATATAGCCCGCGGCGCGGAAGAATTGCTGCGCTGACAAGAACCACAACGACGCAGAGCAGAGAATTGCCCCCCAGGGCGTAGGCGCGCGAGCTTGGCTGGAATCAGCCTGCATTGCGGCGGGAGCATGTGAACGGATGCCAGCCAACTCTGCCGCGTTCACGCTGGGATGTATCTCCGGTTGGTCGCGAAACCATAGATAGAACCCGATCGACCAGGCGAGCCCGGGCGCGACATACAAAGCCAACATCCATCGCCAGCCAACCCCCTGATCCAAGAGCATGCCGGTTAAAGGCAGCGCTACGGCGGCGCCGAGCGACATGCAGCTGCCGAGCACTCCCGAGGCAAAGGCGCGGCGGGTCGGCGGCAGCCATTCGACGATGGTTTTCGCGGAACAGGGAAACAGCCCCGCCTGTGCAGCGCCGCAAGAGAGACGCAAGGCGACCAACCCAAAATAGCCGCCCGCCAAAGCCATGGCGCCGGTCGCCAGCGACCAGACCGCCGAGAAAATCGTCAACGGACCGCGCGAACCGTACCGATCGCCGATCCAGCCGGAGGGAATCTGCAATAGGGCATAGCCCCAGAAGAACGAACCGAGCACCCAACCCATCTGCGTTTTCGATAGGCCCAAATCGAGCCGGATCGATTCTTCGGCGACGGCAATCGCATTGCGATGGATGTAGGAAATGGCTGCCGCCGCACAGAGCCAGGCCAACACCCAATATCTGACCGACGTGGCGGGGCGACCTTCGCTACTTTCGCCGCCGGACGAGAGCCGGGCAGGCGCCTGATAAGGATTCGCGTCAGAAACCATCGGCGGCTCGTTTTTTGAATCGTGCTCGGCCCCGCGTTGTCGAACCAGGCGAGAGCCTCGCAGGCTTCATGTCGTGTTGAACGCTTTCAGCCTGGCGGCAGATCTCTCTGCCGGGCCAGTGCCACGATTTGTGCGTTCAAACGGTCGCCATAGGCCAATGTGGCTTCGTCGGGCGTGAACGTGGCTCGCCGCACGTACGTGCTGCTCTCGGGCAGCACCCCGCGAGCGGCAAGCAAGCGTTTTTCGATCCAATTGAAGAATTCAGAGTGTTGCAGCGAGTACATGATCTGCGGCAAAATCGTCTGAAACATCGCCGTGGCCTCGTCGTGCTGATGACTGCGGACCGCGTCCCAAACTTGCTGCAGAAGATCGGACACGCCGAGACCGGGCATCAGGCCACAAATGCCCGCAGGAATCAGGTCGAGCAGATACATGCCGCCCCAACCCTCGAGCACGCCGATACGGCCTTCGGTGGCCTGAATGATCCCGCGAATCTTCGGCCCCATCAGCGATTCTTCCAGCTTCAGATAGCGGAAGTTCGAGCATTCATCCGCCAGCCGACGCGCAAACTGCCCGCCGACCGTCGGACCGCCGGGATTAAAGTCCTGGATCAGCACAGGCAGCTTGACGGCATTGCAGATAACGCGGGCATAATTGAGCAGATCGTCTTCTTGGAGTGGAAAGATGCGCGGCAAGGCGAAGGAGATGACCGAAGCGCCCAGCTTTTCATACTCCTGGGCAATTCGCGCGGCGACTCGCGCCGAGGGATGATTTGCCTGAGCCACGACGGCAATTGAATCTCCCGCCGCTTTGATCGCAGCTTCCACCACTTGCCGCCGCTCAGCATCGGTCAGCTTATAGAACTCGCTCGCATACGCGGGCAGGCAAACCGCCGCGAGCCGGCTGCGAGCAGCGAATCGCACGCAAGCGCCGAGCGCCTCGAAGTCGATTTCCTCATCGGCGGTAAACGGCGTCGGGATGATCGGCACGACGCCATCGAGAACGATCGTCATGGGAAGTCTCTGGGCAAACCAAGTGCATAGTGCGGAATTCGGAGCGTGGAACATAAGAGGAGTCGCGCGGCGATTGCCTTTCGCTCCTCACTCCGCGCTCCGAACTCCGACCTTGTTTCGGCTTCAGTTGACTACCACGCTAGTCCGGTGTCAACTTGGCAAGCAAGTTGGGCTGATAGATTTCATTGGGATTCGGCGCCATGAAAATTACCGCGGTCGAAACGCACGTCTGCCATGCACGCATGCGGAACTGGATCTTCGTCAAGGTGCTCACCGATCAGCCGGGGTTATGGGGCTGGGGCGAGGCGACGCTCGAGTGGCACACGCGCGCCGTCGTGGGCGCCATCGAGGATGTGGCACAGTTGATTGTCGGCGAAGATCCGACGCGGATCGAGTACCTGTGGCAGATGATGTATCGCCAGCATTTCTGGCATGGTAATGGCGTGGTTCGGGCCACGGCGATTAGCGGCATCGACATCGCCCTGTGGGACATTCTGGGAAGAATTCACGGCGTGCCCTGCCACAAGCTGTGGGGCGGGCCGGTGCGCGATTATGTGCGAACTTATTGCCATCTGGGCGGCGGCAAGATGGAAGACTTTTATGAGACGACGCCCGCCGATGCCGGACGCTTTGCCGAACTGGCCGCCAGGGCGGTCGCCGACGGCTTTACTGCGTTCAAGTCGATGGCCGTGCCCGAGACGGCGCCGATCGAAGGTTTGCGTCCGATCAAATACGCCGAGGCCTGCGTTCGCGCCATGCGCGAGGCGGTCGGAGATTCGATCGATATCATGGTCGATTGCCATGCGCGGCCGTCGCCCCGGATGGGCTTGATGTTCGCCAAGGCGCTCGAGCCATATGGACTGTACTGGTTCGAAGAGCCGTGTTGGCCCGAAAGCGTCGAGGGCATTGCCGACATTCAGCGGGCGGTGGCGACGCCAATCGCCACGGGCGAACGGCTCATCGGCCAGCATGCTTTCCGGCCGTTTTTAGAGCAGCAGGCCTGCAGCGTTCTACAGCCCGATATCACGCATTGCGGCGGCCTCAGCGAAGCGCGGCGGATCGCCGGCATGGCCGAGGCTTATCGCCTGGCCCTGGCTCCGCACAATCCGCAGGGGCCTGTCAGCACCGCTGCCTCGCTCGAACTGGGCTTTGCTACGCCGTGCTACATCATCTGCGAGGCCGTGCACCTCGACGTCCCCTGGCGAAATGACGTCGTGCAGGAAGGATTCGTCGTTGAACCGCAAGGAAGAATCGTGAGGCCAGGCGATCGGCCGGGCCTGGGAATTGAAATCAACGAAGCCGAGGTCAAAAAGCATCCATTTGAGCAGGAACTACTGCAGCGCTCGTTCTATGCGGATGGCGCAGTAGGGGATTGGTAACGACGTGTCCAAGCTCCGATTCATTGGCTAGACTAGATGTATGGCGACGACAACCGATCTGCTGACGGCCGAGGAATTCTACAAACTGCCTGATCCAGGGCGGCCGGCGGAATTGATTCGAGGGGCGGTTATCACAATGAACATGCCAGGCGTCCGCCATGGAGAGGTTTGCGCACGTATCGCATATCTCTTATCGGGCTTTCTTGAAGATCGCGAATTAGGTCGGGCAATCTCAAATGACGCGGGCATCATCACCGAGCGCGATCCAGACACGGTGCGAGGCGCCGATGTCGCTTATTACAGCTTCGCTCGATTGCCACGTGGCGCCGCGCCGCGCGGTTACGCAATGGCGCCTCCCGAAGTCGTATTCGAGGTCCGCTCGCCGAGCGATTCCTGGCCGGAGTTGCTTGCTAAGGCGGCGGAGTACTTAAAGGCAGGCGTGCTTGCGGTAACGGTCGTCGATCCCGATACGCAAACAATGCAAGTTTATCGGCCCAGCGCTCCGCCAAGCGTTCTGACGGCCGATGATGCGCTTGTCCTGCCGGAAATCCATGATGACTTTCGCATCGTGGCGGCCCGGTTCTTCAAGTAATCCATCTTCGCCGCCGAGCCTTAATGACCGACGATCATTCCGTTCCGAACGCCGCGCCGAAACGGCAGCTCACGCTGTTTGACTCGACATCGATAATCATCGGCATCATCATCGGGGCCGGCATGTACAAGGCCTCGCCGCTGATCGCGAGCAGCGTGCCGAGTTCACTGGCCGTGCTGGGGGTGTGGTTGGCCGGCGGCGCCTTCGCCCTGGTCGGCTCGCTCTGCTATGCGGAATTGGCCACGATGTTTCCGGCGGAAGGGGGCGACTACATTTTTCTCTCGCGGGCCTATGGACGGCCGATGGGGCTGCTGTTCGCCTGGTGTGAGTTGTGGGTGGTGCGGCCGGGATCGATCGGCTCGCTGGCGTTTATTTTCGCCGATTATGCCAACCAGATTTTCCCGCTCGGGCCACATGCTTCGGTGATCTATGCGTCGGGAGCGATTGCCGCGCTGAGCTCGATCAATGTGGCAGGCGTTTCCACCGGCAAATGGACGCAGAATTTCCTTTCGACAGCCAAAATCGTCGGCCTGCTGGCCGTGATTGCGATCGGGTTCACGCATTCGGCGCCTGACGTTCCGGCGCCGTCAGCCCCGGCGTCGACCAATTGGGGCCTGGCGATGATCCTGATTCTGTACGCCTACGGCGGTTGGAACGACATGGCCTATGTCAGCGCCGAAGTGCGAAACCCGGAAAAGAACATCTTCCGAGCGTTGATGCTCGGCACGCTCGCCGTGACGACCATTTACGTGCTGGTCAACGCAGCGTTTCTGCACGCGCTGGGGCTCGACGGCCTGCGGCAGGCGCCCGCGGTCGCCGCCGATGTGTCGCGGCTGGCGCTCGGCGATTGGGGCGGCAAAGCGGTGAGCGCTCTCGTTGCCATTTCCGCGCTGGGGGCGGTCAACGGCATGATCTTCACCGGCGGCCGCATCTACTACGCGATGGGCAAAGAACACCGGCTGTTTGCGCTAATGGGCCGCTGGAGCCCTCGGCTGGGCACGCCCGCCTGGTCGCTCGCCGCACAAGGGCTGATTGCGCTGGTCGTCGTGCTGGGCTTCGAGTTCATGATCGGCAAGGCCGAGGCCGGCGACTTCAACCGGATGGTCGATTACACGCTGCCGCTGTTTTGGACCTTCTTGTTGCTCGTGGCGCTGTCGGTGATTGTATTGCGTTATCGTCAGCCGACCATGCCGCGTCCCCATCGGGCGCCCCTTTATCCGCTCTCGCCGCTGGTTTTTGCGGGCGGCTGCATCTTCATGTTGTATGCCAGCGGAAAGTGGGCCTATGACAACGGATCGCCGGCGCCTCGCGTGGCATTCGGGCTGTTGGCGGTAGGGTTGATCGTGTGCGCGATCGATTACGCAGGACGAAAGAAGACGGCTAGCGGTTAGATCGCGTATGGGGCATCAGGCACGGCAGACGCCGCGTTGAGCGTCTTGGACTCCAACCTCTAAACCATTACCTCGCTTCCGCCGGCAAATCGACGAAGTACGCATTGCCGTCCGCACATGAAACAAGAGCCCTTGTGCCGTCGGGCGAGTAAACGGCAAAGTTGGCGGACGACGGGAGCTTGGTCGTGAAGAGCTGCTTGCCGCTGGCGACATCCCAGACAAAGACGTTGCCGGTGTAGCCCGTCGACATCAGCCGCGTGCCCGCCGGATTGAAAACCACGCGATAGACGTGGTCGCTATGGCCGGTGAGCGAGAGCTTTAATTGGCCTGAACCCACGTCCCAGAGATAGACGGTCTTGGCCAAGCCTCCGGCGGCGACCAAGGCGCCGTTAGGGCTGAATGCTGACGAATAGAGTGGAGCGTCGATGCCTGCGAAGCGTTTCAGTTCCTGCCCGCTGGCAACCGCCCACAGCCGGGCCGTGGCGTCGGCGCCGACCGAAACCAGCATATTGCCGTCGGGGCTGTAATCAATGCTGTAGATCGATCCTTGATGGCCGGAGAGTTGTCTGAGCTGTCCGCCTGAGGCAATGTCCCAAAAGCGGATCGTCTGATCGGCGCTCGCCGAGGCGATCGACTTGCCGTCCGGACTGAATACAACGGAATAGATCGGCGCGGCGTGACCGCCGAAATTCTTGATTGGCAGAGAAGCCGTATGTAGCCACAACTTGACGCTATGATTGCCGCCGCCGCTGGCCAGCGTCAGGTTGTCAGGGGCGTAGGCAATGCAGGCGACAGGCGCTACGCCGATGAACTCGTCGATCGATTTGCCGTCGGCCGGGTTGAACACGCGCAGGTGGTTGTCGGCGCCGGCGGCGGCGACTTGCTGATTGTCAGGGCTGAACGCGACCGCCTGAATGGCGGCGGGCGTGTCGATGGTGCGCAGCAACTTGGCGTCGCCCAGCGTATACAACCTCAGCTTCTGGTCGGCCCCGCCGGCGGCGAGCTGCGCCGAGTCATTGCGGATGGCTACGGAAGATATTGGTCCTTGGCTGCCCTCGAACTGTCGAACTAACTTGCCATTGCCGTCCCAGAGTTTGACCAGCTTGTCGTCGCCGCCCGTCGCGATGAAGGAGCCGTCGGCGGTGAACACGAGATCGCGGGCCGGACTGGCATGCGCGGAGATGACTCGAATCGATGACAGGCTCCACGTGCGCAATGTCTTATCGGCGCCGGTCGAGGCAAGCGTTTTGTTGTTGCCCGCGAAGGCCACGCTCAGCGGCGCCGCGGCATGGCCGGCAAACTGTTCAAGCAAGCCTCCTGCCGTCAAATCCCAAACGCGCACGAGATTGTCTTCGCAGGCAGTCGCTAATTTGAGATTGTCAGCGCTGGCGGAAAGGCTGCGGACCGATTTCGGATGGGCTAGTATTATTGGCTCAGCTTCTTTCGTGCCTGGCTGCGCCGCAAGCGCCCAGATTCGTACGGCGCCGTCGGCCGCAGAGGCAATCGCTTTCGCGCTATCTTTGGTCATGGTTACGCTAGTGATCGCCGCGGCATGTCCGGCAAAATCACGAACGGGTTTGCCATCGGCCGCATTCCAGAGCCGAGCAACCTTATCGGCGCCGCCGCTCAGCAACTGAGCGCCGTTGGACGACCAGCAGACGCTCGCCGCGCCGCCGGGATGCGCAGGAATGACTTGCACAATTGCCAGTTGATGAATCCGCGCCTGATTGTCGGCGCCGCCAGCGACCAGGGTCTTCTGGTCGGGGGCGAAGGCAACCGAAGTCGCTGCCACGCCTGGCGTGGCAAACGATTGCAGGTTTTGTCCGGCGAGATCCCAGACTCGCACCCAGCCATCGGCCGAAGCGGCAGCCAACCGCTGGCCGTTGGCGCTGAACGACAGGCCGGCGACGGCGGCGGCCTGAGCCGGCAAAACGCCCGCCGCCGAGCCATCGGCCGCTTTCCAGAGCTTGACGCTGTTGTCGGCGCCCGACGAAGCGAGCGTGGCGCCATCCGCGCTGGCCGCCAGCGAAACGACCGGCGCACCGTGCGCGATGCTGCGAATTGCCGCGCCATCGGCCAAATTCCAAAAGCGCACGCTGCCATCGGCTGATGCCGATACGATTTGCCCTGCCGGCGCCAGCACGATTAGCGCGGTCACGGGTCCCGTGTGGCCCGCTAGGGTGCGAACTTCCTTGCCGTCTGCCGCCGTCCATTGCTTCACGACATTGTCATTGCCCCCGGAGACGATTT